>NZ_KV809536.1:209842-443661 GCF_001812605.1 Neisseria sp. HMSC073G10 | reverse complement strand
GGAATTGGTAGACGCGCTAGCTTCAGGTGCTAGTGTCCTCACGGGCGTGGAAGTTCGAGTCTTCTCCTGGGCACCAAATAATTTGGTGCTTCTTTGCTTAAGAAAATTTAAATTGCCCAGGTGGCGGAATTGGTAGACGCGCTAGCTTCAGGTGCTAGTATCCTCACGGGTGTGGAAGTTCGAGTCTTCTCCTGGGCACCACTGATAAATCAATCAGTCAAGTTTTACATTATTCTGATAACAAGTCAGGATAATAGTCCACAGAGAGGTGGATGAGTGGTTTAAGTCGCACGCCTGGAAAGCGTGTATACGTGAATAGCGTATCGAGGGTTCGAATCCCTTCCTCTCTGCCATTTTCATTTTTATAAGTTTTTCATTACTTCTAAAACCGCATATTAAAGGCTAGGTTATCAATAACTTAGCCTTTTTTGTTATTCATCTGCCTTAAATTCATTTCGGGTATATTTCAATTCTTTTATCTTTTTTGTGGTATTTTATGTGTTATTACCCAAGGAGTAACACTTCATGCCAAAAATTGTGACGCCATTAAGCCTGTCTCAAATTAAAACAGCAAAACCTAAAGAGAAGGTTTACAAATTACCAGATGGGGGTGGGCTTGCCCTATGGATTTTGCCTTCAGGTTCTAAGTCTTGGAGGCTACAATACCGCCGCCCTGATGGGAAAATGAACACATTGACGCTGGGTTTATTTCCACGTTTCGGACTAGCAGATGCGCGGGCATGGCGAAAGGAGATGTTAGAAAAAATCAGAAATGGAACTGATCCGAAGGCAATTTCTGCGGACGTAGGAGCAGAGTTTCGTTTTGAAAATTGCTTGGTACTTTGGTTTGAAAAATGGAAGAAATCAGGTGGCAAACAAGGGATGGGTAAAAATCCGCGTTATGCAGCGCAAGTACTGTCGGCTTTAGAATTGAATGTACTACCTTTTTTTAAGGGAAAGGATATTCGTTCGATCAAGACGGCAGATATAGTAGCTGTTTTAAGGAAAATGGAAGAACGCGGGGCGCTTGAATATTTGAGGCGGGTCAAAGGTGCATTGGGATTGATGTTTGATTATTTTGTAGCAGATGGCTCTATCACTATAAATCCAGTCAGTGTTATTGGGAAACAAGTATTCGATAGGCCGCCTGAACGTCATTTCGATACACTGCGCTTTGATGAGCTACCACTCTTAGTGGAGAAGTTAGAAACATCTAAGGGAATTGGGGAACGAGCGCGGCTATTAATTTATTGGCAACTTTTGAGTATGACGCGGCCGTCGGAAGCAGCAGGAACTCGTCTGGATGAAATTAACTTAAAGGCAGGAACCTGGGAAATTCCAATTGAACGGATGAAAACAAGGCCGCATGTTGTCCCATTAAGTTCCGCTTTGACACGAATCTATTTTGAGGCATTAAGATTAAATGTGAATGGAGTATTCTTATTTGAAGGTTCAGGGTTTACCAAGCCATTGTCGTCCGAGACAGTCAGACTAAAGCTTCGTACTAAAATGAGGCTGGATACGACGGCACACGGTTTGCGGAGTCTAGCACGGACTTATTTGAGGGAGGTTTATAAGGTTCGCAGAGATGTAGGGGAATTACTGCTTTCGCATGGCATTACGGATAAGACAGAACGCGCTTATGACCGATCAGAGCTTTTAGAGGAGCGACGAGAAATGCTGGAAAACCTTGGTCGAGATGTGATGGCATTACGGGAAAAGTATCGGATAAAATAGTTTTGAGGTCGTCTGAAAAGTTTTCAGACGACCTTTTTATATATCCAAAACTTAAAAAACCCACCCAAAACCCCATCTGCTTGCCCACATATTCACTCTTTGCCAAAATCAAATCGTCATCTGAAGTGATATGTTCCTTGTGATTGTTGAGTAATGACAGCCGGAAAGACGGCATCCCAAAAAGCCGCCGTTGCCACTCCACAACGGCGGCTTTCCAAAAACAGCAAAACCAAAACCAAGACCATGTTCAAAGAACCCTGCCAAGTCATAGCAATCCACAGCCGCCCCTTATTTTTTTGCGGCTTATGGTTCATTACCGTCAGACTAAAAAATGAATACGGCTGGAAATTCGACCGCAAAGCCATGTTTGAAAGCAAAAAAGCAGCTGAAAGCCTAAAAATCGGAGACTACATCATCCCATGACCAGTCGCAAAATTGAAAACCTCATAAAAATCGGCACAGTTTCACAAACCGACCCTGTTGCCAACAGAATCCGCGCACAACACGGCGGTCTCATTACAGACTGGTTGCCATACTTTGTTCCTGCAGCGGGTGGCGTATCAATTTGGCGTTTACCTTCCATCGGCGAAGGTTGCATCATACTTTCTCCCAGCGGAGAACCCGAAAACGGAATTATTATTTGCGGCTTCTCAACCTCCCAACATCCTGCCCCATCCCAAAACCCAGACGAAACCATCATCCTCATGCCTGATGGAGCAGAGTTTAAATACAACCACGCAAAAAGCCATCTACAAATCGAAGGCATCAAAACTGCCGATATTACCGTCAAAGAAAAAGCCACCGTACACACCAAACACCTGACTATCGACAGTCCCGAGACAGACATCAAAGGCAAGCTAAACGTTACCGGACTACTTACATATCAGGGCGGCATGGCAGGAAGTGGTGGCAAAGGTGGAGCGGCAGCAGTTATCAAAGGCACAATACGCCAAGAATCAGGCAGCATCATCAGTAACGGGGTCAACCTAACCACCCACACCCACCAGGGCGACAGCGGCGGCACAACAGGACAGCCTAGATGACCAACGACCAAACAGGACGCGGCATCGGCTTAAAAGAACACATAGCCCAATCCATAAAGAACATACTCTTCACTCGCATCGGTAGCCGCCTCATGCGAGAAGACTACGGTAGCCTTCTGCCAGAGCTGATAGATATGCCGATGACCCAGACCGTTATAGCACTCTGCCATCAGGCTGCCGTCACTGCCATAGCGGCATGGGAGCCGCGCATTACCGTGCGCAGCATACACTTTGACCCGACCGCCGCCGCCAACGGACAACTAGCCATTACCATAGTCACAACCCTGACCGACGGCACAGAACAAACATTCCAAATCCAATAACGCAGAAACATGGCAGAAATTGACCTAACCCGCCTACCAGCCCCCAAAGTCATCGAAGAACTCGACTTTGAGACCATATTTGAGCGCAAAAAAGCGAACCTCATCGCCCTCGTCCCGGCTGGCATACGTCCAACCATTGCAGCCACCTTGAAACTCGAATCAGAGCCACTGACCATCGACCTTCAACAACAGGCATATCAAGAAATCATCCTGCGTCAACGCATAAACCAAGCAGCTGCAGCAACACTTTTAGCCTTCGCACAAGGAAGCGATCTTGACCACCTTGCCGCAGCCAAAGGCATAGAGCGGAAAACCATCATCGCTGCCGATCCAACCACCAATCCCCCCACAGAAGCCGTTTACGAAACCGACGATGACCTCCGCCGGCGCGTCCAGTTATATCCAGAGAAACTCGCAGCGGCAGGGCCTCGTGCAGCATACGAAGCCCATGCCCTTGATGCCGCCCCCGATATTACTGATGCCCGCGCCGTCAGAGTATCTCCAGGAACAGTCGCTGTTTATATCCAAACATCCAGCAACCAAGGCATACCTAGTGGCCGTACCCTTGAAACCGTCAATGCCTATCTTAGCGACGAGATCCGACGCCCACTCTGCGATACCGTAACCGTCCACGCCGGCACCCCGAAAGAAATACGCATATCCGCCCGTATTACCTATGAAGACGGCCCAGACAAAGAAATCGTCAAAGCCCGCCAGCTTCAAGACCTCAATCAAATGCTAGAGCAACATAAAAGACTCGGCGCACAAATTGCCTTGTCAAAAATCATTGGCGCACTTGATACAGATGGCGTCAAAAAAGTAGAGCTGATAGAGCCAAGACAAGACATCCTGTGTACAGACGGCGAATTTATAAAAATTACAGAAACCATTCTGACAGAAGCCTAAGCCATGCCGACAGTCATCCCAACCAACAACACCGACCTCCTGCAAGCCCTTGCACGCCTGACATCGCAAGAACTGGCAACTGTCTTCGACCTCGCAGTCATTACCAAAAGCCGCATTCCCGACAGTTGCCCTCCAGAATTCATACCATGGCTTGCATGGGAACGCTCCATAGGCAGTGACGAAGGCTGGAATATTACCGACACCGAAATCGCACGCCGAAAACTGATAGAAAACTATATTCAAAAGCATCAGCACAAAGGGACACCATCCGTCATCAGGCGCCTTTTCCGTGACCTAGGGTACGGAGAAATACAAATCATCGAAAATACCGCCAATCTTTACTGGAACGGAAACGCCGTCTTTGACGGCACACACCTATTCGGAGGCAGCAATGGAGAATGGGCGAAATACAGCATTAAATTAAGCCGCCCGGTTACCAATAATGAAGCCCAAAAGCTTCGAGAATGGTTGGAACGAATTGTCCCTCTCCGTTGCGAACTGCACAGCCTCGACTACCGAGACCACTCTATCTATTGGAACGGAGAAATCACATTCGACGGTAGTTACAACTTCGGCATAGCCTGACCCTAAAGGATAAAAAATGGCCAACGCAAAAGAACTCAACCAATACACCCAAAACGTCCGCCTCATCGAACCAGGCGACCGCGTTATAGGCGGCACTGATGCCCCAATCAATCAACCCCTGCAAGCGCTAGCTAACCGCACCTTATACCTTAAAACCCAAGTCGAATCCAAGATTGGCAATAAAGGTACGCAAGTTATAGAAGGCCAGCTCAACATTCAAACCAACGCATGGGAAAAAATCCGTTTTACCAATAGCGACGGCAGCTACTGGCGTTTTGAGACCGCCTCCGTATCTACAGGAGAAAACGGCGCACGCTTCAATTATGTTTTTACATCGGGAGGTCGAGAAATCGGGCGCGTACAATTCCCGCGCGTATCCGGATCGGAAAGCGTCGCCTATCAAAGTTGGGTCGAAGCCAATGCCGCCCGACTTGCTACTGACAAAATGAATGTCGCCACCACCAACTACTATGCAGACCAGTCCGGAGGCTATACCAAAAGTGGATTTTACCGATCCAATGCCCGTCAGCTTGACGGAAATACCCTGCCAACAATGGAAATCCACATTGCCCATCCGGAAGTAGTGAACGGCGCACACGCCCGCGGTATCGGTTTCTCATACGGCTCGTCGTCCAATCCGTTTCAGCTCGTTACCTCTGCTTGGGATGCCAACGGTCGTTATATCGGCATGAGAACCGTCTTGACCGAAGAAAACGGCGTCATGCTATCAAATGACCAAACCGTCGGCGGTGTCAAAACCTTTACATCAAAAGCCGTATTTAATGCGGGACTGTCCGTATCCGGCAATGGAAAATCTGCCGATATCCATACCGGTCCCAAAGATATTTATTTGCGTAATTCCAAGAGCAGCAAATATCTGCAACTTAAAGACGACGGTACATTGACATACAGTGATGTCAAAATCGCCCTTATGTCCGACAAATCAGATGCCGTCAATCTGGACAGTACCGACAATCTTGCCACATCCAAAGCCGTCAAAACCGCCTACGACAACAGTATCCGACGCGGAGGCGCAGTAGGTTTGGGCGGGCAGAATCATCAAATTGCCATCGGTTGGGACACGCCCGGACTGATTGCGCGTGTCGATAACAACGTGATGAATGTAGGCGTCCCCGTTGGTGCCGTCGCCTACTTTGCCCAAGATGTCCCACCATTTGGATGGTTAAAAGCAAACGGCGCGGCAGTATCCCGTACCGTCTATGCCAACCTGTTCGCCGCCATCGGCGAACGTTACGGCCGTGGTGACGGACGCACCACTTTCAACTTGCCCGACTTGCGCGGCGAATTTATCCGATCATGGGATGACGGCAGAGAAATTGATAGAAATCGTGTCTTAGGCTCATGGCAGGCGGATGAGTTCCGCAGCCACAGCCACGGCATCGGCGTCAACCGCATGTCCGACACCGACAGGGGTAGCAATCCGTCAACCGTATCGGTTGACACTGTCGGCCAAACCGACCCGGCTGGCGGCATTGAAACCCGTCCTAGAAATATCGCCCTGCTGGCATGCATCAAGGCATAAGCCGCCTTAAACTGTTTAGAAAGGTAAAAAAATGACCCAAAACATCCAATGGACAAAACCCGTTTGCCAACTTGATGCCGACCATCTCTACATCGGCCAAACCACAGCCGATCTGGACATCATGGCACGCGACGGCAGCTATCTGATTCCCGCCGGTTGCATCGACACCGACCCGCCTCAAATCAGCGCAGGCAAAGCCGCCCGCTGGAACGGCGAAGGCTGGGACTTCATCGAAGACCATCGCGGCAAAACTGCCTACCGAAAAACTGATCGCACAGCCGTTATCATCGACCAAATCGGCAGCCTTTCAGACGACCTGACATTTTTAAAACCTTCCTCACAGTTTGACGAATGGGATGGAGAAAAATGGATGGAAAACCAAGACAAAAAAGCACAAATTGAAGCCGAATTTCTAAACGCGTCCAAGGCTGCTTTAATCCGCGCCATCAACCGTCAAGCCCAAACCATTGTTGCCCAAAAATCAGGCATGGACGACCTCCCTGCCTTTGAAGTGCAGAGCTGGCCTATCCAGGCCGCTGAAGCCAGCGCATGGTCGGTAGATAAAAGCGCGGCCACGCCCGTTTTAGATCAAATTGCCCAATCGCGCGGAATAGATGCAGACAAACTCAAAGCCGCCGCCCTGCGCAAAACCGTTGCCTATGAGTCCCTCTGCGCTACCGTTGCAGGCAAACGCCAAGCCATCGAGAAACAAATCGAAGCCGCCCAAAACTTAGACGAACTCAACGTCATCAACACCGAAATCAATATCTGATTTACAAGGCCGCCTGAAAATGAAATCAAACATCAAAGCCTACTTCAAGAATCTTGCCATTGCTGCCGACCAAACAATTAATGCCGTATTTGGCGGCTACCCGGACGAGACCCTGTCCAGCCGCCTCTACCGCAAAGATGTCGAAGCAAACAAAAGTCACTGGACAGCCATCCGAAAAGCAGTTGACGCACTATTTTTCTGGCAGAAGAGCCACTGTCGAGCCGCCTATCTTCGCGAAAAACAAAAAGCCCACTTCCCTGAAAGTCTCAAATGACCATCCAGACAAAAAACCTGACCTTATACAAAGGCGATACCCGTATTTTCAGAATCGGCTTTGACGGTGGAGGCCTGCCATTCGAGCCTAAATCCGCGCAATGGGCAATGACTGTCCGCGGGCAGACAGGCGAAGAGCTACGCCCCCAAATCAGTGTCAGCGGGCAAGAAATTATTATTACTTTCCCCGCCCACTTGACTCAAAACACCGCATGGACATTAGGCCAATACGACCTACGCGCCGTTTTCGGGGGAATCGTCTGTACCGTCCTGCGCGGAGAAATCTACATTGCTCCCTCCATTACCAACGTCAGCGGCATTATCGGCGAGAGTACCGAACCCGTCCGCGTCAGCATCATGGAGCAGGGGCTAGTCGTCGTATCCCCTGCCGAAAGCACACCAACCGCCGGCGTATCTCCTGAAAAAATACGGGAAATCGTAAAAGAGGTCATTAAAGAAACACAAAACGGCAACGGCACGGAACACATACCGTCAACTAGACCTGAACAACCGGTTGCCCCTACTCCGAATCCAGCTGCATCCACTGACCTGACCGACGAAACACTGGCAGAAGTGTATAAAAAATTAGGAAATAAACAATGACATCAAAATTAGATCAAGCCGTACTGGCAATTACCGATGCAGTAGTGGCGGCAAAAGAAGAATCCGCAAAAGCCAAAAAACTTGCAGAAAATCCAAACGTGACCGCCTCTCTTGACGAAGAAGGCCGTCTGAAACTAAACGACAATACGTCCGACATCCACCTCATTACACCTGCCAAGGTATCAGAAGCGGTAGGCAATGCCTTTGCCGATGTCAAAACACCATCGCTGATTATTACCGAACAGGCCAAGTTCGAGGGCGAACAAATCCAAGCTGCTGCCAAGATTGCCATTGAAAAAGGCAAGTTCTATATCGAGGACGCCTTGACGCCCGAACTGCGCAAAAAAGTTTACGACGGTTGGTACAAAAACAATCCTTCCAAAGAAGACGCATTGAATATCGTCCGTCTGATTCAGGCATGGTACGACCGTCTACCGTCTAACGTCTTTATTTCTTCGCGCGGCGGCTTTTTTCCGGTAACGAAGAATACAGGTTACAAACCCGAATACTACGGCGCGGACGGACGGCAAATTTCCGTCGGCGGCATGAAGCTGACGGTCAACGGCCAACAGCCCTGCATTACCTTTCATCATTCCGTTTTTAATGTGTACGACTTCTCGTTGGCAGAGTTTTGCGTGGAAGAAATGGGGCAGGACGTGTTCCACTTGTGCGGCAAATCCGAGGGCAACACCATTCTGCACGGCGGCAAAATTACCACCCGTGCCTATAAAGACTATGGCTACACATCGGGCATGGCCGACCCTGACAAACGCTGGATTCCGCATATCGACGGCTGGACGCGCGAAAAACCGCACATCGGCACGGGTATGGCGCTGAAAGGTACGGCGGAGGCAGGTTTCAATACCACCACACTGTCCCACGATGTTGCCCGTTACATGAACAATTCGGCTGATACATCAGGCGTACAACAACCTGAAGGATATACACGCGAAAAAATCCGCCAACTGCACATTGACGAATCGAGCCAACGCTACCGCAGCGTCGGCGGCTACTGGAATTCAGACGGCCTGTCGCAATTCCCGCAAGATGACGGCACGGTTGCGCCCACATTCGGCCTCTGGCGCGGTGGTCAGGTATGGAGTCGCGGTTACGGTTGGCGACTGTTCGACTGCAGAGGCACAGAAATCCGCTACTTCGACGTACGGGGATTCACTGGCGGCGCAGTAATTGCAGGTTTACATGGTTCTCCGTCCGGAGAGGATGTAGGCGCCGGCGAAGTCGCCAAGGCCTACGAAAAAGGCATGGTTGCCGTCAACACTCGCATCACGGGCGGATACTTTAACCACAACTATACCTGCGGTGTGGAAGCAGTCCGCGTATCAGGCTACGAACTTTGCGGCATCTTCGCACCTGATTCTGTAGTCGGACACCCCGATGCGCATCTAGAACATGTGCGTGGCTGGAATAATTCCACCGTCAGCCTCGATCCGGGTTATCAGCAATGCACATCCCGATACCTGCCAATGGACAACCTATTCATCCACGACAACGTGTTCGGTTTTGGCAAGCGCAAGGTAATGGATATTCATACCGGCAACAACGTCAAAATCGTAAACAACAGTGGCCGTGCCATGTACTACGGCATTTCCACCGTGATCGAAGAAGTATTTGCCGCGACGGACGGACGCGCCTCCAAAATTGCAGACCCGTACAGTTTCTATTACCAAGACAGCAATATCGAAATTACCGGGAATACCATTGTCAGCGGCAATATCGGCATTCATCCGATTAATGGTGCATTGGGAGTGCTTTCCCGCCGCAATCAGAAGAAATGGTGGCTGCGTTGCCGTCAACTAATTAACGACAATACGGTCTATGCCCCGCGCGGTTTGCAATGCAACTACGGGCATAACCACTTTTTGATTGAACGCAACCAGTTTACGTTTGCCCTGCCGTTCGGCGATTTTTACGGCATGCGCTACGTTTCAGGATTTGCTGTTACCAATGGTGGCAGCGGCTATACCACCGCCCCTAAAGTCATCATCACAGGAGGCGGTGCGGAAGCCTTCGGCGCAGAAGGCGAAGCAGTAGTGAAAGACGGTAAAGTTACCGAAATCAAGCTGCGCCGCATCGGCAGCCGCTACGACACACCGCCAACCGTAACCCTCGAAGGAGGCGGTGGTACGGGTGCGACGGCTACCGCAACCGTCAACACATCGACATACGGCATGAGCGTGGGCGCAGAAGCGCGTTACGGCACAATGTTGGCTGCACAAATCCGCGGGAACTACATTCAAAACTCACCCGACGGCAACTTCATGCGCCAGATGATAATCGGCAAGTTGCGCGGCTCGTCCATTGTCGGCAATCACTGCGATATTACCCCGTACAAGAACGCCGAGCAGGGAAAAACCGAAGTGGGACAACCCTATACAGTTGACACAGTTAAATACCGAAACGGCCTACTAAGTGCAGGTTTCTACCCTATCGGCGAATTAGACAACTGTACCGTTGCCGAAAATTACATGCACAACCAACTGACCGATACAGTAGAAGTATGGACAGGTGCGCGTAACCACAAAAATACACAGACTACTGACTATGCCGCCACCCTGATGCAGGCGAAGCTGACAGATTTAGAGGCCGAAATCACTAAACTCAAAGCATCGACAGCAGGCAAAGCGTCAGAGACAGTCACACAGCCGACACCAGAAACGGTAGTACCAAAAGCTGATTCAGCAACACCTAAAGAAGAACCTGAACGGCCGGCACCCACTAATGAACAGCCTGCACCTGCCGCCCCAGAAACATATATTAAATTCACATTTAACGGCCTCGAATCCAGCTCCACCGAAGCCGTTGGCAGCAATAGTGAGGCTCGTCTGAAGAGCATCATCAATGCACTACGTGCAGGAGAGCCGGAAGGATGGGTAGGTGCATTTGGAGAAGAAGGCAACATCCGTTACATGAAGGCACAGGCAGGCGAAAACGGTAGAGGCCACCGCTATATCGAAAGTAGCGGAGTTAGTGCCGCAACCGGTACTCCGACCACAGTTATTATGCCGTTCAAACTTGAAAAAGGAGGCACACCAGGGGCAGCGTTTATCCTGCTGCCGATGACGGGCGAAAGTTCTGCCGTTGGCGGCGTAACCGCTACTCATGGCGAAAACGGTTTTACCCTACGCATGCCGGAAAATGCCACAGTGGATGGCAAAGTCAACCGAGCAGGCAATACCTATTCCTACGGTGAATGGCATATAGCCGTTGTACCTTGGAATACCGCTTTCGACAAAATCCGTATCGGTACCAGCCACGTTGCCAATACAGGCCGTACAGTTCGAATCAGGGCAGGGTTTGAAATCGTACAAGGAGATGTGTCCAAAGCCGCCGACAAAGGCACGGCATTGATGACAGGATTTGGCATCGCCGCCGCTTAAGACAAACAAAGATAGTGTATTTCACAGTCAATAAACTTTACATTTCTTAAAGTTGCAACAATACGCACCCTGATTTGTTCAGGGTGTTTTGTTTGATATTAAATGGTTTTGCGTTTTATTTTTTTATTTATTTTTCAGTAGACTAAAAATCGCCGGCGAAAATCCGGTTTAATTTTTCATTTATATCTTTCCACTTGAAAATCTTGGCCGTTCTTCAAAAGTGTGAACGCTATTACCGCCAGTTTCCGCATAAGTGCGACGATTATCACTTTCGGCCTTTTGCCGTTCTTTTGCAGTCGGCTTACATACTTGGCAAAGTTTCTGCTTCGGTATGCGTGCATAGCCGGAATAAACAAGGTTGTTCGCAAATGGGTATTGCCCAACTTAGAAATACGCGGTCTGCCTTTTAGGCTTGTTCCTGACTGGTTTTCCTTGGGGTCTAAGCCTAGGTAGGCTACAAATTGCGCTGCGCTCTTGAATCGTTCCTTTTGGATCAGAACTGACAAAAGGCTGTTGGCCGCTGCTTCGCCTATGCCTGTGATGGTTTTCAGGCGCTCTTTTTGGGTTTTGTAGTCGGGATTGTCTTTGTGAAACTGGTTCAGTTGGTTTTGAACGGCTTTGATTTGCTGTTGAAGATGGATAATGGTGGACTGTATCAGTGGGAGCAGGTAGGTGGGGGCGGTTTGGAGTTTGGTTTGTTCGGCTGCTTTTTGGCGTTTCAGGCGGTGTTGGTATCGTGTCAGTTCTTGCAGTTTTGTTTGTGCTTCGGTGGGTTTCTGCCACGGTCGGGGTTCTAGTGCTTTGCAGTATTGGGCTATGGTTTTTGCGTCTTGGCGGTCTGTTTTGCTTCTTTGTAAAACGGCTGTTCCGAAACCTTTTATTTTACGTGGGTTCTCTACACTCATTCGGTAGTATCTGCTCAAATATTCAGCTGCTGCTTCGTAGTATTTCCCTGTTGCTTCGCAACAGCAATGCAGCCTTTCTGTTGCGCCGTTTTCTTTCAGCCAGTCTTTCAATTCTTGAAATCCAACCTTGCTGTTTTTGAACTTACGCTCAAAAAAAAGGCCGTCTGAAATCAGACAGCAATCTAGTGTTGCTTTTGATACGTCTATGCCTAAGTACATGGGGTTTTGCCTTATGAATACGGGCTTTTTGCCCTAGATAGTGTTCAAATTCAGGTTATTAGAAAACCCGTGCTTCAATCTTTGTTACAGCCTTGTAGCTGTGCCGTACTTACGAAGTCACGGGCTTTGCTTGGTGTTTCGTCAAACGCCAAGCCCTGAAAATGCTGGTTTCACGTTCAGGGCTTGGGGCTTTAAATGTTTTTGCCTTCGGCGACGTTCGCCACGTGGCAGGGGTTGGCGCAAAAAAACCGCACCAACCCCGCTTTTTAGCGTTTTTTGGTGCGTGAGCGTCAAGGGGTATCCAAAAAGATTTATAAAGACGATAAAGCTGTCTTTACAAATCTTTCTGGACGTCCTCCCCCTGACTTGTGTTTAAATAACTAGATATTATTTAAATAACCCATACCAGCAAAGATTATTACATATATTATAGATGCTAAGATAACAATACCCACCGATTTTAAAAAGGTACTAAATGCTTTTTTCATGCCGCCTACTTCGTAAGCACGTCCAACAAAAAAAGCTGTTATTACCCAAAAAATTGGGATGTATGCGTAATTCATCAATTAACCTTTCCGCCCTCATTACTTAGGGCTTTATCTTCGTATCCGTCATACATCAAATTCTGCGGACTCTTTCCACCCATTGTCAAGACTTGCGGCTGGTCAGGCGTGTATGCGGTCTCCGTCGGTTTTGCGGCTTCTGCCGTCTGCATTTTGTAGGGGTTGAATGGTAATCCGTCTTTGACGTAGTTCAAGCAGGTCTGTTTGCCGATGTCTTTAATCTTCGTGCCTTGGTCGGTGTAGCAGGTGCAGCGGTTCTCTGCTTTGATACAGGCGGCAGGCCAAGGCATGACTTTTACGGCTTTGTTCATGCCGTCGTATATCGGTGCGGTTTCGGGGCGTTCGGCGATACGAGGCTGATAGTCTTCTTCTGTCAGATGGGGCTTTGGCGGTTCTGACGGCGTTTGCACCTTTGCGGCTACGTACTGCCCCGCTGCGCCGTCGTCCGCCGCGGGAGCGGCTGCCGCCTGCGCTTCGGGGCTTGCCGCTTGCGCGGCAACGTGTGCCTGTGCCGTTTGTCCCGCTGTTTCTATTGGTTTTTCCATATTTTTCCAAAAGGAAGCGAAATAATACAAACCTCCACCAAGCATGGCTATTGCGATGGGTATCAGGTACAGAACCTTGCTACGCTTGGTTCTGATTTTGGTGTGTTCTTCAGCGGACTTGTACAGCCCATACACGCTTTTATCAAGCCTATACACGCTGATTAGGGCTTCCCTGATGTTTGCCCTGCTTTCAGGGTCTTTTGCGCCGCCTGTCGTCCATTCGAGCTTACGGCGCAGTCCTAAATTAGTCTTGCCGAAATGGGTGTGGTGTTCTATCAGTCCGCGCAAATGGACGTCTATCAGACGGGGATGTTGAGTTATCAAGAGGAAATCAAGACCACGGTGTCTATGTGTTTCAAGTTCGGCGACGTAGTCAGGTACTTTCGAACCGCTAGGACGTGGGCGGAATATGCGTTGGCATTCGTCAACAACGATAATCGCGCCCGGCGGTGCCCACTTCGGCCATGTCTGAATGCTTTCTCCTTCTGGTATTTCTTCATGTGGTATTTTCAGGTCAAGAATGCCGTCTACATAAAGCGGACGATTCATAAAGTCTTTTTGCTTGGCAAGCATGGAAACGACTTTCAGGGTTTTGCCCGAACCCGGTACGCCTGTTAACAGATATAACATGTTTTCTTCCTATTTCGACTGAATGATGGTAGACAGTTTTTTAAAGCCTTTTAGGGATATTACGAAGCTGAACGCACCAAATATCCAATTCAGAATGACACCGAATCCCGCTATATACAGTATTTGCAAGGCTTCGTCGGGGAAACCGCCGATACTACGGCTTATTTCGTTAATGAAATAATCCTGCAAAGCATTCAGTCCTGTTACTGAAATAAAACTCAAACCTACGGCGGTCAGTATGCGCCCTGCTACGGACATGAGGACGCCTGTTATCAATGATGCCCAGTTCATTTCACAATTCCTTTACGGATTCATAGACAAAATAGGCACATGTCAGCACGCATATTGCGATGAAGATGGGGCGCAGCTTGCGCGCCAAGTCGCACAACGGGTCATAGCTGAACTCTACCTGTCCCAATGCACCGAAATCTACGGAGCGGGGAGCGGGACACTTCCCGTCAGACTGGAACACGTCCAAAGGCTTGAAATTCAGGTCTATGGTCTGTTCAGGTAGTTTAATATCTTCCGACTTTCCTCCCAAAATACATTGAGCAGTATTCGGGTTCTGCTTACAAAAATCTTGTTTCTGATTCTCTTCGTTTTGATTTTGCTGCCCTGTCGGATTGTTCGGCTGATTCGGTGTATTTGGCGAATTCGGGCTATTTGGTGCGTTTGGCGTGTCTGGACTCTCCTGTCTGCTCGGTGTTGTCTTTTCGGGCTTATTCGGTGCTTCTGGACTGTTTGGCTTTAAATCTGGACGCGGAACATAATCAACGCCTACAGTGCCATCTTGATTCATTTTGAATCTTGTTTGTTGAGGGGTGCTACTACCTTCAGGGGTATATGGCGCACTAAGTGCGGTATCAGGGCTAAATGTGCTTGGCTCGGCAGATTGATTCATAACGCCCATTTTTGCCAGTTGGTTCATCAACTCGGCATGGTTTGTCTGATTGTTTTCAAGCATACGCTTGAGAATGTCTAACATTTCTTTTTGTGTCAGCATGAAATCTTCAGGTTTTACTTGGCTTTGATTTTGTGCAATCTTCTCTTTTTCTGATTCTGGAACTGTACCTTCTTTATATGTATTGTAATAAACATAGACACGTTTATCTGATGGAGTGCTAACAGTAATCCTTGATGGTGATGAATTAGGAATGTCAATATCAACATGAGAAGAAAAACGGCCTAGATTATCAGAAAAGACGTCCAAAGAATTACTTTTTGAACCATTTAAATTAATTCCAAATTTAGAATAGAAAACATAATTTTGATAACTGCCATTTATATTTACTATCAATTGATATTTAATCATTCGATTCTTTTTTGCTTCTTCGTCTTTCTTCTGTTCTTCTTTCTTTTGTTGGTCTTGTTGTTGCGCTTTTTGTGCTGCTTCTGCTGCTTTTTTAGCTGCTGCGTTTGCTACTGCTTTTTGATAGTTGCCTTCGGCTTCTGCTTGGCGTTGAGATTGTTCTGCTTGTTTATAAATATTTTGATATTTACCCTCTAAATAACCGTCACCAAAACTACTACCTAAATCTACAATACCACTTATAGGGCCACCAAATACACCATCAATAAATCGAGATACGGACTGTAAAGCATTACTGGCAGCAGCTCCGTAATTGCCTTGCGCGATATTTCGACCGACTTCAGCGGCATAACTGGAGGCGGCATTAGATCCATTTGCAATGCCATTACCTATCATAATTGTATTAGCTGCCTTTTGGAGCTTACCAGACTCAACTTTCTGATTCACAGTCGTATTCATCGTGCCAGTTTCGCCATATCGGCCTGTAACCGTTACAGTTTTGCCTTGGCTACCATTAATATTTCCGCCATTTTTAGTTACTGTCGGTTTGCCGTTGTTCTGTACATCAACTTTCCAAACGCCTGTTTTTGGATCGTAGCCACGACGTTGCAGGGCTTGGTCACTTGGGAAACCTGCATTTTGATGTTGTGCCGGCGGCGGCAATCCCACTTCTGCCCATGCCTGCTCTACGACCAAGAGCGAGCCAAGACATACAAAAAGACGGCTAATGTTAGGGGCTTTACCATACCCAATAAAAATGCTGATTCGGGTGTCATTCTTCATTTCTTTCTCTCTGCCATAAAACCAGTTTCACAATAACGACAACGGCAAAAAGTGAAATCATTGCAAACATTATCTGTGTGCCGATTTGTTCGCCGAAACGGTAATATTTCATGCTATCGCACTGCGGAAATTGAAGTTTTACGGTCTGTTCGTTATAAGTCCAAGTCTGTCCGTTAAAAACGGGGTGATGCAACACCCCGTCTTTGTCTATGGTCGGTACGACTTGAGTCATCACTTCGTTTGTTGCCTGCTCTGCCGTTTCATGACAGATTCTGCCGACCTGATAACCCATGTTGCACCTTATGCAGAGCGTTTCACTGCGGATTTGATAACACTAATGGAAACGGCGGCAACGGCCAAAGCAACGGCAACCGCGCCGACGGCAATAATGCCTGTTTTCAATGAAGCCAATTCTGTTTTGGCGGCATCGACCATGCCGTTATCGTCAGCAAATGCCAATACCGGCAATGCTGCAACGGTTACAAATGCGGCTGCTTTTTGAAATTTGGTTTTAATACTCATGATATTTTCCTTTATGGAGTTAAAAAAATGGTTGTGGCGGTGTTTCGGGGTCAATTCAGGGGACACCGCCGAACCCCTGAAACTGGTTTATGATTCGTCAGAATAGTAGATGTTGTCTTTAAATGCACGAGGAAACACTTGCATGGAGACGATTTGCTGTGGCTTGTAGCCTTCATACTTTTCAGGGTGTTTTGTGCGAACTTCGCAAAGGCGGGTTTCCGTGTCTGAACGGATAATCAGACCGACATAGTGAGTCTTGCTGAATGTGCCGTCTTGGTTTTTGCGTTCACGTGTGAACATTCGATCAAAAGAGGCGATAACAAACATACCTTGTCGGCGTTCTGTTTCTTGTGTCATGTTTTTTCCTTTCTTTAAGGTCTGGGTTACTGGTATTCAACGGTTCGGGGGCGGGACGGGAGGGGCGCTCACACACGGCTTGCGCCGTTCGCCTTACTTCGTAAGTGCGGTTTCGCGCCCATCCCGCCCCCGAACCAAAATCAACGGTTACGGGTTTCGCTACATATTGATGATGGTTTCTCGGTTTTTAAATGCCCATTTCGGGCTTAGGACAGAGGCTAAGACGGTGTTGTAATTGTCTTGGGTAATTCTGGGCAGGGCTGCGCGGTGTTTCCATTTGGCCACGAGGTTCAGATAGCTTTCTACCTGCTCAACCCACTTTTTTAGCTTGCGTCTCCACTCTTTCGAACCTTTGGACACAAAAGCAAAATTGCTGTTTGCCACTTTCCAAACGGATTTTTTATCCATGCTGGTACGCACGAGCCTATAACCTTTGTCTTCTGGCAGGCGGATGTTGATGTGTTTGCTGATGTATTTGGATACGTATCGCGCCAAGCCTTTGCTGTTGGTTTTGACCGGCAACAGTTCAGTACGGCCAAAGCCGTATTTGTGGACGTTTTCGCGGAGCAATGCCCACAGTTGGCGCAATGTGGGATTGGCCGAGCTGTATCTGCCTGCGGCGATTTCGCGGAAATTCAGGCCGCGCCGTATATCGACACGAGTATTTACGATTAAGTGGAAATGGATACGGCCTTTCTTCGTGCGCTCGTATACGCAGACGTATTCGGGGAAATGGCGTTTTAGAAAGTTGGTTCTTAAGCTATGGAAACGACGTTGCGCTTCTTTCGGGTCGGTTACGTCATCGGCAAAAGTCAGGGTTAGAAAGCCGACTTTGTTCAGGCCAAAGGCTTCGATGAACGCTTTGACGTTCATTTCTAGGGCGGTAGTGGATTTTTTGTAAGAAGTTGAAAACTCGTTCAGCGTGTCCGCTTTACGGTTTTCATACTGACTTGGCAACTGCTTGATTTCGCCGCTGTTTGCGGTCTCAATGCAGTTGTTACTATTAAGACAAGGAACAGCGCGTTCCGCGCTGCGAGAAGCTGAACGATTCATGATTGCACCTCCGCCATCAGTGCGGATACGCTTAATTGACCGTATAAATCGGCTTCGCCGTAAGTGATTTGGGGATTGTTGGGATTGCGGATAGGAAAAGCTTTGGTTTCCAAGCAATCGATGGTTCCGCAGGTCTCGGAAAACAGGCGGAAGATGTAGGCAACGGGATTTTTTTCGGGTTGCGGTGTAATTGTGTAGTAGGCAAATGTTGACATTTCAGACCCCTTGAAAAGTCGGTTAATCGGAACTTGTCAAGGGGTTTGGTTTGTAATTTACACTCCCTTAACGGAGTGCAATATATAAGGCCGTCTGAAAACTTCAGACGGCCTGAAAATCCCACTCAAAACCTCCACCGCTTGCCACCGATAAAAAGCAAAGCAACAATCAGACCATTCCCAAAGAAACGGACAGCCACATGACCGCAAAACGCATGCACGGCGTAACAGCCAACGAATTCACACACGGCGCGCGCCATATTTCCGACATCGCCACCAACATTATCGGCATCGTTGCCACCGCAGACGACGCTGATGACACAGTCTTTCCCGCTACCAAACCCATATTTTCAACATCCGTCTCTGCCCTGATTGATAAAGCAGGCAGCAAAGGAACCTTGGCAAAATCCCTAGACGCAATTGCAGATCAGGCAGATGCCCAAATCGTTGTAGTCCGCGTTCCCGGCTCAACCAAAGCACCGGAGCAGAAAGCAAACGTTATCGCAGGTATCAAAGCCCTGGCGAAAGCTCCCGCACATACCGGTTACAAACCAAAAATCATCGGTGCGCCCGAACTTGACGACGCTGACGTAACCGCCGAGCTGGTTGTAACCGCTAACGCTCTTGAAGGCTTCGTATATGCATCCGCCGGCGGCGCAGAAAATATTACCGCCCTGACCCAATATAAGAACGGATTTGGGCAAAAAAACCTCATGCTGATTGACAACGAATTCATGACCTTCGGCGCTTCCAAAACCCAAGAAACTGCCGCTACCGTTGCCCGTATCCTCGGCGCACGCGCCATGCTTGACCAAAAAATCGGTCCGCACAAATCCATTTCAAATACCGAAATTCAAGGCGTATCCGCCCTTAAATACCCACGCAGCTTCGGACTTCTGGACATCAACAGCGACGCCAATACCATCAACAACCTCAACATTACCACCCTCATCCGTGAAAACGGCTTCCGCGTTTGAGGCAACCGCACATGTTCTGCAGATCCTGCCTGGGCATTCGAACCGACAGTCCGTGTCTCTTCCGTAATTAAAGAGACCATCGCCGAAAGCTTTCTCTGGGCAATGGACAAACCAATGCACCCGAGCCTTATGATTGACATCATCAACAGCATCAATGCCAAGCTCGCCGAAAAAGTCTATCAAGGCTGGTTATTGGGCGCGCAAGTCTTCATCGACCCCAAAAAAATCGAAAAAGAACGCGTAGCCGGCGGTATCTTTGCCTTCGACTACGAATTTACCGTAGCCCCGCCTTTAGAGAATATCGAACTCAACCAACATGTATCAGACCGCTTTATCGTCAACCTGACCGACCGAGTTATCGAATTCGCATCTAACCTCAAACCTACCACCGTCTAAACTACCTTGCCTCCCAATAATTCCCCTCTCCCAACAGAGAGGGGTTAGGGATAGGTACCCAAACACAAGTAATAAAGGACACCCCAATGCAGCTGCCACGCATCTTGAAAAGTTTTAACGTCTTTACCGATGGACTCAACAAAGACGGCGTCCTCATGACCGTCAAACGCCCAGACATCAAATTCAAAACCGAAGACTATACCCCGGGCGGCGGTATGGGCGAATTTACCGTCATTCATGGCATCGAAAAATTAGAGCTGGAGCTGACCAGCAAAGGTTTCGATCTTGAGCTGTTCAAATCCATCAGCCACAAAATTAATGGCAACCTCTTACGCTATCAAGGCGCATTGCACAAAGAAGACGAAGAAACCTACCAAACACTGGTCGGCGAAGCGCGTGGCCGAATTATCGAAACCACACGCAGCGAAGACAAAGCGGCCGAAGGTGGAGAGCAGACATTCAAATATGCCCTAACCTACTGGAAAGAAACCGTCGATGGAGAAGTCGTTTTTGAAGCAGACCTCATGGCGAACAAACTCATCATCGGCGGCAAAGACGTTCGTGCCGGCATTCGCGCCGCATTAGGCCTCTAAACACATACAACAGGAACAAGTAAATGCAAGAACCAAAAATCAAAATCAACCCCGACGATACCCTGACCGTAACCCTGACCGACGGCAAAGCCTACACTCTGCGCGAACCGCTGGCCAAAGACATGGCAGGCATGGGACAAGACCTCATCAAAATCAAACACACCGAAACTGTTCAAAAGCTCCTCTCAAAAATCAGCACCCCAAAAATCGGCATGGCACAATATGGCGTATTAGGTATGGCAGATGTACAAGCCCTCAATGCCGCTATTGATTTTTTTTCAGCCGCACCTTCGGCGAAAGCAGAGATTCAGGAAGCCTTTGCCGATTTGGGCTATACCCATGCTTCCGATACCGAGCCGGCCAGTTCGCCGACCTTATAAAAGCAGCGCCAGACATCTGGCAGGCTGAAGAAGATGAAGACGTTACTGCGTTTTACCCAATAGACGACGCCCTTGCCCTCTGCACCATTACTTTCAAAGGAGGTATCGGCTGGTTCGCAGGACTAAATCTTTTTACCCTTAACCGCTGGGCTGCCAAAGCCGCCGAAATCCAACGCGCACGCCAAGGAGACGGACAATAAAAAAGGTCGTCTGAAATCAATTCAGACGACCTTTTCAATCGACAAAATAATCAAGGAAGCATCCATACCATAAGGGCAATGACGGCAACAAAAAGCCAAAATAATGCGCCATACCACCAAATGACAGAATCGACTGCATTCAAAACCGAATCCGCCAAGATTTGATTTTTCATTTTACGTTTCATCTTAAAGCTCGAGCCATGACAGACAAGACAATTAATATTATCCTCAAAGCCGCCGACAAAGCAAGCAAAACGTTTGACAGAATTAAAAAAAGTAGTAGCGGGCTGTCGGGCGAATTGGCGAAAAACAAAAAAGAAATGCGCGATCTCGAGCGCGCCCAAACCGCACTGGTAAAAATCGGCAAGGCAGAACAATATTTCAACCGTCTGAATGAGCAAATCATCCGTAATTCTGCCGCCACAAGCCGTCTTACTTCCGAAATCGACAAAACGGGCGTTGCCACAAAAAAACAGGCAGCAGAACTCAAAAAGCTGACCCGTGAAGGCGAAAGGCTGAATAACGAATACGAAAAACAATCCGCGCAGCTAAAACGCTACAAAGACCACATGGAAAAAGTTGGCGTATCCGGACAAAACCTTGAAAAAGAGCAGGCAGAGATTGCCGCCCGAATGCAGAAGACTACTGCCCAAATCGAAAAGCAGTCCACCGCCTTAGAAAAGCTGGAAAAACGACAACAGAGTCGAATCAAGGCCGCCGCCATCGCAGGTATTGCATCGGGTGTCTCATCATGGACAAGTAGCAAGGCTGCCACCATGAGGCAAGGTGCAGGGCATGCCATCAATACAGCCATGTCCGAAGAAGATGCAATGCAGGGACTGATCCGCCAAGTCGGCATCCTCAAAAATACAGACGGCAGCCTAAACCACGCCGAAATCGCTAAAATCCGCGCCGAAGTCCAAAAACTAAGCGGTGAATTGCCCATGGCAACGGTTGAGATCATGAATATGATGACTGCCGGCGCGAAGATGAATATCCCACGCCAAGAGCTTGCAGCCTACGTTACCGAAGCCGTCAAAGCTGCAAATGCCTTTGAAGCAGCAGACCCGGGTGCGCTTGCAGAAGAGCTGGGGCGCATTCGCCAAAACTTCAAATTATCCAAAGAAGCCGCTTCTGAACTAGTCAACGTCATGAACTACCTTGATGACAACGCACTGGTTGCAGGCGACCAGCTCATCAGCTACATGAACGAAGTATCAGGCAGCATGGGTTTGGCGAAAATGAACGAGAAGCATGTAGCGGCTCTAGGCTCCGCCCTTATGTCCGCAGGTGTAGATGCTTCCACCTCTGCCAAAGCGGTCGGCAGCCTCATGACAAGGCTGGGTACCGCACCTGATATGAAACCCGTACGGGAAGCCCTGAAAAGCATAGGTATAGACGCAAAATCCGTTCAAAAAGGCATGGTCGAAGACGCGCAAGGTACGCTTGAAAAAATCATTGCCGCCGTCCAACAAATGCCGAAAGAGCAACAAGCAGGCATTCTCAAAGGCTTGGCAGGCGGCGAATATAACCGCGTATTTGCCCAACTTATCGCTAATACAGAGCTTTGGCGCGAGCAAATCCGCCTTGCCACCTCTCCGGACGCATTAGGCAGCCTCGACAAAGAGTTCGAAATTCGTGTCAACGCCATGTCGTCCAAATGGCAGATGTTCAAAAATAAGCTCTTCAATACCGAATCAGGCTTTGGGCGCAGTATGTTTTCAGGCTTAGAATACGGCATGAATGTCATTTCAGGCTTATTGGATAAGTTCAACGAATGGTCGGCAAAAAATCCAGAGGCCGCCGCCAAACTTGGAAAAATCGCATTTTATGCAACCGCAGCAATGACCGCCTTAGCAGGGCTGGCCGCAGTTATTGCCGCAGTTGCCGTCCCCTTTGCCGCCGCCCGCATTGCCTTTGGCGGATTCGGCATGAGTATTCTTAAAGTATTAGGCATTGCCCTACGTTTCATGACATTAAATCCCATAGGCCTTGCGCTGACTGCCATAATCGGCATCATCTATCTCGTTTACACCAATTGGGATACATTGACTGCCGCCTTCATCAGAGGCTGGGAATGGATTAAAAAAACATTCGCCCAAAACCCCATCCTATACGCACTGACCGGACCGATTGGCGCAATCGTTGCACTGGCCACACACTGGGACCGCATCAAAAACGCCCTCATCACAGGCTGGGGATGGATAAAAAAAACATTCAGCGGCAACAACCCCATATCCTAAGCCCTCTCCGCCGCACTAGGCCCAATCGGTATCCTCATCAAAAACTTCCAAATCCTCAAAACCGTCGCTACTAGCGCATGGGAATGGATGAAAAAAGCCTTTTCCACCAAACCGACCGCGCCGGGAGGCAGCGCAGCCGGTTATGGCGTAGGCGCATACATTCCCAACAAAGGATATTCTACAGGTGGTTACACAGGGGTGGGCGGTGTCAACCAAGCGGCCGGTATCGTGCATAAAGGCGAGGTTGTCTTCAATCAACAGGATGTAGCCCGCTTCGGAGGATGGCGTGTTCTGGAAAAAATCCGCAAAGCAGGCTTGGGCGCATTGCAGAGCATTATCCCCGCCGCAGCTGAAGAACCGCGCCCTTCCCTTGTCGGAGCAGTTCCCGTATCGGCAGGGTTCAATCACACAAACGCAGGTGGTATGACCGTCAACATTACCATCAACGGCGGCAGCCAAAGCCCTGCCGACATCGCCCGCGAAGTTGCCCGTCAGATTAAGCAGATTGCAGACCAAGCCGCACGTCGTGCCCGTAGCGCATTTTCAGATGACTGACACCAAAAAAGGACACTACCATGCTTGCCACATTAGGATTCTTCCCCTTTCTCATCCGCACCATCCCTTTTCAAACCATCAACCGCCAAAGCGGCTGGAAACACCCGAATCAATCCACCGTCGGCGGCGGTATTAATCCCACCCAATACCTAGGGCCGGAAAGTGACACCCTGACCCTGTCAGCTGAAATGAGGCCGGAAATCACAGGAGGAGACACTTCCCTGTCCATGCTCCACCTCATGGCAGAGCGTGGAAAACCATACAACCTCATCCTCGGCACAGGTCAAATAATGGGCGCATACGTCATCACATCCATCAAAGAAGACAGAAGCCAACTCATGCACGATGGCAAAGCCCGTTCCATCAGCTTCAGCATAGAATTAAAAAAAGTATCCGACAGCCCGCTGGGACTAAAAGGCAAAGCCCTTCAGCTTGGCGTATCCATCGCCCGCAGCATTGCAGGAATCTGACATGACCGCACTTACCCAAATCAAAGACCAAGCCGTCAAAATCTTCAACGCCATTACCGACACCGGCGGCAACCATCTAACCCCAGTCGCCAAGCTGTCCATAAACGGTAAGCCGTTCAATACCGACGCCCTCTCTCGCATCATCTCCATCAGCCTGACCGACAAAAGCGGCTTCGAGGCGGACGAGCTGACCGTCAGCCTGTCCGACCACGACGGCAAGCTCGCCCTGCCCCCGAAGTCTGCCGAGATAACCATCGCCCTGGGCTACATCGAAACAGGCATTGTCGATAAAGGCAGCTACAAAATAACCGAAGTAAGCTGGAGCGGCGCACCCGACACCCTGCACATCACCGCCCAATCCGCCGACACATCCGACCGATTTTCCGAAGCAAAAGAAAAAAGCTGGCACAAAACCAGCCTGAAAGAAATCATCGAATCCATTGCCGCCGCCAACGGCTACACACCAATCATCGGCAAAGCCTACCAAGACGAAAAAATCGACCACATTGACCAAAGCAACGAATCCGACGCTGCCTTCTTATCACGCCTTGCCGAGCGCTACGACGCCATTGCAACAGTCAAACACGGCCGCCTCCTGTTTGTTTCATCAGGCGAAGCCACAACCGCCGGCGGGCAGCCGTTGCCCACAATCAGGATTACCCGCAACAGTGGCGACCAATATGCATTCAGATACAGCAATACCGAAAGCTACAACGCCGTCCGCGCCTACTACATCGACAAACAGACAGGTAAAAAGCACGAAGTCGTCATTACCGAAGACAACTACGACCCCGTCAAAAAAACCGTCACCACCACCAAAAAATACAAGACCAAGCGCAAAGACGGCAAAACCCACAAAACCACCACCAAAGAAGTAACCGAAATCAAACAGGTGGATACTGCCGGCAAAAAAATCAAAACCCTGCGCCATACCTACCAAAGCCCCAAAACCGCCGCCACCGGCGCACGCGCCGCGTACAAAAAACTAAAACGCGGCGCAATGGAATTCGACATTTCCCTAGCCATCGGCCGCCCCGACGTCGCCCCCGAAAGCCCCGTAACCCTGCAAGGATTCAAGCCCGAAATCGACGCAGAGAAATGGGTGGGCAAGGAAACCGTCCACACCCTCGACAGCAACGGACTGACGACCGCCGTCAAGCTACAAAGCCTGATCGACGTACCGATTGTCCTCTACGAAGGCGAAGTCAGCCCAAACTTTGCCGCAGCATTTTCAAAATCCTGACCAAAACAAAAGGCCGTCTGAAAAAATTCAGACGGCCTTTTAAAATTTCAGCTTACATAGCGATAAACTTAAGGGAGTTTCCAGTTGCCACAACATCCCCTACTACAAGTCGCGCATAAATTTTATCTCCGATCGATACAGGAAGATGATCCAAACTATGATGCACCAGCCCACTGAATACTTCAGGATTTTCCGATACTACAGGAGCATTATCGACAGGTGGCATTTCGAATACTGACAAAACATCGGCATTCCTAAGAATCTCCAAGCGCAAAGGCGCAAAACTCAAATCCTTTCTAGAAGTCGGAATCTCGAAATTCAGAGAAAGATTTAATTGAGCCAATACAAAATCACGCGACGGTAGCGGGCAGACCCCCGGATAAATGCCAATCAGACTGTAACGGAAATCGTCCGCATGGCGGATAATACTATCGCAATATTGAATATGCAGCGATACAGGCATCATGATTTGAGTCCTTCCACAAAATCCCATTGACGGTCAAAAGCCGCCCGTACATCAAGAGGGCCGATACCGAAAACCGTTGCCAGCTTATCGACTGTTTCATTACTCAAAGTACAGCGGTTGTTTTCAATGCGCGAAAGATAAGACTGTTTCAGACCAGTTTTTTCAGCAAGCGAAGATTGCGTCAAACCATGTTTCAGACGCAATGATGCAAACGTTGCCCCCGAAGTATCCGCATCAAGTCTTGCTGCCAGCTTTTTAGCGGCTCTATCCATCGCCGCCGCACGGCGAGGATTTTTGCGAACACGTTCCACATAGCAGCAAGCGTCTGAAGCATCAGAAAGCGGCAAAACTTGGCCGCCTGCAACAAATACCGCAGAAGCTCTGACAGTCGCAGCAGCGGCAGGCACAGACAAAGACACCGCTGAAGCCGTAAACAGACAGACCGCCCCGAAGGCAGTCCAATTTTCAATATTCGATTTTTGCATAGTCATTTTGGATTCTCCGCATAATCGGATGATCGGGCTGATAATCGAAGCCCTCGGATTTGTCGGCAACCGCCAAAATATAGATTTTCCGGATAAACGTCCGGTTCGGCTGCATCTCATTTCGAACGCAGTACAAAATACGCAGCGAAAGCGCAGATTCCTCATCAAGCCGTAGCCGCATCACGCGTATATCTGCCCGCCACAACACAGCCACCCGTTTGCATTCCATACCCAAAAGGCCGATGGGCTGATCGTAATCGCGACAGTTTTTTTCAGAAAAGAGTTTGTCAAAAAGCGCAGGCGTATCATCGATAAGCGCAATCACACTATCGATATAACCGACCGCCTCCTCCTTACTCTCGAAAAGGCGTTCTAAATCCGCTTCCGCATGATCGTGAACAATAAGTTGCATAATATATCTTTTTAGTTATATTCCGCAAGCGGCCACCCTGCCACTTGTCTCAAAATGCCGACAAATACCAAATTAAAACGTACACCCTTATCAGAAAGGCCGTCTGAAAAATTCAGACGACCTTCAAACTGTTTATTAACGTGTTCGCGTCAAACTTTTGACAAATCTCTAATGATTAATTTCATTAAATTTGACGCCGCGGTTTGTAGTTTTTCCACATCAAACTTTTGGTTATCAGTTGCCACGATATGAAAATCTATCCAAGCATCACTGAACTCGTTTGATGTAGAAATACCAAAATCCTTATATATTTGATTTACGTTGTCACGGATACGTTGGGATAAAAATTTCATCAATATCAGTTTTTCCGCCATAATGGATACAGAAAGACACTCTTTCAGACGGGTTTCAATTTCATCTATAGCAAGTTGTTTTTTCTGTTTCCTTTTTTCCTGTTCCTCTTCTTGTTTTTCTTTTTCACGTCTGAATCGATTATATAGCTGAGAAACAAGGAATCCGAAAATGGCAAAACCGATGTTAAACAGCTTTTCGATGTCATCAAGTTTCACGCCAAAAAATGTCATGATGACAGCCCAAGCCGTTTGTTTTCATCACGCGCCAATTCGATAATGCGGCGGATCAACTTCGGGTAATAGCCGTCATCAGGGAGTACGACCAATTTATCCAGCACCTCTTCATAGGTGAAGCCGTCTTCTTTGACTAAATTGACAAATGCACCGCCCAAGAAAGCAGAATCGGGAACGTCGCGTAATTTGGAAAAATCTACGGTAACTTTGTCGTACTTCCGAAAAGCATCGGTGAGAAAGGCTGTACGGAAAGCATTACCGTTGCTGGTCGGATTATCTTCATAGGTTCGACCCCAAGGGTCGTTTGAAAAATCTAAAATATCGATTACTGTTTCCATGTTCAAATTTCCTGTGTATCGGATAGGCGTAGTGTCCATTCTACCAAAGTACCGTTTAATGATGTAGTGGCTACTGAAGAAGAAATATCGTCTTTCCCGCCGCGAATCAAGCCCTTTCCGGAATAGATAAAAAAGGCGGATCCATCAAAATGGCTCACGATTTCCACAAGTTTATGCAAGCCGTTGCCACGCCCGCCACCGCGAAATCGGGAAACACCTTCCTTAAGAGCGTCATCCATAAAATAGCTTTCGTCTTTGATCTGGTCAACTGAAAATAAATTGGAATAGCCTTCTGTGTGACGGGATAAGGAGCTAGGTATTCCGACGCCCAAATCATAAACCAATACATTCAAAAAGATGCCGTCTGGAGATTGCACAAGCCAAAACATCTGCCACCATGCTTTGTCTGCATAATGGTTGAAGCTGCCATTGCGGCCATTGCTACCCGGAGATGTCGGGTAGGCGTGATTTTTCACGTTAAGTAAAATTTCGTTGAATGCCGTTCTTGAATAAGAAAAGAAATTCTGCAACATTTCCGCACGTTCAGGAATTATCTTAATCAGTTTGCGTTCTTCCTCCGTCATTTTGTCCAAGATTTCACGTCTCAAGCCGATATAGTTGTCGGAGCAGCCAAATCTAAAAAGACGGCTGTCATTTACAAAATTATTACCCGCCTTTAGTGCAGAAAGAAGCCCAGTTTTGATGAAAAATTTGCGGTAAATCGGAGATTTTTTACACAAAAAATTAAAACATCCGTTATTTTCCTTGCTTCTCTGAATCATATTAACATGGGCAAACAAAGCTAAAGCAGCGGCGGCGGTAATATTTTCCGTGTCAGAAAAATCGATAGTCAGAACATCTGCAGGCGTGTAAAGCTGTCTGAAAAAAGAAGCAGTTTCAGCAGCATTAACGTATAGACAAAGCAGGGATGGCGCTCGTATGGTCAAGAATCCCGTCATTCAAACACCCTCCAACCTGTGTATCTGTCCGTCGCACGATAGCCGCCATGAGCTGCCGCCATAACAAACGAAATCAAAAACATAATCTCATATCCATCTAAAAAAATCCCCTTCCCCTAAAATCCCGACAAATCCCAAATTAAAACGTACACCCTTATCAGAAAGGTCGTCTGAAACATTTCAGACGACCTTTTGTTGTTTTAGGAATGAAACTATAAATTGACCTCGAAAGCCGCCAAAGGATAGCGGGTGCGGATGCCGAACTGATTCAGGATAGTGCTGATTTTGAAACGGACGGCTTGTTCGGTAAAGTCGAGCAAAATCCGCATTTTTTCCGGATTGCTTCCCATTTCAATCAAATCCACAGGGGGATCGGAAATCACATCAAAAGCCGCCAGGTAAGACATATTAATATCAATTAAAGGTCGTCTGACTTCATCATATTTGAGCAGATATTGATAGACCGCCAAGCATCTGACTTCGATGGCCGGTGCATTGACTGCCACCCTGAAACCGTCTGCCTGAAGTTCAAGGCGTTCTTCAATATCAAAAGCTGGCGCATCAGGGACAGAACGCAAACCGTCAGCATCAATTTTCAGATTCAGCGGCGTGATGTCGGTTAGAACGATTTTCATACACCCTCCGCTTCTAAAGAGACTGAAATTTCCCTAAACTCACCGAATTTGGGTAAATCATTGACACCATCTAGGACAGTATTAAAAAGCACTCTTGTTTCACGGTAACTGATAAACTCTTTTTTGATAGCGGCAGGTGTAGCGGAGCAATGCGGATCAAGTTCAAGGATCAGAGAAAAGCGCATATCCATAGCCGTCGCAAAATCCGCGATGGTGTTCAATTCGAGATTCTTGTCAGACATTGACAGCGTTTTAGATACAGCAGCGGGAGAAATACCTAGCTTGTCCGCAATATCTTTCTGTCTGATTCCTTTGCTTTCCAGAGCTTCGCGCAGCTGGTCAACAGCTTGGATATTCAAGTCGGTACGGTTATGTTTTTTGCGGAAGTCGAAACGTCCGAGCAATTTATTGAGTATCGGCATATTCATATCAAAAGCCTCCATTACGATTGTAAGAATCCATAATCAAGCGCATTTTAAGATGGTCTTCACGGGTGAGTTTTTGAGTGGTTTTCTTGATGAAATGGCTGATGACCATATTGTTTCCGTCATGCCAAAAATAAGCCCGCAGGCTTTCGGGTCGGGCGGTTTTGACTGCCCAAAAAGGGAGTCCTTCGCAGTTGAGCTCAAAAGGCTCTTTTAGAGGCACACCATCGCAATAACGGATGATGCGAACCCAAAGCTCTTCCGAGTCTTCATCGCAAATACGCTCCGGCAGGTTTTCCCCGTCGAATCCGATTTGTTCGACAGCTTCGTCAGACAGGACGCAGCCGTACACCGAACCCTTATAAATCAATTCCGCCATAATAGTTAACTTTTAAGTTAATTACAATTGTTTTTTACCATTACCAAATAATAAATACCCCAAAAATCCTACGGTCGCACCTTCCAAAACTTACCGTGAACACAAAATTCAAATCAAAATCCCGACAAATGCCATGCGCCGCGGACTTTGCCGCAGATGGTTAGTTTTTCCAGTTTGTCGTTTTCGATGGTTTCGGTGCGGTATAGCGGGTTGTTGTTGATGTTCATGCCACTACCCCAAACAACCTTTCCAATTTTGCCAAATGATCCGTTTCCTCCGCAGTTACCTTTCTGTCCGCCTTGGCAACACCGCCGGCATATTCCAAAACTGCCTCCCTCCAATCGGGGAAACGCTGATTAATAGCACGGACGGCAAAAGAAAAATCCATAGAATCCGGAATGGGCCAAGACTTCATGACGCCAAGCGAATAAGCGAGGAAATCATCGCCCATTTCCGATTTGTCCGTCAGCCATTGTGCAATATACCGCTGTTCAGACGGCGCATATCTCCCATCGCAATAGGCGATATAGACCAACACATCCAAAATCGGCCTCATCTCCCGAATAAAAAAATCCATCTGCCGTTCGGGAGCCTCTTCTTACCGTTCCTGCAAACGCCGTCTGAAAAGCGAAGGTTCGACCACTTCGCCGGTTTCCAAATCCACCAGTCCCATAATTGACTGATATTTAAACGTCCTGACCATTTTCCGCACGTGGCAAAACGCCTGCACATAACCGTCTGAAAGATTGGCAACAAACTTGCGGACATCGATAACCCGTCTGCTTCCGATTCCTTCAGCATTGACATATTCAATTTCAAAACTACCGCCGACAGGCAGCAGCACAGGTTTATCTTTCATCGTAAAGCCATTCTTTTTTAATCATGTCGTGGAGAGATAATTCAGACGGTGTCAGTTTCTGTTTGGCCGTGTCGTTCCGCCCGTAGACTAATATCGCGCCCGAACAGGCTGCCCAATGGAGGCGGCGTTCAAGATCGAGGTTTCGGGCGGCTGCGAGAGACTCTTTAAAATCTTTCCGAATTAAACCGCCCAAAAATTTCCGCCCAAATTTGAACAACACCTTTTCAGGTTTGTCTGCGGCGGTTTGGGATTCGCCTTTATTTTTGTCTGATTCAGCTCCTGCTTCTGCCTCTTCGTCATCTGTTACTGACAAATCAATCCCATTCAGGGCGAGCGCGGATTTAATAATTTGGTTGTATCTCAAAGTCCGCGTCCACGTTACCGGTTCAATATCGACCAATGCCAGCAGTGCCAGCACGGCATCGATATTTTCCTGCACGGTCTGCTTTAATTTAATTTGCCATGAATGCAGTTCTTGCAAGTCCAATTTCACACTGTCTTGCCTGTCAGCCTGTTGACCACTTTGTTTTCCCATATTGCACTTCCCTAATAAACAAAATCACTAAATATCCAAAAAATCCTACGGTCGCACCTTCCAAAACTTACCGTGAATTGAGCTGCTTCTCAAAATTCAAATCAAAATCCCGACAAATGCCATGCGCCGCGCACTTTGCCGCAGATGGTTAATTTTTCCAGTCCATTGCCTTCGATGGTTTCCGTTCTGTATAACGGGTTGTCGCTGATGACGAGCAGGCCGCCGCCGACGGAGGCTTGCAGGCGTTTGGCTTTTAGGCCGTCTGCGAAGGATAGGAGGTAAATACCCTCTCCTTCGAATGAGTGGACGGAGGTATCGACAAACAACACGTCTCCGTCCTCGATGGTACCTTGCATGGAATCGCCGCGTGCCGTGATGACTTGGATACGGGAGAGGTTGCCGCCGAGTTTTTCACGCGCCCACGCTTTATCGACATGGACGAAATCGACCACCTCCACTGCTTCGTTGTTGATGTAGCCGTCTCCAAGCGCGGCAACCACGTCCAGCCGCTCAAAACGAATGTGGTCATCTGTAAGGTCGTCTGAAAAATTAACCTCTCTATACATTCCTGAGTCTTTTCTGTACTTATCACCTAAACCGTCTGCAAGCCATCGTGTAGAAAAGTTTGTCTTTTTCTCAAATGCTAAGAGTGGTTTTTTGCCTAAGCCAGTTTGGCCATTGAACCACTGTCCAACAAGACCTTTTGAGACTCCTGCGAAGTCTGCTAAGTCCTGTTGGGTAATTAGCCCATATTCATCCATCAATTCTTGAAGTCTGCCTTTCAAGTCCATCGCTAAAAATCCCAGCTAAAAAATACTTAGTAAAAACAATGTTTATTTAGAATTCTAAACTATTAATTGTTTAGTATGCTTGACTAGACAAGTTTAGGATTGTATAGTTCACTAAACTTTAAAAAAGGACAAAAAATGACAACAGACCAACAAGTCAAATTCATTAAAGAATTGGGAGGCGTTTCGGTGGTTGCAAATATTTGCGGAATCACAAGAGGAGCAGTTTCTCAGTGGCAGAAAAATGGTATTCCAAAGGCGCAAATGAATTTTCTAAAAGCAAAGTTTCCAGTGCAGTACAAACAAATTTCAGACGGCATCAACCCCAACCAAGGAGCAGAAAAATGAAAGAAATGAAAAAACCCGCACGAGGCGGGCAGATGGAAAAGACATTGAAGATGATTGCCGAAATCGGCAAATCAATGACTATTGAGGAATTGGCAGCAGTAAACCAGCAAAGCCAAACTAAATAAGGAATATGAAATGAAGAAATTGAGTAAATGGCAAAAACGCGCGCTCAAGCATGGAATCTTGACCGTCTCTGATTGGGAGCTGCTGAAAGAACAAGTCCGCATCGCGGGTGAGGAGATGGCGGCAAATGCGGCGGAATACGGCGGTATCGAAGCTGTGAACCGAGTCATCATGAAGGAATTGAAACGGCTGAATCGTCGGCGATTCGGTCGGATTCCAAAGGAGGAAAAACCAAAACGCCGACAACTTGAAACGAAGTTGAAGGATTTGGACTAACTCTAGTCAAGTTCAACGCCTCTTTGAGGGCGACGGGAATTGATCTCCTGTTTGATGCGTGCCGCTATCGCAAACATATGTTTGACATATTCGTCGTCAGTTATATATCGGTTGGCATGAGGAGCAGTCAAGGTAGCTGCGAGTTGAAAAACTTCAAATTCGGAAAGTTCCATTTTAATTACTCCGTTGATGGTTACTGGAAATGACATTGTAACGGAGCGATGACAAAGCGGAAAGACGCTTGACCCGCCGGACAGTCGGCATCAACCAAAAAAGGAAACGTCATGTGCCAAAACTGTATTCACAAAATCGAAGGCAGACTGTCTCTCAAACAACACGTCCACGCCGAACCCTGCCCCAAAACAAGCGCGCCGGAAGAATTAGCCACAGCCGCCGTCGAGGTCAAATTTTTCGGCGAAGAGCTTGACTTGATGGAATCTGCGGCCTGCGCTGCAAATAAGTCATTGAGCGAATTTGCCGCCGAAGCTGCCTTGGAATATGCGGAAATATATCTGCGTGCCTTTGAAGACGCATCGGCAGACCTGAAACGGAGAAATGAAAATGGCGCAGCGCAACATCAGTAAGGCGGAATACGGAAATATGCGGGTACAGATTACCTGCCCTTGCTGCGGCAGCCGCTGCAAGGTTACGGCAAGTCGGAAGATGACAGACCGCCTCCGTTATAGCTCAATTCAATGCCTGAATGCTTCGTGCGGTTGGTCGGGCGTAGCATCAACGGAAGTCATCAAAACCATTTCCCCACCCAGCCCGCTGCATCAAAACCCTGCCTTGGTGCCGCCGCAGATGACGGCAGACGAAATCATCGAACAACACGGCGGCAGCAGTCAGAAAAATTTGTTGTAAAGGGAAAGCAAAATGAACGGCGAAATCGTCCAGAAATGGGGATTCTCAGGGCGGCAGTCGCGTCTTTTCAAGACTAAAGCTCATGCTGATGCAATTCGAAATATCGGCGAAACGTTGGCAAGCAGTAAAACCAAAAACGCAAAAATCATGAACGGCTTGGAGCGCGACGCGCTCTTAGAACGAAATACAGGCCGTCAACCTTTGGCGGCTTACAACGATACGGAAGTCGTCAGAAGTTGGCTGGTTACGCCGGAGCAAAGCAAAGCTCTGGAGGACAGTCAGAAGTTGATAAAGGAAATCGCCCGACTGGGCAATATGCTGAATCAGCAAAACGTAGTGTACAGCTTGGGCTTGCCTGTTCTCCAGCTTTCCGAAGCCGCCCGACAGCTTGAAGGCATAGACGAAAAAATAGCCCGCGCGGTATATGCCGGCAGAAAAATGAAAGTAAACCCAGTTTCAGACGACCTTAAAGCTGCCTGAACCCGACCAAACAAGGAAACATCATGAAAATCAAAATCCGCTACATCATCCTCGCCCTAATGCTCGCCGCATCTTATTTTATGCTTGGTTCGACCCACGGAAACATAGCGGAACAGCCGCAAACGCTGCCTGCAACTGACCCTGTCTGCGTTTACGAATCGCCAACCTTCGACCATATGGGCGGAGACGCTGAAATCCCGCATGAGATGGGGCAATGAGTATCTTCGCAATCATCGGCATTGTTTTTGCCGCCGCTCTCGCTGCTTGGCTCTATGTGGACTACAAAATCGAGCAGAAAAAGCTGGACGCGGAAATCGAAGAAAGAATCCAAGATTATTTTAATTATTGAGACGAAACCATGCCGATATATGAAACTGACCAGTACATATGGTGCGATACCGATAATCGACTGATGGTATCCGAGCCTGAAGTTTCAGACCGTATGATCGAAGAATTTGATATTGAGTTGGGCGAAGTCGGAAGCATCCGATTTCGCCACCTGGCAACGATTAGAGGCCGCCGGATATATCAAGCAATTTCACTAAATCCGCGCCCTTGTCCAAAGCGAACTCAATCAATCGGGACGATAACCGCTTTAACCCCTCCTCCGGCAGAGAGCGAATAATTTTAAGCAGTATTTCTTGTTACCACCCGGACAGACGGGTATTTCAGACGACCTTTTCACTTAGGAAAAATCATGGGCATATCAATTCAAACGGCAAATGCAAAGGCGGCGCAGCAAGACTACGCCGCCAAAGCCTTTTTGCTGATTCCGCCTGTGTTGCGCGAAGGATTTGAAAGCCTGAAACCTGCCGAGGCGTCAAAAGCGCGTTCGTTCTTTACCGATTTAGTCGTCCGTCAATTGGACGGTGGCATTCAGCCCGCCGCTGCGCGTGTCCGCGCCGAAGACGGTCTGAAAACCCTGCTCGACAATCTGACCATTCTGCCGCCTGCCGTCCGTTCGGCAGGTTTGGACGCTTCGGACGACGACATCCGCGTCCTTGCTGATAACGCAGCCAAGGACATCTATTTTAAAAAACGTATCGGCTGGAGTCTCGCCGGTCTGATCCACTATGCCGCTTCCGAATACGGCATCGATACAAAAAAAGTATTCAAGGACAAAATTCCCGAAGCCATAGAAGCCCGCCTGAAAGCCCCTAAATTCTGGCGTCGCCAGCTTCGCCGCATTTTCGCGCGCGCTGCCGAACGCTACCGCCGCGAGGCCGGCTTTGTATCCCGCAAAACAGGGCTTTATGCCTCTGATGAAGCGGTTTTCCGCCGCCTGTCTCAAAAGCGTCGCAATCTTGCCATGTTGCAAACCATGATTGCCATCAATGAGCTGGGGCAAGAATTTACGCTTGAGGCCTTGTCTGAAGTCTCTGTATCCAATCCCGCCCTGCGTCGCGCCGAATTGATGGTGCGTATTCGCGGCTTCGAGGAAATCGCCCGTCTGAAAAACCACGTCGGCGAATTTTTTACGATTACCTGCCCTTCCCGCATGCACCGTATGCACCACTTTGGCAAGCCAAACGAGAAATTCAGCGGCGAAACGCCGTCGCAGGCGCAGGCATACTTAAATAAAGTATGGGGCCGTATCAATGCAGAATTAGGTCGTCTGAAAATCAAAATCTACGGTTTCCGCGTTGCCGAGCCGCATCACGACGGCACGCCGCACTGGCACGGCCTTGTCTTCATGGAAGAGCAACACCGCCTTACCTTCCACCGCGTCGTGGCAAAACACGCTTGCCGCGAAAACCACGAAGAGCTGGGTTTGAAATACTTGGCGACTGCGAAAGAAGCGGACGCGGAAGCCCGCCGAATCCAATCAAAAATCCGTGAAAAACAAGGCAGCGCGCCTACGCTCGCCACCATCCGCGCCGGTCTGAAAACCGAGGCGAAATTCTGGGAATCCAAATATTTTAAATTTTGGAAGCAAAGCCCCGCCTCTGCCCGCGTTGACTTTGAAGCCATCAACTGGGTGCGCGGCTCGGCTGCCGGTTATATCGCCAAATATATCGCAAAAAACATCGACGGCAAAAGTCAAAGCGGTGAAGGATTGGGCGTTGACTATGAGTCTGACACACTGTTGAGCATGGCGGAAACCGCCGTCCGCGTGGACGCATGGGCAAGTCATCACGGTATCCGCCAGTTCCAGCAAATCGGCGGCTGCCCCGTTACCATCTGGCGCGAACTGCGCCGAATCAACCCAGACGCTTCAGACGACCTTTTAATGCTCGCCCAACAGGCTGCCGACATGGGTGACTGGATGCGTTTTACCGTCCTTTTGGGCGGCGAGTCCATATCGCGCAAAAACGTCCGTCTCGGACTGTACCGCGAAGAGGCGAAAGAGCCAAACTGCTACGGTGAAATCCCTGCCGACCGTATCATGGGCGTTTATGAAAAAGCAACCGGACGCGTCGAAATTTCGCGCGTCCATTCGTGGGTTTTGAAAAAAAACGGCGGCATCGCCGCCGCTTGGACTTGTGTCAATAACTCTACGAAAATGAAATTCGACCCCGAATCTGCACAAAATTTAATCAATCGCCCAGCAGCGGCAACCCTGGCCGACCTAGAAAAAACCGAGCCTGTAGAATGGCTTATTTGGAAACACGGATTTTCGGTACAAACCGCCGTTGATTTAGTTCAGACAGGTTTAAGTCCTGAATTGGCGAAAGAATATAAAAAAGACATGCTCGATTTAGACAATATCGAAGAGCTGAGATACATGAGCCGTGAAACCCGCGAAAAAATCGAAAAAGCGGCGAAAGATAATGCCTTCCATAGCGAATCAGCCCGCAAAAAACAAAGAAACTACCGCGAATACATCCGCAGTATTGAAAAACTACGCCGTCCGCTCGTCAGCGGACTGACTCCGCAAGAACCTATTTTTGACTTCGCCGCCATCAAGGCCGCAAACGAAGCCAATATCCGCGCCAAAACCGTCCGCTACACCAAGCCGCAGTACGACACCGTTGAAAGCGCCATCGAATCTGCCCGCGCCGCCATTAAAGCGTCGCAGGCGATGAATGACAAACTGATTAACCGAAACTGACCAACAAGAAAGGAACAAAAATGGGTGAATACATCACGTTGGATGAAGTGAAGAAACTATAGACAATACCGGGCAAAAAGCCGCCGTCCACGACAACCATTTGGGCGCGCCGCCGGGCGGGGCTGATACCGCAGCCGAAGTTGGTGGGACGGGACAACCTCTACAAGCGGGAGGAAGTCATCAGAATGAGGGATGAATACTTCGCCAAATAAAAAAAGGCCGTCTGAAACTTTTCAGACGGCCTTATCCTATTTATCCACCTTGGCCGTTGCCAAAGTGTACGGCTTAAATTTAAAAACCTCCGCGCCGAATGCGTCGTTTGCTTCGAGAAACGCCGCCTGTATCGGCTCGATTTCATTCGCGGCGAATACTTCCGCCGCTGTCCGGGCATCGCCCAAGCCGCCCGCCGCCGTCGGGACGACCCCCATCAATGAAGGAGGCACGCGGTGTATCGTCAGCATATCTTGGGAGGTTACTCCTTTAATATTTAAAAATTCATCCTTGGCGGCAACCTCTGAAATCGGAATCAGTTTGATACCTTCAGGTTTACCGTCAGGCGAGCGCAAAAAGACATTGCGGAAATTGCCTTCGCGTTGCGCTTTTTTAAATTGGTCCTTGAGATTATTCCAGTCATCGTTATTCATATTGTTGTCGGTTGCATACACGATAAAGCCTGCATGGCTGCCGTTGTCGTAGTAGCGCCGTCTGAATGTCGTAGCCGAGTGGTTGAGCTCTGCCGAACTTAAACCCGCTAAATAATCGGGGATGCCGTAAATCTCCTGCACCAAATCGGGCTGCATCAAATGAATAATATCCGATTTCGGGATAAAGTCTGCAGTCTCGAAAACATGGTTGCGCAGGTAGAAATAGCCGTCTTTGTCGTAATTTTTCGAAGAGCGGCGCATATAGACGGACAGTCGGTTTTTAAATCCCAAGACCTTGCCGAATCGGTTGCGCTCCGCCGACAGATAGCCGTTGCCGGTTACGAGGAAATTAAATGCCAGCTTTTTGAATTCGGCGCGGCTCAACAGCGCGGTCGGTTCGAATGTGGAAGTTAGGACGTTCAGTTTACAATGCAGCGCAGACGAATGATGTACGCCTACTCGGAGTAAACCGATCAAGTCCTCCTGATTGACGGGCAGTTCATAATAATGGCCGTTGTCGGCGCATTCCCACGCCGCGCCGAGCCAAGACAAACGATCGTCGTAGCCCCAACTGAAAATCTCTAAATCTGTGCGTGGTTCATTGCCTGTCGAATTTAAATCAGACATAAAAATCCTTTAACTATCAATCTCAAAACGTCCGCTGACAACATTGTCCAGCGGCTCTTGATAAAACAACATCATCGCAGCCCAAGCCAAATCGCCATGACTGGCTATTTTGCTGCGCGTCGATTCGTAAGTAATGTTCCGTCCGCTGGCAGTAATTGCGCGTCGGACGGATAAAAACGCCATCTGCAAATCAATTTTTCCCGCGTCCCACTCGATACGTTTGTTTTTGAGCAGGTTCTGCGTTTTTAAAACCATCATCCCTTTAATGTCGGGCGTGTAAGTCATGCCGATGGCGGGCGGGTAGAATTTTTTTACAAGGTCGTACACCGCCGCGCCGATACCGTTTGCGTCGATAACGATTTTGGTAACGTTGAATTTCTCCGTCATGCCGCGAATGATTTTGGCCTGTGATTCGAAATCCGCCCCATTAATCATGTGCGTTTCTAAAATTCGGAATGGTTCGCCGTTGCGTTGCGGCGGGACGGCGACCACCAAGCCGGACGCGTCGCCGGTATAGCTCGGGTCGTAGCCTATCCATACGGGGATATTCCCAGCTGGACGCATCATGTCTGGTTTGTACCAAGTCCAATCCCACGATTCGACGCCGCAGGCCTGAAGGTCGGCAAAATGAAACACGCCCTCGCCGTCCGGGACAAATTGACACTCAAAGAGCTGCGCGAACTTGTCGGGCGAGTTGCGCTGGCGCAGATAATTGAAGCGCGCCGAGATAAATAAGACGATTTTTTGAGAAAAATGAAGTGCTGTTTTATTTCATAATGTGAAAGCTATTTTCAAATCCTGCCAATCTTAGGCAGGATTTTTTCCTATACGCGACGACACCGTCGCTTTTTACCAATTACAGATAACCAGTTCTCCACTTGTTTTTTGTGTCTTTTCTCGGCTAATAGAATATGCCAGGTTAAGTTCGGTTATCCGGAAGCCTTTAAACAATTCACGGATATCTGGGTGGTCGTTAATAGAGAGCATGACTTTACCCTTGCATTCGCGCATCATTTTGGCCAGCAGCTCATACTGAGACCAACCAAATGAACGATCATAACCTGCAGTTTGCCAATACGGTGGGTCTGCGTAGAAAAATGTATGCTCTCGGTCGTACCGTTGAAAACAACGCTCCCATGATTCATTTTCCACATATACGCCACTCAACCGATTACGAGCAACTTGAAGTTTATCTGCAATTTGAGCTGCATTCCATGCCTTACCAGTTGTAGCTGTTCCAAAGTGCTGATCGCAAATTTTGCCTCCAAAGGCATTATGTTGCAGATAGAAAAAACGTGCGGCACGCTGAATATCAGTCATGCAGTCAGGAGGTGTTGATTGGAGTCTTGCAAATACTTCTCGGCTGGTTAGTGTCCATTGGAATTGGCGCACAAATTCATCAAAATGGTGCTGTACAACACGATATAGATTGATAAGTTGACCATTCAAGTCATTCAATACTTCAACCTTTGCTGGTTGCGGTCGCATAAAGAATAATGCTGCACCACCGGCAAACAGCTCAACGTAGCAAGTATGCTCGGGGAACATGGGTAACAAATGTTTTGCCAAACGGCGTTTGCCACCCATCCATGGAACGATAGGCAGAGGCTTTTGAGTCATAACTACTCCTTATATATTAAGTATAGGTACTCAAAGGCACTCAGATTTGAATTACTCAGTTTTAAATTGATTCAGCAATTTGCAGCGTGGGCACTTAATTTCAAAGCAGCCACGGCCAACAGCCAAAAGTTTAAAACAATTTTTGCAACGGCATTTCATTTTTCACAGTTCCCTTATCGTTAGTGATAGAATCACCGTGCCTCGCGCGAGGTACGGTCAAAAAGGCTAACGCAGGTATGGACTGCTGAGGCTGGCGCGGAGAACGGTGGTAGGACACCGCCGCGCAGCCGTTTCTCTTTTAACTGGTTGAATCGCTCCATTCTTCTACATATAAGAAGACAGAGTAATCAACGTCAATCTTAGGCTTGTCATAATTAGTGCGAATTCTGACGCTACGGCCAGTTTTTGCCCCAAAGTTATGATTGAGGAACAAGACGACCATCGTTTTATGTTCAAGAGCCAGATATACCTTTGGATCATTGTAAGTATTCTTGAACTTAGCCTCCAACCATGTATATCCGCCATCTGCCCATAAATCTTGGGTCAAATGAATCTTTTCACATTTACGTAAACCGAGAAGTCTTCTGAGTTCTGCAATTTCAGCAGTAATGTTGCTCTGTGTTTCCGATAATGTCTGTAGGTCTTCGATTTTCTTTTGTAACGCAGCCAACTCCTCACTTTCTTCAGCTGCGGCGGCGGACTGCTTTGCAACTTCCAAGTCGGCCATTACTTTAGAAATTTTCAGATGTAGGGCTTCAATCTCATTACTGCCCTTGGCTGAATCAAACTGGATACGCAAGATCTCCAATTGACTCTTCAAAGCAGAAACTGTTGCATCAGACTCAACCAGTTTATTCAATGCATTATCCAGCTCAGCCTTTTGTTTCGCCAGTTCCACCGCCTGTTCAGAAATATTCGCACTGTTACTTTCCAATAACTTCAGACGGCCTTCTAATGAACCAGCAGACTTAATTGCCGCTTGAGCAACGGCCAATTGTTCAGACAATGCTGCGATTTCAGAGCTTTCATCGGCTTCCTTAACGGCTACCTCAAGCTGCTGAATCTTGGCCAATAGACCGTCAATAACCGCAGAATCAGTTGTGCTACCAGCTGACGGCAACACAATAATTGCCTGACCGCTGACATCAACATTAACTGTCTCTGCGGCCGGCTCATCATCCGACAAATCAACAACAACATTCGTTACACTCGGTTTAACTTGAATCTCGCCTTGCAGATAGGTTTTAACCACATTTCCGCAAACCGCACGTAAGTCATAAGATGCACGGAGCCAGGTTAAACTACGGGTTAAGGCGGCCGGAAATAGTAATACAACCAAATTGTCCGCAACCTTGATTTCAGGACGAACTACCGAACCATCCCCGGCCACGATATCCATTTGAAAATGCGTTTGAGACAAATCCAACGGAGTTGATTCAGCGGTCAATCTCACCTTAAACAAGTGCGTGTCGCCGCGATAAAGAGTGAAGTTTTTTGTTTTTGGCTGCATTTCAGACGGCCTTTCTCAAGTCAACCGGCGAACATAATGACGGCTCGGCTACTCCCATTACTTCCCCGCACCATTCCGAGCAGAACCATTTATCTGCAGACTGCCTCAAAACATGACGGAAAAACGATGTCACGCATAACACACCCAATAAATCATAGCGCTTGCCCTTAGTGCATCTCCACAAAGAAAACAGACGCTCCATGACAATTTGTTGATTATCCAGCACAATCAAATCCCACTTTTCGGCAGGCAACGGCATACGTTTGCAGCGCACACCGTCATCACGAAAAGATGATGAATAGCAATCAAAGAGGCCGTCTGAAAACGCTACCGGCACTGCAATTTCACAGTGAGAATACTGACCGCCGGTAACTTTGCGTATTACCCATTCGATGATGCGGAAAGCCAAGTCCTTGGGCGTTTTTATCGTCTTGCGGCCTTTATATAAAGCCAAATAGACTTTTGCCATTTTCAGACGGCCTCCGGCAAGGAGAATGCAATCTCGATTTTGTCTAAATCAGATTGTTTCTTAGCAGCTTCAATCTTGCTTTGCAGCGCTTGGCGCTGGCCTGCCACATGGGCGGCAAGTTGTTCATAGGCCAGCGTTTTACGCAACGCAGCAGCCTTAAGTGTATCAGCAGGGATACCGCGAGCTGTGGCAATGCCGTCAAGCACCGGAGTTGGCGCGGTTTTATCTAACTGCCAAGCTTTTGCTTCGGAGGCCTGAATTGACCAGCTTGCAAACTCAAATTCAGGTACGCTGTCGATACCGGCGTGCTTGTTAATAAAAGCCTGAGCTGCAGCATTTAATGCAACGAGTTTTACGGATTTTAAGCCGTCAATATTTGCCGATTCAGGCGGGGTCAGGCTGACGCCATCGGGCAAATCACCTAACTTATCCCATACCTGCTCTTGCCCACCGGCAAAAACTACGCATCCACGATAGTCGGGAATTATCTGCCAACCTTGTCCATCCCACTGAGCGGCCTGATATTGTGCAAGATCAGGAATTTCAGCTTCAATGCTTTGGCGGCCGTCATCAAAATATTGCTCCTCTACGAACAAACCGTCTTGGTCAATCACGCATCTTGTCATTTTTTCGATTCCTTCATTTCGGTTTCTAATGTTTCAATTCTTGCGGCCATTTCCTGAATGGCTCTAGTCAAAACGGGGATGAACGTTTCGTATTCGATGGTGTAGGTATCGTTTGTTTTATTTACCATTGGCAATCGCCCATATTCATCTTCCAGCGCAGCAATGTCCTGGGCAATAAACCAATGCTGCAAACGATCTTCTTTATGGCTGCCATCTTTGATTGGGTTCGCCCACCATTCGCGGACTTTGGCCGCTCGTTCGTCTGCCGCCAAGTCTTTGAATAATTCGTCAACGTAGGAATCCCGGCGGTCGTAGTAGCCAGTCATCGGCTTGAGCTTCATTACAAAATCTAAACCGTTCATCAACGGCTTAACATCTGCTTTGTCGCGGCCGTCAGAACGGATGTTCACCGAGGTCGGAGCATATAAAGTTTGCCCCGTCGTGCCGATTTGAATTTCGTTGTCGCCATTTATTCGTGCTCCATATCCGATTGCGATGGAGTTTGTTATTTTTCCGGTTAAAAAGTTGCCTTGAACGTTTCGATAGCCAGCGCTATCACCAATAACAACGCATTGCTCACTACTTGCCCCGGTCAGTGCCCAATACCCAATAGCGGTGGTTGAAATATGGGTGCCAGTTCGCAATGATGACGCCCCGATTGCGGTCGTTTTTAGATAATTGTCTCCAAACAACGCGGCATCTGCGCCGATGATAGTTGAGTATCCTGCGGTCAATGCCTTATTCATCGCGTTCGAGCCGATGATGGTCAACTCTTCGTTTTTAGTAGCGGTTGAATTTGCAGAATAAACGTATTTCAGTTCGGCCGCACCGGTGGCGGTCAGCTCTTTTGGGCTTTGGATGATTAATGTATTGCCATTCACCGATACGACCTGAGCCGGTACGACGTCGTTTTGTAAGGTTTGCGCTGTGCCTGATGTAAGGCGTATGCCCACCCAATAAGTCGCTTGTGCACCGTGAATGTTTGGAAATGTAAGCGTGATGTTTTTTCCAGATTGGGCGTAGGTGCCTGATTCCGTTCCCGTCCAGACAACATCTCCGCCATTTGGGGCGCGGTTTCTTTCCAGGTTCTCCATTGCCGCCGCGCCGATTGCGGTAACTTTTTCGGCTGTTTTTGTATTTCGCGCAGCACCCCCGCCAATGGCAGTTTGAGCTGAACGGCCTTGATAGTATTGCAGTACGGATTCGCCGATTGCGATTGTTTTTGAGGTTGGGGATGGCCAAAAAACTTCGATGTCGCCAGTCAAACCGACTGGGGCAGTACCAGCCATCGCAGCTGCGCCAAGTGCAATATTTGATATCCCTGTACTCAATCCTTGCCCGGCATTTCGCCCAATTGCGACATTTGAAAAGCCACTTGTGATTCCACGGCCTGCATTGCCGCCAATGCCGATGTTGCGCGTGCCAGCTATTTTTGACTGGTCATACCATTCTGTTTCAGCTTGTACGTTGATTAAGCTGTCAGCCCCAATAGCAATATTGTCCCTGCTTACTTTAGAAAAGCCCTGCGCACGGTCACCAATAGCGATTGCGGAAACACATTTTTCCATCTGCCCCATTGCGCCTTCGCCAATAGCGATTAAACCTGCACCGGTCCATTCATTCGATTTGAGGTTGGCTGCTGCACCAGAACCAGTAATAAAACGGCCAATGCCCGTGCGGGGTGTCTGATATTGCACATCAACAATTTTTCCGTTGATGTTAAATTTTCCGTTTGTATATTTATTGCCATGCGGATAGTTATTGCCAACATCAATAGTTAATCCTAAACAATCCATCACTACATTTAAACCAGCAGTATCAGCAGCGTTAAATGCAGCAACTTCATTGTTGCGGTTGGAGTCATATCCAAAATCACGTAAACTTAAGACACCAAAATGCAGACGGTGCCAACGCATACCGTTGGAGGCAACGATAATGGTACCGCCATTGTCGACACTGGTTTTGTCATTTGGGGCTGCGACAAACAGCCCACCACCAATACCAGGGGTAGACGCGTAATAACCACTCACATTGACATATAAACCGTTACTTTCGTAGTTTCTTAATTCATTTACATCTTTGACTGATACACTTTGGGAAGCGAGATAATCCACAATAGCTTTAGGAGTGACTGCATAACCACCATCATCCTTATGTTTCACGATGTCAGAAGTTAGTTTAGTAATCCCTGCCTTGAGCTCTGTAGCTGATTCAACGGATTTTTTATATTCATTAAATTCATCTTCTTGATTTTCATACTTCTTCTTCAACCACTGTGTTCGCGCCCCCAACTGTTTAGCCTGGCGATTCGCTACACCATCTGCCCCTCCCATAACTGGGTCGGTCATTTCGATTTGATATAAGTCGTCCACCCATTCTGGGGTGACTTTATTTTCTTGTATTGTTGCCATCTTTAAGCTGCTCCGAAATTGTAATCGCCGTCAAAATTGACTTTGCCGTTGTAATAAAGCGGCGTGTCCTGATAGTCCAAACGCACCAACACGCAGCGTGCTGGTGCAAAGGCCGGAAGTGTTTCCCGCAACAGACGGGCTTCTGTATTGGTAATAGGTCGACTGAAAGTAATTGAGTAATGCGCCCACAAACGGTGGTCGCCATACATATAAATGCCTTTGTGATTAATACTGCCGTCGTAGATTTGGCCACCAAGCCCTTCAATCAGACCGATTTCGCCGAAACCCAAACGGCGGCAGATTTCACGCACCGCCCAAGGTGTACCTTTGCGGCGGTGCAAAAATACGGCATCTTTAATGAGCTTGCGACGGGTTTTATTGTCTTTGGCCAACCAATAACCGTCTGAGCCAACCATGCTTCGGCTCTCGGCCAACAGCTCAAGGTGTTTATCATCTACTTGCTCAAGCAAACGTGGCATGAGCTTAGTGAGTGTGAGTCGTCTGTAACCATTACTGAGATTAGCCAAACGCGTAAATCGTGGGTCTTGGTCGATAATTAAGGCATATTTGAGCTTAGCCATCCTGCTGCTCCATATCGACGGACAGCCCAAATGACACGCACCGCGCCCATTGATTAGGTGCAATCAAAATGACATCGCTGTCGCGCAATTCGCCATACTGATTGGACAAAATGACGTTGTACACGCCGCTTACCTTCAAGGCCGTCTGAATATCCAAAGGCACAACATCTTTGCCGAGCTTGGAATAGCGGGCGGTTTCATAGTCTGACCAAGCCGCACTGGCAGCAGCTAAGACCGATTTTGAATCAGCTCCTTTGAACAGCACCAAGCGGGCATCAATTTTGTATTCCACCACTTCTGGCGCACGTACGATCACAGTGTCACAGAGTGGACGTACCGTCTCATCGCTCAATGCCGCTGACACCTTGTCAATCAATTCTTGGCCGGGCAGTCCGTCAGTTGTCAGCAACGTAACGGCTACCGTGCCACCAATCGCGTTTCCGGAAGAATCAACATCGTTGCCGACGTGGACACCAACAATCGCTTGTGAAACCCTGCGCGCGTAATACTCGTAAGCCTTTCTCGGCCCGCCGACTGAGAATGCTTCAAAGGCAAGCAAAATACGCTCTCGGTAGGAGTCGTCACTCTCAATAACAACTCCGCCGGACGATACAGTAATATTGCTGACCTCAACATCAATCTCATCATGCAGTGGCTTGACCAAAGTATTGATTTGACCGATTGTCCAGCCATTTCCGGCTGTTCCGGTTATTGTGCATTGCGCCGGTAAATCGACCGTATTACGGCTGGATGACAAAGTTGCCGATGTGGTCGTTTTAAAAGTCAGTTCACCTACGCTAACTTGAGTACCAACCGGTATAAAAACCTGTTCTGCAGACAAGTTGGCATCACACGAAAATCGCAATGTTGTCAGAGCAGGTTGTGCCTCCAATCGTGGCGTGGCCACATCGTCGCCACATAAATCCAACATCAAACCGGTCGCAAAGCGCACGTGCTGTTGGCGGTAGGCTTCATTCACCTGCTGACGAGTCAATGCTTCACGGTAGGCGTACACATTAATCAGCAAACGTTCGATATGAGCCGGTTGCAAGGTTTTGCCACTGTCGCGCTCATATCTAGCAATGGTATCGGCCAAAATCGTCTGCAAATCATCATCTACGACCTTGACGTCTTCACGCTTTAAATTGCTTAAATCCACGTTGCATTCTCCAAATTCACAGCCGTGCTATAGACCTCGCCCGATACATCATCGGCCACACGCCAGCGGACGGTCATGGTGATGTGTGGGGCGTGGCCGCTAAAGGTTACGTCTTCGACGTCGGCGCGTTTTTCCCATGTCTGAATAGCCAATACGACTTCACGTACGATATTTGGCACAAACACGTCTTCCGGCGTGTCGATGTAATCGAAATGGTTGCTGCCAAAGTCCGGACGAGTTACATCCGAGCCTTTTCTCGTAGACAAAATGTTATGAATACACAGATCAATATCGTCCACGCCCTGAGCCAAGCCGCTGTCGCCGGGGGCGAGCTGCCAGTGTTTGGAAATCGGCGTGTCGAATTGCATAAGAAATCCCTGTATCCGTAATGAATACAGGGATTTTATGAAAGGCCGTCTAAAACTGATTTTAAAACGGATTAAAGACTATTCAGGTAAACCAGTTTTACCACCAGAGTCCCCGGTATGTTTATGTTGGGACAAAGAAATCCCATTGAGGATAATCTCACCATTCACTACCATAGTACCCTCAATATTTGCAGCATCACCACCACCTGAATTAACTGCTGACAGACCAGCTGTATAAGTCAACAATCCATTGACTGTCGCATTTCCGCTAACCATCGTTTCTGGAGTGTCGATAGACACTTTGGCTCCAGCTTTAATTTTAACCACTCCGTCAGTCTGAACAGAAACATCCCCGCTGGAACGGTCATGCTCAATCACAGTGCCATTTTTAAATCGGCGTATCCATTTGTCTTTACTGCTTGCAGGAGGCTTGTCGGCCGTGCTGTAAATTGCGCCAATCACACAGCCGTTTTCGCCGCGAGCGTCCAGCAAGCAGACAACTTGCTCACCTTCGTCGGGCAGGCTGTAAAACTGATTGCCACCAGCAGCCGGTGTAACCATCGGCAGCCAGTCAGTTTCCATGTCTTCCAGAGCAGGGATTTTGACGCGCAGATTGTGACCGGCTTCATCTACCGCCGATACCACGCCGAATTGTAGGGTTGCCCCGAAATCATGGGTTTGTTGCATCCTGCTGCTCCTCGTCATCAATATACTCAATCATCTTAATCTCCAGCTCTGTCGTGTAGCCACTGTTGCTGCGATATTCATGCCGCGCTTGCTTCACCAGATACTTACCGGAAAACTTACCCATGTTTTTCAGCCTAACGGTTTGCCCTGCAACCAGCAGCGCATTGCCGAACAACGTGATGTTTCCGGCACATTGATCGTCTTGTGCGTCAGCCAGTTTGGCATCGGCACGAGCATTAAGCTGCGCTTGGCTCTCTCCTTTATTCGGCACTATTTTCAAGGTGTCACCAGTGTGGCCACGTTTAGAATTTGGGCGTAAAGGTTTTGTTTTCCGCTTAGCAGACACCGTTTTTTTAGTTTTCGGGTCATAACCGCGCATCTCAACCTGGGTTGGCACGCCTTTAATCAAGTCACGTAGACGAATTCTCATCATATCTTCTGGACTCAACACCACCACGGCTTCACGCTCTTTCAGGGCAGCATTATCGGTAAACACCAGCTTATCCCCGACAATTTTGAAGGTGTGGCCATACTCTTTGGCCAACCGGCTTAAAAACTCAACGTCGCGTTCCTGATACTGAGTTACGCGTTTTATTTTGATGTCTTTAACTTGCCCGGTAAGCTGCAATTTCAAACGGCCTGCCACTTGACGAACAATCTCTGCAAGCGTGGTATTTTCATACGCACGACCTTTTAAGGTACGGCTTGCTTTACTGATACCTGCAGACAAAGCCTTCATGCTTACCGTTGATGGAGGATGGTTATACTCAATTTCAGCGATCTCAAAGCTGCCCAATGCCACCAAACCGGTAAATTGGTCGCCCAAACTCAACGCAAGTGCATCGCCTTGCTCAGGATACCAGCCACGCAGCCAGCGGCCGTCGGTATCTTCAAATTCTACCTGTAGCTCATCAGATTGCCCCTCAAGATAATCTGTATAAACGAAGGAAATCAGATACGGTGCAATGTCGCCGGTGATGTCTTTGTTTTCGTAGCTCAGTGTGAAATCCGGCTTGGTTACCGGGTGTGTGCCGCCCGAACCGCCTTGCACGGCCAAGCCGGACAATAAAGACGAAATATTCATGTTCTTCCTTTTCAGACGGCCTTAACGCAGCCAAGGCGGTAAATCGGCCTGACTGTTTTTTGGTTTGCTTTCCAGCACCGGCACAAACACCGTCAAGCCGCTGACAAACTCTTCCGCCAACGGCAAATGCGGATTTGCCGCAATAAGGCCGTCAATCAGTAGCGCGTTGCCGTAGTGCTTATGGGCAATCAAATCCCAGCGGTCACCGTCTTTAGTTATATAACGTAAAACTGCACTCATTGATCACTCCGTGTTGCAAGCCATCCAGTCAAAGTTTCAACTGCTGACGCTCCGTTCGCCATCGCCTCTGTTGCCGTCATAATGGATGACCCAGCGGCATCCAACCAACCTCCGACTGAACCGCTCTCATAACCCGATCTTAGGCTTGCAACCGTATTACCAAGCGCATTTCCAGCCATACCGAGCTGCTCTGCCAGTTTTGTTGCGCTCGTCAAGTCACCAACAATAGCCGTCACTTCTCCAATGCCGTTCAAGTTTTGTAGAACCGGCGCAGCAACACCAAGTGCATCACCGACCAAGTGCAAAAGCCCGGCAGGATCATTTTTTAGCTCTTTCGCCGCTGTAATAATGCCTCGTACTTGTTCAATGCCACTTTCTGCAGCCCTATAAATTTTTACCCCTGTCTCAACCGCTTTGATTACCTCAGACGCCTGTGCCTGAACCGACTCGGGCAGCAGGGATAGTAATGGATTTTGTTTGCCGCTGATAATCGCTGGTGTTGGCAGTGGGTTATTTGGGTCGCCGACAAATTCAGTCAACTCAACGTCCAACTCACGCGCGGCGGTACGGCCTTTGCTATCCTGAATCAACGTGCGCTCGGTCAGGCTTTCAATTACAAACCAACCGACAAATCGACCTGAACCATAAACCAACGACACTGCTTGCTGCGCCTCCAGAGCAGCCAGTAAGCCCTTGTAGGCCGTGTCGGGATTCCCCAACATCCAATGCAGCTTTAACCCAAATCTCAGCGTGGTCAGCTCATTTTCCATCGCCTGCAGGCGTGGTCTTCCCTTAAGCACTTCATGCTTGGCAAACTTGGCCGAGTGCTGCGCTTCCAAGCTGGAAAAACTTTGCAAGGTTTCAAACCGTACATCGCCCAACATTGCATACATCAGAAAGCCCTCCGTTCACGGTCGGCCATCATACGTTGAAACAGCATTTCAAATTCGCGCAAACCAATTTGCAAGGCCGTTTGAATTTGTGCAGGGTTACCACCTGGCGCGTTGATGGTCGGATTAAAATGGATGGTCACACCGCCAGGGGCGGACGCAGCCTGTCGCGCCTGCTCGAAATCTGCACGATGACCGGATACACGCGCAGCGACATCAGCACGTAACTGACCGACACGGTTCGTAAAACTGTCTTTCAGACGGCCAGCCCATGTGCCGATAGTACCGATTGGCCGACTGGCCGTGCGACGGATACCGATGTCCAAACCTTGAGTGATAAAGCCACCGAAACGGCGGAATTCACGACTTGGAGAATGGATATCCATTACCGCCTGGAATTTTGCCTTAATCGAATTACCGATAGATGCAATTGTGTTATATACAGCTGCCGCCGCTGATTTAATGCCATTGATCAATCCCTGAATCAGCATCCGACCAAAGCCGGAAAAGGTTGACGGTAGGGTTACTCCAAACCAGCTCATCACACCAGCAAATGCCTGATAGAACAAACCGAGTGGTGAAAAATTGAGAATGGTTTCTGCAATATTGCCTATGCCACTACTGAAGAAGGCTGTGATTTTTGCCCAAAGTCCACTGAAAAATGTTACCAAGCTTTGCCATAATGCCTTTGCACCACCAACGACAGCAGACCAATTGTCATAAAGCAAATATGCAGCCACAGCTAACAAGCCTATAGCAATACCAATAGGATTGGCCATCAATAACATGCCTAAACGCATGAACAGGCCGGTAATCTGTAAAATCCCCGTGCGGAAGATATTAACGATAAACATACCACCAAGGAGCGTGGTTTTAAATAAGGCCAAACCACCTATAAAACCAATCAGTGTACGGGTCAATGTAGGATTGGCAGCCGCCCAATCAGAAATACTATGAATAATGGGCGCGATAGATGACATTAAAGAATTAATCGCTGGTAGTAATGTCGAGCCAATAACAATCCCCAACTCTTTCAAGCTGTTTTTAAAGATTTCCCAATTGGCAGCTGTAGTCTCTGAGCGAGCAGCAAACTCTTTACTCATCGAACCTTCGAAACTCAACTTGCCATCTTTTCCTGTATCCTTTAAAGCTCTGATTGATTTCTCGTAAAGATCTACATTACCAGCCAAGACTGCGATGTCATCCGCGTACTCTAATCCGAATAAATCAACCAATGCACCCATTTGTTGTTCTTTAGGCAGCTTATTCAACGTCTTCAAAAAATCCTGTAAAGCTTGTTCCCCATTTTCGGAAATCGCTTTTTTCAAATCTTTTGATTCCAGGCCCATCATCTGCAAGGTTGCTTGAAATTTTTTCCCTTGTTTGTCGGCAGTCATCAACTTGGTCAGCATCCCATTAATTGCCGTACCGGCAACCTCGGGAGACTTACCCAAACTGATAAAAGTATTTGCTAAAGAGGCAGTCTGTAGCTCAGTCAATCCAAACTGTTTGGCCACACCACCGACACGTCCTAATGCATTGACAATATCTGAAGCTTTTGCGGGGCTATTATTGGATAAATGGTTAATTGCATCGCCAAGCTTACCAATCTGCTCAATAGGAATCTTATAGACATTGGCCAGCTTAGCCATACTTTCACCGGCCTGATCTGCGGACATATCAAAAGCAACCGACATCTTGGCAATCGTTTCCGTAAAGCCAATAATATCGTTCCGAGCTATACCAAGTTGACCGCCCGAAGCAGCAATAGCGGCCAATTCCTCTGCCGCCATTGGAATTTTGCGGGTTAGGGCGAGAATATCATTGCCCATTTGCTTGAATTGCTGTGGTGTATCAAAGTCCACGACTTTTTTCACATCAGCCATTGAAGATTCAAAGTCCATGGCCAATTTGACCGGGACAACAGCCGTCGCACCAATTGATACAACTGACATTACCTGTTCGCGCATTTTTCCACGCTGTTCTTTCAGATGACCAAGTTTTGTATCAATATTGGAAAGTTTGAGTTGTTTTTTACGAACTTTATCGATAGCTGTGCCAAGTTGGGTATATTCACGCCGTAATTCATTTACGCGTTGCCGTGACATCCGCAGCGGATTTTGCAAAGTCTGACCAATCAAACGTTGCCGTGCAGACAAGCGTTGTTGTTCGTCATTCAGACTTTTGATTGAACCTTTAAGACTTTTCAGACCTGAAATCGCTGCACCGGCAGCAAAACCGACCTTTACACCGATTGCCAAATCTGCGGACATGATTTATTATCCTAAGTAGATATTGAGGGATTTAAAAATGAATAAATTTTTTGATTTTGCTATCGATTTCCCAGCTGAAAAACTGGTTTCAGCAGCAATCCTTCTAGGATTCATAATCGGTAGCATTAAAGGAAATTGGGCGATGGGGATTGCTTACGGCATTTTCGCTCCGCTCACTTTAATCCCAGTAATATTACTCATCGCCTTTTTGGGTATTCTCTATAAATTTTTTACCCGAAACTAAATTGAAGACTTCCTGTAGCCCGCCTTGATTTGGCGGGCTGCTTCTTTTTGCCAGTCTTCAAACTCATCAAGCGGCATGGCATACACTTCTTGAACACTCCAGCCAAACCACCAAGCCAAATCAGCAACAGCATTCAAAAGCTGCTCATCGGCTTCTTTATTACTCAGCAGCGGCTTCGTCTTCTTGTGAGCGACGAAACCAGTCTTGCACCTGTTTGTAGTCATACAAATCCAGCTCGTCCAAATCTTCAGGCACCAAACCTGTGATGCGCGCGAAAATCGTCAACTCCTGCTCGGCATCGCTGCTCAAGTGCGCCACAGCACGCAAATCACCCACACGCGGACGGCGCAGTTTCAGTTCGGTCAGGTTTTCGCCCGTCGCCAAACGTACAGGATATTTCAGCTTTACAGTTTTGGTTGCACCCAAGTTTTCTTGCAGTTTTTGTGCTTCAGTCATCATTTAATCCTTTTGAAAATCAATAAAAAATTGCTGTACCCAAGAAAGATACAGCAATTCTGCCAAAGGCCGTCTGAACCGGCTTTTAATGTGTTTTAATACTTATGCGCCGATGTTTTTACGCATCTGTGCCAATACATCTACGCCGTCCACGCGCAGAATATTATTGAAGGAGTTGTAGTAGAAGAGCTCTCGGCCATCAGCGACTTGGCGGACTTCATTTACATGGAAAGTGCTTGAAAACTCTGCCTTTTCCTTTGGTTTAAAGCCACCCAACGCATCTTTGCCGAATGTGCCGGTCATGGTAGTGACCATCGGCACTTCTTTCTGCAAACCTGCTGCGTCGAATGTTTGCAGGTTAGAACGAATCATCAGCTGCACCGCTTTAAACGGATTCTTGCTGCGTGCGGCCACTTCGGGATAAAAGCTGTTCCATGTGATTTCGGATTCCAAAGCCTCCATGCCGCTTGGCAGCTTGATCGTACCGAAAAGACCCAAGCCGGTGACTTCATCCATGGTGAACTCGACTTCAGGCGCGGTAATTTCTGCCGCCTTGCCCAGTAGATTGTTGCCGTCGATATAGACGTTGGCATTGTAAATTGCATTTAATTGCGCCATGTTTCAGCTCCTTAATTGCCGCTGACCAAGTTGGCCAGATATTTGCGGGTCATTACCGAAGTATTGGTCAGGCGTTCGGCCGGAATTTTCGGCGTGTATTCATAAACGATGGGGACTTGGCCTTTGCTGAATGCGTCGACCAAATCGTAGTCGTAGTCCAAACTCAGAGAGAAGCCGACGATGGACGGCAACGTACTCATGTAGGTACGGACGGTTTCCAGCAGGCTGTCGAGCAAGGCTTCGTCAATCGGGCGGTCGACATATTGCAATTCGGCGCGACGGATGGACTCGTCAATCAAGTCGCCGGTACGTTGGGCTACCTCAAAGTTCTTGATGTGAGAAGTAGTTGGGAAACAGGCAAGGCGGTTACCCCACATACGATAGCCTGTACCGTAGGAATTGAAGACAGTCGTAATGCCTTTTTCATTCAGACGGTTGGTTTCGGACTGCGGGTCGTCGGCGCGAGCAGTCAGACCGATTTCCACGCCGGTTACGCCCAAGAGTTCGCGGTTTGATTTACTAAACCAATAACCCTGCTCAACATCGGTCTTCATGCGCAGACCGGCAGCGTGGGTAGCCAGTGATTCCATACCCAACAGACCGATCACATGCGGGAAAAACAGCTCGGCACGGTCGCTTGATGTCTGAAAATTAATCGTACCCAATGGTCCACGGCCTTCGAGAGCTTTGCTCAAGGTCGTGCCTTCAGGTGCGTTGATATAGGCAATTGCATTCAGGTTGTCGGCCACAGTAATCATTTTGGCGGCGACGGTAGCCGTTTTGTCGTAATTCGGCACAATAATGATTTTGGCATCTGCACCTTGGCGATTGTAGCCTTCTGAGAGCAGCTCCAAGCCCGTGCGCTTTCCGGTAGCCGCGACATATGCACCGATGATGTCGGCCTCTGTTACTTTGGTCGGGTCTACGTAGCTGTAACTGATTTTCGGGGCGGTCGGTTTGGTTTTATACACAATCTCGCCGGTTAGCGTGTTGATGGTGTAGTGCTGGCCTTCGGTCAGTGCGGATGCGCCGTCAGTCAGGGCATAACCGGCAAGCAGTGCAGGTTTGGCGGTATAGGCCGTCAAGGTATTGCTGTCGACGGTCAATACTTCGTTCTGTACTTGGGTCTTATGGCGTGCGGGATCGCACACGTTAATCACATAAGCCACACCAGCAGCATAACGTGTCCAAATATTGGCCGCATCAGGCAAAGTAAAGCCTTTACCGGTCAGCTCACCGCCAAATTGTGCAAAGTCTTTCTTGGTTTGACACACAGTCAATTCGTTGACCGCACCGACTGGTGCAGTACCGACAATAGCCGTAATCGCACCGTCAACGGTATAGACAGGATTAGAACCACCGTCAATACGGATGGTCTCCGTACCATGATGATAGGTTGCTGCCATTATGAATTCTCCTTAGGTTTTAAATCAGGGTTTAATGCATTTCCATTCAAGCGGCCATGCACCTTAATGAGCAAGGGATTGGTATTGGGCTTACAAACTTCGACTTGTTGAGTTTCCGTCTGAACGGTCAGCTCATACTGCCATGCACCGGCATCTTCGTTTAAAAAACGCTCTTGCAATAAATGACACGGCAGACAGTTTGGAGGGCGGAAGCCGACAATCGCCAACCGGGCTTCGTCTAAAATCGCCAGCGTGCCTTCATCGCCGTGCAGATTGCTTCCGATAACGGTTAACACCAGCGTCATGTCGCGCTGCTGGGCAATGTTGCCCAAATGTTCCAAATCAGTGAACTTACTGCCACCGTAGCCCACCAAAATCGCACCGGTCGGGTGGATAAACTGGTATTCAGACGGCCTTTCGGGGAACGCTTCCACGATGACCCATGGAATGGCCGTCTGCAAATGCTCAACTACCGCGTCAATAACAGGACGTGTCGCACTCACAATCAATACCCCGTCATGTCAATACGCGAACCGCCACGCGTGTGATACGCACCTGGCTCCGGCTGCGCCTCTTTGTCCAAAGTATCAACGCCGATATGGATTTTGCCGTCGCGGATGGCTTCCAACGTTTTCATAGTCGCGTTGTAGGCAGTCTCCAACGTCTTCGGGAAATCCGCCCGATTGATGCGGCGCGAGTGCAGGAAATGGCGGGCAATGTTGATACACAATGGCGGCAACACCGTCGGTACCGACTTGAGAGGCAGCGGATAGCGTCCACGCAAATAGCCGTCAACCAAGTCGCTGGCATAGCGGATGGCTTCATCCACTACCGCCATATCCGGCTCAGTCGCACGCGGCTCATCGTTGGTCAACTGCACTAATTCCGGCTTACTCATAGCCTTGAGCATATTCTCGGCGTTGATGTAGTACATTACGCGTCCGCCTTTGTTTTGCGTTGCGTTTTGGTTTGAGACTCAGGCTCTTCAGTTGCAGTAGATTCAGACGGCGTTTTCTCTTGAGCTTCTGCCTGTTGTGCATCCAGCTCTTCGCCTGTAGTTGTCGTCGGCGTCACATGAGCGGCCACTGATTCGTATTGTTCAGGTGTCAGCTCAATAGCTTCGCCTGCTTCCACGCGAAATTGCTTACCGGCTTCGTCTTCAAGAATCAATGCAGTGTTTGCGATATAAACCTTAGCCATGATTAACCTTTCAACAATACACGAACAGTTTCACCTGCGGCGGTTGCAGCAGTCAGAGCAGTACCGGCAATTTTTGCCGCACCGGATACTGCACAGCCTTGTGCGTCTGCGCCTACTTCGGCACCGATAGCCACTGCGCCACCTGATTCGACAACAGCGATACCGACCACATCGACTGCAGCAGTATCACCAGTTTCAACATCATATGGAGCGACACCCAAAACGGTCTCGCCGGCTTTAGCCTGTGCGCCTTTAAAATTAACAAAGCGGTTTTTCACAATCGCGCCTGTTGCGGTAATGGTAGTTACCAGTACCACTTGTTTGGTTTGAGCCATTTAAACCTCTACTTTCTGCATAACTGCATTTTCTTTCAAACGATAAGCTTCCAATTCCCACAGATGGCTAATAGCATCTTGGTATGCCAATTCACAGCCCATCTGTTCGTCAAAAATATCGTGGCTAAAACAAGCCGCCTTACCAATCACGACAAAACCTGATTTCAGGGTCAACGAGCAAACGATTGCAGTTGTCTCACCCACACGGTGATAATCAGCCTTATCAATCTTGTTTTCGATTTCTTGAGGTGTAATCTTTAAGCTCATATTTTTTCTCCCTAGCCGTCTAGGCACTCCAGACGGCCTTGTCAATTAATCTACGGCGTTTTCAAACAAGAAACCGCACGCACTACCCACCACAGCCGCTTTGCGGATATCGGTATAACGGGCGTATTCGACTTTGCCGCCAACTTCTTCATAACGGTCGACCACAGGCATGCCACGGCGGCGGAAGGTATAACCGAATGCAGGTTCGCCTTCGTCATTGCCGTCTGAAACCAAATCGGGTCGAACAATCAGGCTGGCAAATTTACCCCAAACATCCTTGGTGGGTTTGCCGGTTGCAACAGATGAAACAGCCTGACCGACAATGATGTCATCCAGTTCCAGCAGGTTTTTCAACTGCTCGACAGTCAACAGAGATTTACGGTCATTGGCGGACAGGGAGGCGAGGAGAGCCTTATTGCGCTTGAGTTGAGACAATACGCTGGCACCTACTACCAATACGCCGGGGCGCACACCGCAAGCTGCACGGACGGTTTCACGTGCACTTTCAATATCGGCCAGCGGGTCTGAATTATCGGCACTCCACTTTTTCGTGGCCGCCAAATCTTTAGTGTGGCCACTCTGATAAGCAGATTTCGCCTGCAGCAAAGCAGCCGTTTCGATTTCTTGGCGCAGTTGCACACCCTTGGTAGCGCGACGGGTAGCTTTGGCTTGCTCGTTAAACAGCGATTCCGCTTGCTCACGGTAATCCACACCAGCCGCTAAATCGTGTTCTTCCAACACAATCGGCAGATAGTTCGGCGCATCCAACGTAATCACATTAGACGCCGCACCGACGGCACGCTTTGTGTCGTATTCGACAAAAGAGCCTTTGCCAAACACCGGCACCTGTACGCCTTCTTTATCAGTGAATACTTGAGGGAAAATTTTCTCGGCAATAAATTCCGCGTTTTTATAACCGACTGCCAGATTGGTTAAAACTGGATCGACCTGACCGCGAAGGCGGCGCAAATGAGAACTCATCGTTCATCCTTTCAAATTGAAATGCGACGACATCGTCGCTTTTGGGTTAAACGGCGGTACGGCGTGCCGCTTCTTCGTAGCTGATGCCTTCTTTAGCTGCCAAAGCCACAGCACGTTCGTGATGGCTCAGCGCATCAGGATTAGCCGCTTCGGCAAAATCGGCCGGCAGTCCGGAGGAAGCCATAGGAGTAGTCCCTTTGGTATAGTGGCCGCTTGGCAATACTTCCGGCAGGTTGCGCAAGAATTGGCGCAACGCTTCGCCAATGGTGCTGCCTTCGCCAAAATCGACGCTGGTATGTTCGGGGTATTCTGCGAAGTCCAATACCTGCACCACCAAATCCTTATCAGCGGGTTTCAGACGGCCTTCTTTTACCAAGGCTTCGGCAAATTCGGCATTCTGATCATGTTGACCTTCACGCAAGGCTTGGTTTTGCTCGTCTTGCAAGCGTTTCAGCTCTGCTTCCGCAGCGGCTGCCTTAGCTTCGGCTTGTTCACGGGCGGCTTTTTCGGCTGCCAGTTGTTCTTCGGGCGACATAGAGGTCTCCTTATTTTCATGGGTTTGAGATTCGTTTGGGGTTACAGGGTCGGCAAATGCCGGTGTGGGCGGTTCGGGCTGCCAGTCTGCCAATTCTTCAATGTCGCGAATTTCCCAATCGGCAACGACTTTATCGGCGGTGGCCGCATCGTACTGCTCAATCAGCCACTCACGCAGACGGCGGAAAATCGAGGCCGTGCGGCGGTGTGCATATTCGGAAAACTCGACATACTCATCGTCTTCAGCAAAATTAATGGCGGATAAACCTTTTACCGCAGGTGGTTGCGCACCGAGAAAACCGACATGGCGCAGATACCAAGAGCCTGGCTTCGGATTGCTCGGGCTGTCGGGCGGATAGAAACTGGCCGACACTTTTTTGTAGCGGCCGCTTTGTACAAGACTGACAAAATCATCGTCCATTTGCGCAAAATCGGCTGACAGCACACCACCATCGGCTTGCAGACTGCCCACCCAGCCATAGGCCGGAGCATCGGTCTTCGGATGGCCGATAACCAGTGGTGCTTCATGCAGCTTTGGATCATATGCAGCAGCTGCCTGAGCCACATCCGCATCGGTAATCGTCACTTTTCGGCCGTTATTGTCAGTACGCGTGCCGGATTTAAAAATTTCAAACAACTTTTTCACAAAAAAGCCCCATCGGATTGATGAGGCTATTTTGACAAAGGCCGTCTAAAACGGCTTTTAATGCGGTTTAAAACATGTTTTCCTCAAAATGCGCAAAAACGGCATTTTTAGCGAGTTTATGGCTCAGGGTAGGCAAACCCCCGACCAAGACGAGAAACGCAACATAAAAGCGGTCAGGATAAAACCTGACCGCCATTCCGTTTTATTACGAGACTTATCCAAACAAATCAGTCTGTCTTTTCGACCTTTCCGCATCTCCGACTGCTTTCACAATGCGATAGATTTGTTGAACAGTTAAATCAAATTTCTTACTTAACGCTGCATGATTCTTACCATTAAATTCCCGATATACCTGTTGGTCTCTTTCCGATACCTTGCCGATATGGTTCTTCGGAATATAAATCAATTGGCCTCCCCAGTTATCCGTAATGAATCTTGCCACCTTCTTACTTACCACCTTCGCCTGAGTTTTATCCAACATCGGCAGCTCAGAACATAAACAGGCAGACATTTGGTCTTCCAAATCGGTCACCAGTTCGGGTACGCGTTCATCAGCCACTTAGCACCTCCAGTTTTCTTTCCTCGCGTAACAACCATTGTTTCAAGTGTTCAATGACCTTCTGTGCATTATCAATATCAAGCCAGCCATGATAATCAACGCCGACCATACGCTTTACAAACCTGCCCAAAGCCAGCTCGGACGGATTTCTTACTGCACCGATACCGTGTAGCTCAAGCCATAACGCACGTATTTTTTTAATTTGGCCATCAACCGCAGGATGGGCAGGCCGGACTTTAATATCCGGCTTGTCACTTTTAGCCTGCGCTTTTGTCGTTACTACAAAACCACGCGCCTTCAGAGCCGTTACCACCAGTTCTAACTCATCGACCGACAACTTAGTGCTGCTCGTTTTCCCGCGCGAAATATTGGCCAATAGCGTACGGTACTCGCTATCGGCCATCATCAACTGCGTTTTACCGACGTGAATCAGACGGATTAAACGCTGTTTTTTCGCTTTTGCCGTTTCCATGCTAATCCTTTCTTTTCACATACTGAAACGCTGTTTCATATATTTAAATAAATCAATATATTATGCCTGATTCTACATTTGCCGGTAGTCATTTGGCAAATAAAAAAGGCCGTCTGAAAGTTTCAGACGGCCTTTTTTATAGCCTGGCTATGGATTGACTGCTTTTTTCAAATCCGTACCGGCTTTAAATTTAGGCGTAGTATGGGCAGCGATGACTAATGCCTCGCCGGTCTTAGGGTTACGACCTTGACGTTCTGCCTTGTCTACAACATAGAACGTACCGAAACCGGTTAATCGAACCTCGCCACCGGCAATCAGCTCGTTAGTCACAACAGTCTCAAAGGCATTCAAGACATCAGCTGCAGTAGATTTGCTTACGTTTGCTTTTTCGGCCAATGCGGCCACCAATTCAGTTTTATGCATGATTAACTCCAAATGATTTAATAAAAGCGGCAGACCGTGCCGCGCGGTTAAACTCTTTAATCTTTTCCGTCCAGCCAGTTGTCTTCATCTTGGTCTTTCCAATCGTCTACCCGAAATACCAAGTGGATTAACCAATAGACGAAGATTGAGGCAGAAAATAAAAACAGCAGCATGGTCACACTTTCGCAATATCCAAGTTCATCAACTGATACTCGCCGTCTTGACCACGTTCGTAAATCCGTACAAATTGCTTGCTTGTATGAACTTGCAAACTATCGCTCAAAGCATCCATAGCGCGTTGCCATTTATCATCTTTAATTGCCAACCGGCGCAGACCGAGTACGCGGGCGGTGCTGATATTGCCTTCTTTATCCACTTGGAAGGCCGCGTTAATCAGTGTTTTCAACTCCGTACGGCTACCCTCGGTCCACTCATTGATGCACTCATCGATCAAGGCCTTGGCGGCAAGCAGACCTTCATCAAAGACCAGTGTGTCCTGCATAGCAAGATTTACACGATATTGCCCGTCGAAGCTGTGAAGAGTGACATTGCCTTTCTTGCCGCCCAACGATACGTCGTAACGGTCGGCGGAGAGCTGTACAAAGGCCGCAATATCCTCAACAGCACCACGTTTAAAATCCACAATCTTTTCTTGTACCGACCGAGCCTTTCCTGCCAGCTCCATGACCAACTCGTCGCGCAGCAGGTCGATTTCTTTAATATTGGACAGCGGCACGAGATTGCCTTTGGCATCCTGTTTGTATTGGGTTTTATCAATATTCATCTTTTTTCCTTTAAACTTTTACTACTTTCAAATCGCCTTCTTGGGCTGCTCCGATACGGTAAGACCATGTTCGTTCACGTTTTTCTTTAGGTCTAACATAGGCAACTTTAAATTCACTTATGTCGGCATACACAACTCCACCCCGCAGAGGTTCGTGAGTTATTGGCAAGTTGCCATGCTCTGCCTTCAAGTCTTCCAATCGCCTGATTAAGTCTGATATGCGTGGATTACTCGGCCAAATTCCATTTTCCATTTTTTCATTTACCTTTCTGCCTTTCGGCATTAATCCTTTTACACTCATCCACCGACCGGTGGCGTGGACCGTGTATCCAATCCCTGTCCATGCAAGGGGAGCTTCCCAGCAGGCTAAGTGTCTGTTTGAGTTTGGCGGCCTGCGCTTTGCCGTATTCGGTCGGGTGGTGCTTCTTTTCCAGCCTCGGCACCATTCTGACTTCGGGCGGCGGCAGGTGTTTGATAAGGTCGACAGGGTTGGGCCACTCTGACGAGGACGCCGCGATAGCCCTAAAGGCTGCCTGTATCCTGATCCCGTCATGCTCCGGCTGCCACGACCGGCCGCTTAGTATGCCCAACCAAAGTTCGGCGACTGCCGTCAAATCCGCCGAGGCAGGGCGGCCTTTGAGGTTTAGGGCGGCGAGCATCATAAAACCCTGCGCGATTGCTTTTTTAAGCCAGTTATTGTTCGCCTCCATTTGACCACTCCATCAAACCGCCCAACCCGCTCCTCAATTTGGTGCTTGCCACCTCTCCTGCGGGAGAGGGTTGGGGAGAGGGAAAAACCGCCGTTCCCGCCGTCTTTTCAGGCGACCAAAACGTAATGTTTTCCAACAAATAACCGTGGCTGGTCAGCGGCGGTGTCAGCTTTCCCGCATCCCGTGCCTCAAGGCATCGTGTTGCAGCCCAAATCCAAGCCTCGCGCGGGGCCGGGTAAGTTTTACGGTTACGGACAATCTTGCCGTCCCGTATCATCGGCGCAATCTCGCCGACAAGCTTTGAAACACGGTTAAAACTTAAATCCTTTTCGGCGGGGCGAAAAAGCGTCAGATACCTCAATACCGCCTTAAAAAGTTCGTCTGAAATGCCGGTCAGGGCAATCAGGGCTTCGCGGGCATCGTCATGGGCGATTAATACATCCAAGCTCATCACCGCGCCGCAGGTGGGGCAACGTACTTTCATGTTCTTGCCTCCATCAGACTTTTGAGGCTGCAATAAACCAAGTCGGAAAAATCAATAGCTGCATCACATGCCTGATCTCCATCTTCTACATCCACCGGAGGGAAATAAAACAACCCATTTCTCCAAGATGTATTTGCGGCGACAACCGCATAAACTTCTTCAAGCGTACAGCCCTCATTCAGCTCTTTACTCAGGTAATCTGTATCGCCTTCTTGGTTGCCCAAAGCAGCATCCTGAGTAACCTTGATAATGCCGTCACGGGCGATATTTAGATAAATTGTCATCTCGCTGCCTCCAAATCCTTACGGCTCAAACACCGCAATGCCGTCTGAACCACATCCTCAATTTCATCCGATAGCCGAGACGACACATACATCATCACAAACTTACCCGACAGCGTCGTCAGTTCAGTGACAAGATGACCTCCTTTTTCGCGCCATACCGACACTTTGATTTTGCTGTAATCCCTGCTCATTTTTCCGCTCCGATGGGTTCCAAAACCACGCCTGCCATTTTGTCCGTATCGCTCATTCCGCCATACACCGCCTCCCATACCTGGTCGGCAACCTCTTTATCGCAGTTTGGCTGTACCGATTTACTGCTAATGGTTCCCAACCAAAAAGCCTGACAGGCGATTGCAAAGCACAAACCGATAACTTTGATTTTCGTAGGCATACTCATCTCACACACCTCGCACCACATCGCCATCAACAAACTCGAAACCCAATTCCGCCGCCTGATTCATTGCCGCAGCCACAAGATTATTGACGGCCAGAGGATAGAGCAGGCTGTTCTGTTCAATCCCTTTGCTCGTTCTGCTCTTAACAGTCAAACGTTCCGCTACTGCATCCACTGCACTTTGGTTCAAGATTTTTGAAACATCCGCACCGACCCGGGCAAACTTGTGTTTCAAATAACCTTCCAGCTTGCCGTCAGTCAGAGGCAGGAGGGTAACCACCTCGCAACGTTGCACCACCTCGCGCACAGCAGGATTGTTTTCGCTGAGCTTTTGCGCCAACTCCGTCTGACCGATTAAGACAATCCCGAGCAGTCGTTCAAAACCGTTCTTCAGCTCAAAAAAGCGTTTCAAGTGTTTCAGGGTCGGCAGAGGCAGGCCATGAGCCTCTTCAATCAGCAGCAGGTGCTTGTTACCGGCTTTTGCGCTTTCAGTCAGAGCGCGATGGATTTGGCGAAAACGAGCCTCCGGACTGCGTTTCGGGCTTGTTCCAGGCGCAACCGCCTCCAAAATTGCCTCAGCGATATGTACCGCTTTGAGTGTCTTGCCCTTTTGGTCGTTGTCTTCCATTGCCAGCACATAAGGCTCAATCAACACAATCTGACGACCTTCGCGGTTGATACGGTCTTGCAGGTCTTCGCGCAGTGTAGATTTACCCGCGCCGCTTTCACCGACCACTGCCACAAAACCGCCATGACAGGCCGTCTGAAACATTGCCTCACGTACATAACGCACATCTGACGTCATAAACACATCGTCTGCCGACTGGATTTCATCGTTGAACGGGTCGCGGAATAATCCAAAATGCTGTTTTGCGGCTTGGTTCAGGGTTGCTTTTCGTAGTAACATCTCATTGTCCTTGTCTTCGTAAGTTGCTTGGGCAGGTGCGGTTTCCGGCTCGTTTCTCAGGCTCGCTGGGATTTCCGCACCATTCTTTTCAAAAAATTGTTTCAATTTCCTTCGCAGCTCGGCTGCGTTTTTTTTCGGCCATTGCCCGTGATTAACTACCGCCACCAGCATCGGCTTGCTGCATCCGATTTCGGCTGCGGCGGCGGCATAGGATTTGCCGATTTGCTTAAACGTTGTCTTCATTTCCGGCAGCCTTTCCGATTTCGACCGAAAAATCACTCAGTGCCGCCAGTGCGTCCGCATCTAAAAAACTCGCGCCGTAATTCACTTTCGGCAGGAAAAAGTCGTTTAAAGCACGTGCAGATTCAGCCAGCTTTTTCAAATTTTCATACTCATGTTTAGAGATAGTTATTGCTTCCATTTTTAATCCTCTACAAATGCGACGACGTCGTCGCATTTGCCTAACCGGTTTTATGTAATTTCAGACGGCCTGCCGTTTTCAGCTTGTCAAAAACCGCTTCCAACTGACTGGCGGCCACACCGCCTGGGTAGTGTTTGGTAATGAGCGCAACAGCCTGTTTCCAGTCGCCACCTTCGGCTTCGATACGCGGCTTCAACAGCTTCGCTATTTCCACCTTGCTCAATACCTGCTCGGCGACTTCCATCCGGTTGTATTCCATCTGCTGGCCGCCACGATCCAAATAGAGCGTATTGCGTGTAGCGAGCGTATCTTCTTGGTGCTTGAATGGATCTATAGATCCACCGAACGGTACAGCCTTGCCTTTTCGATTGGCTGCGGCCTGTTCCAGCGTTTCCGCACCCATAGCCATCTTGTCGAGTTCCTTCGCATGTTGCTGGGTAGCAGTATTGCCCGGTGCCTTGTACTCCTCACCGATGACTGCCGAATCGGCTCTGAAGCCCATATCGTCAAACACCACTTCCGGCACAGCCACCCATGTTTCGCGGCCGTCTGCATCAAACGTTGCTACTCGCGCTCCGTTCTCTTCCCAAGGGTTTTTGGCTACTAAAACCTTCTGCCCAACCAATATGCCCTGAATGGCTTTCACACTGTAGAAACGACCGCCGAAGCGTATTTCTAAATCAGCCGATACCTTGGCTTCTTTTGGCGCACTGATTGCCAGCTCTCGGCAATATTCCGCAGGAGGCGGCAGGATCAGCTGCTCCGGTTTGATTTTGTTCCACGCCTGATAGCGGGTCATACCGTGACGGCTGTGAATCTGTGTACCGTTGTAGTAACGCATCCAACGCTCTGCCAGGGCATTCAGTTGGTCGATATCGTGCACCTCGGTAAAGCGCAAACCGCTTTCAAATGACGTTTCCACAATGTCATTGGCTTTCTCTACCTGACCTTTGGCACGGGGGTTGCCGGGTTTATTGATCTGCACATGCACATCAAGCGACTTGCACAGTGTTTTAAAAGCAGACGACGTATTCGCACTTCCCGGGTCAAGCATGACCATGCGCGGCACACCGCGTATCGGATCCTTATGTACATCCTCCTTGGCTTGCATCATGAAGATGAAGAAATCGCACAAGTTCGCACTCGTCTCGCCACCGAAGTAGTACCGGGCGACAATCGTTCCACTGGCATGGTCGGTGCCGGTGTAACGCCACACGCGGTCTTGCTCAATCTTCACAACATTTTTAGGTTTGTTTTTGTAGAATTCCTCCTCTTTCATCACCCTAAGCCCCGTATCCTTGCCGTGTCGCGGCAGGTAATACAAAACACACAAACTAGGGTCGATTTGCCAGCAATGATTCGGATGTTCAGATTTCATACGGCTGACAGGATCAGGCTGAAGTAATTGGTCGGGATGTAGCTTGTACTCTCGTAAAGCCCGGGTAATGGTGTTTTCAGAAAGAGGACTTACTTCCCCCGTTTCCTCATCAATCCGCGCCGCCTCGATTTTGCCGTTGGCTCGCAGCATTTCCACTGCTTGCTTGACCGACATCAACCGCTTGCCGTTGCGCCTCATGGCCTCCACCAGTACAACCGAAATCAGTTTGGCTTCTTCCAGCTTCAGTTCCGTTTTACCGGCATCGCTTCGCCGTTTTCGGCTCGGCTTAACACTCACAGACTCCAATTTCCGATAGAGCGTAGCGAGCGATACCCCTAAATCCTGTGCCGACCGTTTCAGATACTCCGACCGTTCTCCCCGTCCAAGCAAAGCGGCTTGAGCCTCGATTTCAGTCAGTCTTTCTACCAATCCGGCGTTCATGATTTATTCTCCCAACCACTCCGGCGTCTCATCTTGAGGGGCTTCCATCGGTAGAGCGTAGCTCTCGCGGATGCCGTTGCAATCCAAAATAATCTGATTCAACGCCCCGACCATTTTTGCCTGATGACTAATCCCGTGCGCCTCACTGTGCGCATTAAGTTGGTCGAACAAATCTTTCAGACGGCTCACTTGACTGCGGATACCGACCTCAAGACTTGATAACTGCATCGTCAACTCACTGCCCACATCCTCCGCCTTCGGCTCTCTTATACCGGTTTGCTTCTTGGCCAGCTTCTCGGCCAGCTCGTCGACCTTTTTGTTCTTGTCGGCGATGACTTTGTCTTTCGCTTCCGCCGTCTCGCGGCTCTCCCGCAAGGCTACACGCAGTTCCTTAACAGTCATGCGGTCGACATCATCAAGCGTATTGCCGTTGATTTCGCCGCCTTCGGCAAACTCCAGCAAGGTGTCGTCATCTTCCACCAGCAGCTCCAGCAGTTTGGACTTTCCAAGTTTCATCAGCTGTGGCTGCGCCTGTTTCATTTTTGGGTCAATAAAGCGCAGCGTGGCATTCATTAAGCGTTGCGATTCCCGTCGGCCTAAGCCAAACTCTTTCTCGGCAATCTCAGCAAAACGGCCATGCGGTGTATGCTCTTTAATGATGATGAGTGCGCGGCCAAGCTCAAACATACCTTCCATTGTTTGGCGTACCGCAAAACGTCCCCGTTCAATCCAAACAGCCTCGTTGTAAGCCTCGCCATTTGAAAAACGATCCATAACAGCCATGCTGTGTATTGCCAGTTCGTTTGCCGTTGCGCCAACCGCGTGTCCTAATACTTCCATTTTTATCTCCTGCAAATGCGACGACGTCGTCGCATTTAATAAACTCGTTGTTCAATTTCCTGCAAACGTGCAGTCAAACGTTCTTGTTGCTGTCTGAAACGTTCCGCGATTTGCAAGGTTTTAATGCTGTACGCAAAATTGCCGTTATCCAGCTTGACCACCAAACCCTCCGCAATCAGGTCTTCCAAGTCCCGGCTGACATGTACCGGCGAAATACCGAGGCCGTCTGAAATTTCCTTGTTGCTGATACCGATAATCGGATGGGCTTCCAATGCCTTAAAGACTTTCAAAAGTCGTACACCTTTGGCACTCATCACGCACTCCGTTTCACTTCATCCAATTTGGACTTCATCCCCAACTCAACCGCGATTTCATGCGCCTTACCACGGCTTGCCTTAACGTTTCCATTCAAAATCCGAGACACATAAGTCGGGTCATAGCCACGCGCATCGCACCAATCCTTAATCGTTTCACCGCGCTCTCGGAAACCTGCTTTTATTTTTTCTGCTTTCACGGAATATCTCCTGTTTCGTTCTCGTGTTAAAATTCCTGATTGTTTAAAGATTTAAACAATCTTGGTTAAATGTTGTGTAAATAATAGTGGAAATATCCCACTATTGCAAGGTTTATTTCCACTTATTTGAGGAATTTTAGGCATGGTTTTGGAGAAAATTAGGCAGGTTATTGAATTTAATAAGATTACACTTGATGAATTTGCCGAAAAAATTGGAGAAAAACCAACCAGATTGAAGGATGTACTGCGAGGAAAGCAGCGTCCGCCGCTAGAAATGATCCAATCCATAGTGGAAAATTTTCAAATAGATGCAAACTGGCTGATTGGAAAAGGAGGGAATTTCCACCCAATAGAGGAAATTGACAAAGATGAATACGCATACATTCCCATGTATGACGTAGAAGTGTCCGCAGGGAATGGCGCGGCCGCCTATGGAGTGGCAGAACCGGCCAACCACTTGGCTTATCGCAAAGACTGGCTTAAGTTACGCGGCCTGTTCGCCAAAGACCTCAATTGCGTTACCGCACGAGGAGACAGCATGGAGCCCACCATTCATAGTAAAGACACACTCTTGGTAGACACCTCTAAAAACAACCCGCGTGACGGACAGATTTACGTAATCCGCTCCGGTGACACACTGTGGGTCAAACGCATCCAAAAACAGATTGATGGCAGCCTGCTGCTGATTTCGGACAACGAAACCTATCCGCCGATGTCATTGATGTTGGCAGACCACCCCGATATTCAGGTCATCGGACAAGTGATCCAAATCTCAAAAGACCTGAGCTAACAAAGGAAAACAACGTATGAAGAAAAAAATTTTTGCGGCATTACTGCCTGTTTTATGTCTATTGATGCCGCATCAGGCTGTTGCTGCAGCCAAATGCAAAGATTTCCCGACACATCAAGCCGCGCAAAAGTATTATTTGGCCAAGAAGCCGGGCTGGAAAAGTTTAGATCGTGATGGTGATGGGAAAGCCTGCGACTGCAACCCCGGCGGCAACGGTAAGAAATGTCCGAAAAAGCATAAGAAATAAACCAATCAGACCAAGGGAAACTCATGAAGAAAATCTTACTTACACTATCGGTTTTAGTTGCATTATCTGCGTGTGGCGGTCAAGCTGAAGAACAACCGGCATCTGCCCAACCTCAAGAGCAGGCACAATCCGAATTAAAAACCATGCCGGTAAGCTATACCGACTATCAATCAGCAGCCAATAAAGGGCTTGCCGACCAAAAAACCGGGCTGATCCTGCCTGAACATGTATCCCCAACCGATAATGCAGAAGGGAAGAATCTGCTGCATGACTTTTCAGACGGCCTCACATTAACCGTTGATACCGATAAAGCCGACAAAATTACTGCCGTCCGAGTAGTTTGGAATACAGATGCAGTGCCTCAAAAAGCGGAAAAACTATCCAAAGCCGCCTCAGCCTTGATTGCGGCAACCGCCCCGGAAGACCGCACACTGCTGCGTGATACCGGCGACCAAATCAAAATGGCGATTGACAGCCATAATGCTCAAAAAGAGCCAACCCGAGAATGGGCGCGTGGTGGGATTGCTTATAAAGTCACTGTTACCAATTTACCGAGCGTGGTTTTGACAGCTAAGGCTGAATAAATTGAATAGCGTCTGTAATTTCATATAACTTAAGTAGAGCAAAAGAAAGGGAAACAATGATTGATAGCAGTGTTTTGATTGGCAGTGTGATTGCTTTTGGTATTTACAAGGCAATCGCTTGGGCCAAAGGGGACACTTCAAAAGATTCTTATAATGTAGAAATTAAAGACAATACAATTATTCAAATTGGTTCTGATTTGAAATTCATTTAATCAGATTAGTTGAAACTTGAGTTTTAACCCCCTTTAAAAGCCCATTCAAACGACCTTTCCTAAAATCCCTGTATTGATTTCAACCTCAATACAGGGATTTTTTATGTCCACTAAATTCAACCAATTCATTGAGCGCGTCCTCTCCCACGAGGGCGGTTACGTCAACCATCCCAAAGACCCCGGAGGCGAAACCAACTGGGGCATCACCAAGCGCACCGCACAGGCAAACGGCTACAACGGCTCCATGCGTGCCATGACGCGCGAACAGGCGATCGGCATTTACCGTCAAGCATTTTGGGAACGCTATCACGCCGATCAAATGCCGGAAGCGGTTGCATTCCAATTCTTCGATGCCTGCATCAATCACGGTCATGGCAATGCTGCCCGTATGCTGCAACGCGCCGCAGGCGTGCCGGACGACGGCGTTATCGGAGCAGTCAGCCTCAAAGCCATCAATTCACTTCCTGAAAATGACCTCCTGCTCCGTTTCAATGCCGAACGTTTGGTGTTTTATACCAAGCTCGGCACGTTCACATCATTTGGCAAAGGCTGGATTCGCCGCGTGGCACAAAACCTGATTCATGCATCTGCAGATAACACTGATTAAAGGGAGACAAACCATGTCAAAAAAGTCACTCATCGCCCTAATGGCCGCAGCCATGCTGCCCGATTTCAGCCACAGCGACCTGGGCATTCGCTACGCCATGCCGACTCAGGGGTGTTGGACTCAAGCCCACCGCAAGAGCGGGGTAGCCGCCGCGAAACGCGCAGCCAAAAAAAAGCGTCGCAAATAACCGCCTTTTTCAAATGGTTGGGCGGATTGGTATCTAATCCGGCCACAGGGAAAATCAGCCATACCAAACTATGGGCAAACGTGGCAGCCGCTTCTATGACCTATAAGTTCTCGCAAACAGCGGATGCGCCGGAATGGCTCTGGTGGGCTTATGGTGCATTGGTCGGCGGGTATGCATTAATCAAACGCGGCATCGCGGCGATTCCGCAGGTCGCTGAAATCCATAAAGGAAAAGACGATGTGGAAAACGCTTAACCCTATTTGGCAGACCTTGATTCTGATTTTGCTGATAGCAGGTGCAGTACCAACGATTTATTTCTGCGGCTATAAGTCCTCGGCAAAGAAGGCGGAAGCTGAAAAAGCCGAAATCATTGCTACTTATCAGGCTTCAGCCTTGGTCGCAGAGCAGCTCTATACCGAAAAGCTCAAAGCGGCTAATGAAGAAAAACAGCGTTGGTTTGATTTCGCACAAGCACAAAGTCGCGATTTGGCAACCGCCTATCAGCAAATCGGCCGCCAAGCGGCTCAATTGGAGAAGCAGATTGATGAAACTGTACAAAAAGACGGCAACCGTTTTAACGGCCTTGGCACTAACAGCGTGCAACTCTACAACCGTGCCCTCGGCCACGATTAAAACCGTTACCGTTGCGGAAATCCCCCCCGTCTCTTCCGAGCTGCTGCTCGTTCACGAACGCCCCGAGCGTCTGAGTGGCGGCTCTCCCGAACAACTTTTAAACCACGCCGTCCGCTATGGCGAATACTGCCAAAAACTGGAAAAACAAATTTCTGGCTGGCAGACATGGTACAAGAAAGGCCGTCTGAAAAATGACTGATTTTGCCGACCGCGCATCCGAACGCGAAGCCATCTTTCTCGCAGCATCCCTGGCAAAGCATCAACCGCCGTCTGAAACCACCGCCAGCCTCAGTCATTGTGAAGATTGCGGTGCGCCGATACCAAAAGCAAGACAACAGGCAGTCAAAGGCTGTACGCGCTGCGTTGTCTGCCAAGAATATTTTGAACACGGATGGCCTTAAAAATGGAAAAAACCTTTATTCACATCGAGTTTTGGCAACTTGTCGGCTTTTTACTCTCATTCCTCGGCATCTGTTTCACCTTCGGCAAAATGCTGCTGGCTCAATTCCGCGAGCAGCAGGACGAACGCCAAAAACAGCAGGAACGCCTACAGGGTAAAGTCGAAATCATGGAAAACAAACTGGCGGAATTCAATGCCGGCCTGCCGCTCACATACGTCCTGCGCGAAGACTACATCCGTAATCAAGTCGTCCTCGAAGCCAAACTCGACAACGTCGCAGAAAAACTCACTGAAATCTATAAAATGGAAAGCGTAAAAAAATGATTAGCCAGGAACTGATCGCCAAACAACGGCGCGAGGGTATGCGTTGGAACATTATCAACACCCTTAATAAAGCCCGGCCGCACACAACAAGCGAAACCTTCTTGTTGGACATCATGAACGCGATTTACCCGCAAACCACCGCACTGGAGCTGCGCCAACAACTTGATTATCTGGCTGACCGCAAAATGGTAGACCTCAATAAAGCCCCGCACGGCCTGTGGTTTGCCGACTTGACCAGTTTAGGTGTCGATATTGCCGAATATACGGTGGAGTGCCGTGCCGGTATTGCGCGGCCTGAGAAAGTATGGAGCTAGGCATGGCACAACGCAGCAGCATTGAAAAACTCCCCGAAGCCGTCCGACATGAATTTGAACGGAAGCTGGTAGAAAACGGTTTTTCAGACTACCAAGCCATTGCCGAATGGCTGCAAGACCAAGGCTATGAAATCAGCCGCTCAGCCGCCCATCGCTACGGCCAAAAAGTGCAACGTCGTTTTGCTGCCATCAAATCCAGCACCGAAGCCGCGCGACTGATTGCCGAAGGCGCAGCCGATGAAGGCGATACCCGTAGCGAAGCCCTGATGGCCATGCTGCAAACCGAACTGTTCGACGCATTGGTAGCCATAGGCGAGATGGACAGCGAAGAATTAAACGCGCTCGACCGTTTCGGCGTGATGGCCGAGGGTGCGAAGAAAATTAGCGGTCTGATTTCCGCCAGCACACGCCTGAAAGAGTATCAGGCCAAGGTCAAAGCCAAAGTACAGGCGGCCGCCGAAGATGTAGCCAAGCAGGCCAAGAAAGGCGGCTTGTCTGAAGAATCAGTCGAGGCCATCCGCAAGCATATTTTAGGGATTGCATCATGACGCCGTCTGAAATCCGAAATACCCGCCCATCAGAAGACCGTACCCCTACGGTCTTATTGCCGTATCAGCAGGCTTGGTGCGCCGACCAGTCGCCTGTGAAGCTGTGCGAAAAATCGCGCCGTATCGGTTTGAGCTGGGGAGAAGCTGCCGATACCGCCTTGCTGGCCGCATCCGCTAAAGGCATGGACGCATGGTACATCGGCTATAACAAAGACATGGCCTTGGAGTTTATCCGCGACTGTGCAGGCTGGGCGAAGCATTACCAGCTGGCGGCAGGCGAAATCGAAGAAACCGAGGAAGTGTTTGTCGAAGGCGACGACCGCCAGGCCGTGTTAGCCTTCGTTATCCGCTTTGCTTCCGGCTTTCGTATTACCGCCTTATCCAGCCGGCCTTCCAACCTACGCGGTAAACAAGGCCGCGTGATTATCGATGAAGCAGCGTTCCACGAACAGCTCGGCGAATTGCTTAAAGCGGCAATGGCCTTGCTGATGTGGGGCGGCCAGGTGCATATCATCTCTACGCATGACGGCGTAGACAACCCGTTCAACGAGTTGATTAACGATGTGCGTGCAGGGAAAAAACCTTATTCCGTCCACCGCATTACCTTTGACGAAGCGGTTGAACAAGGCTTGTACCGCCGTATCTGTCTGCGTTTGGGCAAGGATTGGACACCCCAAGGTGAATCCGCGTGGTGTAAGGAAATTCGTGATTTCTACGGTGAAGATGCCAGCGAAGAGTTGGACTGTATCCCGAAAAACGGTGGCGGAAAATGGCTGAACCGTGCCTTAATCGAAAGCCGTATGACCCCATACACGCCGGTTATCCGCTACGACCAGACCGACGACTTCGGCCTGCTGCCCGAACCGCGCCGTGCTGCCGAAGTGGCGGACTGGATAGCCGATACCCTGCAGCCACTGCTCGACGGTTTGGATAAAACCCGGGTTTCCTTTGTCGGCGAAGACTTTGCCCGCAGCGGCGACCGCACCGTGATTGTGCCGCTCTTACAAAGCAAAGACCTGATTTTAAAACCGCCGTTTGTTTTGGAGCTGGGCAATATGCCGTTTGCCCAGCAGGAGCAAATTATGCAGCACCTGTTGGCCAAGCTACCCAATCTGCGCGGCGCGGCCTTGGATGCGCGAGGCAACGGTCAATCTTTGGCAGAAGCCATGCGCGATGCGTTCGGCGCAGAAGTGGTGGAAGCTGTGATGCTGTCGGAAAACTGGTACCGCACCCATACCGCTCCGTTCAAAGCCGCCCTCGAAGACGGCACACTCGACGGCCTACCGCGAGATGAAGACATCCTCACCGATTTACGTGCGTTCGAATTAGTCAAAGGCGTGCCTCGTATTCCGGACACCCGAACCAAAGGTCAAGACGGCAAAAAACGCCACGGCGACGCAGCGATTGCCTTTGTCCTTGCCCATTACGCCAGCCGCGAACTCAATGCCGGACCGGTACGCGTGGCCAGCCGCCGCGTGCGTCGAATTAGCAGAACAACGCATGGCTTTTAGGCCGTCTGAAAAGAGAATCCCATGAAAAAACCGCATTTCAAACTCAAAACCAATCATGGCAACATCACCTTCAAACCCGATGACCTGACCGGCCATATCGCCGTCTCACATCAATTTTTAGGCGGTTTCGGCGGTTGGTTACCTAATCCTGACCCGATTTTGCGCAAGATGGGCAAGCAAATCCATGTTTACCGCGAATTGTTGCGCGACGAGCTGGTCGGCAGCTTCGTGCGCCGCCGCAAAACCGCTGTGGCACGGCTGGATTGGAAACTCAGCGGCGACGAAGTCGAAGATCGTGTATTGGATTTTGTCAAAAATTGGCTGGCCGCTGATGTCGATGTTTATAAGATCTGCAAAGACATCATGAATGCCGCATTTTTCGGCTATCAGCCTATCGAAATTATCTGGCAAAAAGGCAGTCAATGGCTGCCGTCTGAAATTGTGGCCAAGCCGCAGGAATGGTTCGGATTCAATGATGAGCGTGAGTTGGTTTTTACCGAAAACGGCTTGAGCCAAGAGCCGCTGCCGCCTTATAAATTTCTGTGTCCGCGCCATGAGGACGACTATCTTAACCCTTACGGCCTAGGTGATTTGGGTTTGGTGTTTTGGCTGGTAACTTTCAAACGCGGCGGCATGAAATTTTGGGTAAGTTTCACCGAAAAATACGGTGCACCTTGGCTCATTGGCAAAGAGCCACGCTCCAATACCCATAGCGACACCGAAAAGTTGCTCGACGCATTGGAAGCCTTAATAAGCAATTCGGTCGGCACGATTCCGAATGATTCCAGCGTCGAAATTCACGAAGCCAGCGGCAAGTCATCATCAGTAGATGCATTCGACAAGCTACTGAAAGAGTGCAAGTCCGGCATCAACATTGCCTTGCTTGGCCAAGACCAAACCACCGACAAAGAAACCAACCATGCCAGTGCCAGCGCGGGCTTGGAAATTGCCGACGATATCCGTGACGGCGACCGCCGTATTGTTGAAGCGGCGTTTAAAGAATTGATTGAATGGGTGGTGGAACTGAATTTCGGCGATGTGGCTTGTCCGAAATTCGAGCTGTTTGAAAACGAGGAGGCAGGCACGAAAGAGCGTGCCGAGCGCGACAGTATGCTGTCCGGCGCGGGTGTGAAATTCACTCCTCAATATTGGAAACGCACTTACGGTTTGGAAGACGGCGATATCGTTGAAGAAGATGCCATTATCCCGACCGCTGCTGACTTTGCCGAAGGTGGGGATGGCACAGAAACCGATGCAGGCTTGATTTTAGATACGCTTGCGCCCAATGCAGACCATCTGAACCAACAAGGCCGCGACCTGACTGCCTTATTGGTGCAGGATTTGCAGCGCGGCGAAACCGAAGACAATATTCTCGACCGCTTGGCCGAGCAGTTCCCGAATATGGATGACACCGCCTTGCAAAACGAGCTGGCACGTGTGATTTTCCTGTCCGGTTTGGTCGGCCGCATTGAAGCGGCGCAGGAGATGAGCTGATGAATCCGGAAGACATCAAGGCAATTTTCGGCCTAGAGCCGGAAGCAGCGGTCGAATATTTGAAGCAGAAAGGTGTGGCCGTTTCGTGGGACTGGCAGGACATGCTGGACGATGCCCACGCCACCGCCTTTACCGTGGCCAAAACCGCTGGCATGGACGTGGCCAACGACATTTATCACGCAGTCGTCAAAGCTGCAGAGACCGGCCAAACACTGGAGCAGTTTCAGAAAACACTTACACCGGTATTGCAAAGCAAAGGTTGGTGGGGACGCATCCAAGCAACCAATCCGGACACCGGCGAAGCCCAAACTGTTCAGCTCGGTAGCCCGCACCGCCTGAAAACCATCTATCTGACCAATATGCAGTCAGCCTACATGGCTGGACGCTACGCTGAAATGATGGATTCTGTCGACACCCACCCGTATTGGCAATACGTCGCTATAAACGACAGCCGCACCCGTGACAGCCACCGTAGAATGCACGGCCGTGTCTATGCAGCAGCCGACCCGGTTTGGGACACCATGTATCCGCCGTTAGATTTCCGCTGCCGCTGCCGCGTGCGTCCATTATCACGCGCCGCAGGCGAAAGCCGTGCCTTACCCAGTCCGACACTTGAGACTCAAACCGTCGACATCGGTAGCAACGAATACACCGGAGAAGCCCGCTACGCCCAACGCACCGGCTTGCGGATTGACGGAAAGTTTGTCGCCCCTAGCGCAGGCTTCAATGCCAACCAAGGAAAAGCCATGCTCTCGCGAATGGCTTCCGTAGCCGTCCAGAAAGCACAATCCGTTCATCCCGATATTGCACGCGTAGCCTTAAAAACCATGATGACCAACAGCAAATTCAAATCCTCATTATCTGCTGTCGATTTGGCATGGGTATTAAAATTAATCAAAGGTTAGATATGCTTGAAATTAATCTTGATACTTCATCACTAGATCGCGGCTTGAGCCAGCTTCTACAAAACGTAAGCCATCCGCGCAAAATGATGAAAGCCATCGCGACCGAAATGACTTCATTAACCGAAGAAAACTTCGAAAGCGAAAGTTTCGGTGGCAACAGATGGAAACAAAGCCAACGCGCAGCTCAAGGCGGGCAGACTCTGCAACTGACCGGCCAACTTGCAGCCAGCATCTCCACACAAGTAGGCAACGACTTTGCACGTATCGGAAGCAACAAACCATATGCGGCAATCCACCACTTGGGTGGCTCCGCAGGCAGAAACCATAGCGTCCAACTTCCAGCCCGACCCTATCTACCAATCAACGGCAGTGGTCAACTTCAAAACGGAGCAGATAAACGCATCCTTGATATTGCAATCGAGTCACTCAGCTCAGGCCTGTAAACAAAAAAAGACGAGCAAATTATGCTCGTCTTTTTATTGCACTCTATGAAACTACTTTTCACAAAACCAATCCCACCAAATCCCGCTCCATCCAAAATAATCCCAATTATCTCAGAGAATCTATATATTTATCTCATTGGGTTTCAGATAATCAATATCGAAGAGGTTGCAGCCCGACTCATGTGCATCATGAATAGTAACGATTTGCCGCCATTGCGCGTCGGCATCCTGACGACCATGTTTTAAAGCGGTATGGCTCAAATCGAGCTTGATATGCTCGCTTCGAGGACGGCCTTCATTAAACATCGCCCCCGACCAAAAACCATAGGCGGGATGACCTTCGGATGACGGTGTTGAGAAATAAGTCGTCTTCAGGTGCTTTTGACTCGCCATCGGCTCGGCCAGTGTTTGCAACCGCTCGAAATCGGGAATCCAGAAGTATTCATCGACGTACAAGTTACCGTTCCGACCTTGTGCCGTTCGTGAATTGGTGCCTAAAAAATGCAGTTCCGCGCCATTGTGCAAAGAAATCACATCCCCGCCTTTAAGCTCGACATCAACCATCTTGCAGAGGTTGAGGATGTATTGCTTGAACTGATACGCCTGTGCGCGGGACGCGGACAGGAAAATGGAGTTGATGCCCGTTTTTAAGCTGGTTAAGAAGGCTTCGCGGGCAAAATAGAAAGTCGCGCCGATTTGGCGGCTTTTTAAGATATTTCGGAAACGGTGTGTCTGATAAATTTCGCCCCAATACCGCTGATAATCGAAACACTGCTCTTCAAAAATCTCTATCATGCGCTGTTGTTGCTCCGGCGCAATATAGTTTTTCGGCGGTTTTTCGACGGAACGGGTGCGGCTGCGCTCGGTGCGCTCGGTATGTTCGCGCGGCGGACGGTCTATGGTCGGCACGCTGTCAAAAGGCGGCTTGTCTGCGCCGTCAAAGCGGTTGTTTTTCGGCGTTTCCGATTTTTCAGACGGCCTTTTGCCTTCGCCGCCTATTAATGCGGACAGTTGGCGCATCTCTTTGTAAACGCCGTCTGATTTGTTCGGCAGGTTGACGAGTTGGATCAGGCGCGCTTCAATAGATGAGGCAACACGCTGCATCGGTGTTCCGCCATCCCAGTTTTCCCGTTGCTTCCAAGAATGTACCGTGGCGGGCTTCAGTCCCAAATGCCGCCCGATGGCGGTAATTTTCCATCCCTGCCAGTAAAGAGACCGCGCAACAAGGCGCGGGTCGATATTTTGGGCAATTTCAATATTCTGACGTTTTTCCATGTCTTCAAAAAATAGCGGCAATACCCGATTTTCGGGCAAAAATGCCAATCCTACCCGCTCCGCATGACTTGAAAAACCCACCTAAAACCCCTGTCGCTTGCCGTCTTTTCCGTAAATGCCAAAATAAAACGGACAAACACCCGAGCGCATACGCATGAATAAATCCGCCAAAAATTCCACCGAAAAATTCAGCGACCGATGGTTCTGCATCGGCAAATCCGGTGCAACTGCCGACGGTCGAACGATTGAATCAGCCGACCTCATCGCCGCCGCAGAAGCTTACGACCCACAAACCTACGGCGCACGCATCAACCTTGAGCATTACCGGCCATATTCTCCCAAAAACGACTATTCAGGCCTGGGGGACGTCCTCGAGCTGAAAGCAGAGACGTCAGACGGTATTACCCGCCTTTACGCTCGTATCGACCCTACTGAAAAAATGTTGGGCTACATCAAAGAGCGTGAAAAAGTCTATACATCCATGGAAATCATGAAGCCATTCGCCGACACCGGCAAAGCTTATCTGGTCGGCCTTGCGATGACGGATAGCCCTGCATCTCTCGGTACGACCATGCTCAAGTTCCGTCAGCTCAATCCGGAAGATACCAACTACACCGCCGCCTACACCGAAATGGAAAGCCTGCCAATGACCCAACCTGCCAACCAACCCCAACATGAGAAAAAAGGCTTTTTTGCCGCCCTCCACGACAAAATGTTCAATAAGAAATCAGATCCCGCCCCTGTCGAAACAGAAAAAAACGACTACACCCAAGCCTTTGCCGACCTGAACAAAGAATTGGAGCAGTCTGCCCAAATTACCCAAAAACTTGCCGATGACTACACTGCCCTGCGCAAAGAATTCGATGCCTTTAAGGCCGCTATTGAATCCGCCCCGATCAATCAGGCAGAGCCACATACCGGCGCGAATACAACCCCTGCTTCCGAATTTTAAGAAAAGGTAAGCCATGCACCCGTATATCCAGCAATACATCAACGCCGTCGCCAAAGCCAACGGTACAACTGCCGAAGGCGTATCCCGCCATTTCAGTGTAACGCCCGCCGTTTCTCAAAAAATGCGCGAAGCCGTCCGCCTGGAGTCAACATTCCTGCAAAAAATCAACATCATCAGCAAAACCGAAATTGCCGGCTCAATCATTGGTTTATCAACAGGTCTGAATGCCTCGCGAACTGATACTAAAAACGGCGACGGTACTGTACGCCGTCAGCCCAAGCCATATCACAACCTGACCGACCGCCAGTATTTGTGTAAAAAAGTAAATTTTGACACTCAAGTCAGCTACGACGATATGGACTCTTGGAGCAGTCAACCTGAATACGTCAAGTTGATCAATAACCAGCTCGTCAAATCCAAAGCTTTGAGCCTGATTGCCATCGGTTTCAACGGTACGTCTGCCGCCGCCACATCCGACTTTTCGGCAAATCCTCTCTTGCAGGACGTACAAACCGGCTGGTTGCAGCATATGCGTACCAATGCAGCATCCAACGTCATGGGCAGCGCAACCAATGCCGTCGAAATCGGCGAAGGTAAATCCTATACCTCTCTCGACCACTTGGTTACGGACGTTGCCGAAAGCTTGATTGACGAAGAGTTCCACGACATGCCGGGCATGACCGTTATCTGCCATCAATCTTTGCTGTCTGAAAAATACTTTGCCGTCATCAAAGAAGCAGGCAACAAGGCAAGTGAGCTGCGCCCAGCCGACATCATCATGTCTGAAAAACGCTTGGGCGGTCTGCCGGTCGTAACTGCACCGTATTTCCCAAAAAATACGATTTTAGTTACTCCGCTGAAAAACCTGTCCATCTACTTCCACAAAGGCGGCCATCGCCGCAAGCTGGCGGACGAACCTGAATTCGACCGCATCGCCGACTACCAGTCAGAAAATATCTGCTATGTCGTCGAAGAGTACGGCGCAGCAGCTTTGGTCGAAAACATCAAAATCGTGAAGTAGAAAAAAAGGCCGTCTGAAATTTCAGACGGCCTGATGAAAGGGATCCAATGACTCCAGCCCAGGCACACAAACAACAGATTTTAGCAGAGAAGGCAGCAAAAAACGGCGAAGACATCCATGTCGCCGAACCCTACCGCCGACTGTTGGCAAGCCTTAACACCGATCGCGCCTTCCTACACCAAATTAAATCCGTATCCGACAAAATCCAAGCCAAAAAAGGAATGGTAGAAAAATATCTTCCATGGCTGGAAGACGTCTATCTCTCCGGTTCGGCCGCTGAAACCGATCCAGTCTTCACTACCGCCCTGCTTTGGTTGATTGACATTGGCGAGCTTGACCAAGCCGTGCCATACATCCTATTTGCCATCGAGCATGACATGAAAGTCAAAGATGACTACCGTCGTGACCTGCCCGACCTCTTAATTGAAGAGCTGGCTGAACAGTATGGATACGGTGCTGACTTGAGTAAAGCCAACCATACTGATCTGCTCACACTCATCAGCACCGTCAACCCAGACACGAGTATGCATACCTTAAATCTGACAGACATCATCCGTGCCAAGTTCTACAAAGCCTCTGGAGAACGTGCGGAAGAAGCCGAAGACCTCGAAAGTGCGGCGAGTTACTACGAAAACGCACTGAAGTATTCTGAAAAGATCGGTGTCAAATCCCGCCTTGCAGCCATCAAAAAACAGCTTAAAGGCTGACCTAGCTCCCCTCGCCGGGCGCAAGCCTGCGGCAAGTCCTCCAGAAATATCATGGACGGCCTTAGCATGCAAAGCCTCTGCGCCTCCTTTCCAAAGCCCGCCTAAATATCGGGCGGGCTTCTTCCGTAAGGAAATGAATCATGACTATTGTTTTCGCCGACACCCCCGATCAAGGGCGGCAAGCATTAGACCAATCCGAAGTTCGCAGCATTCCTTTTTTCCCAATCATCGACCTTCCCAACTTTCGCGAAGTAATGAGGATTGAAGCAAACATTTCAAGCAGCCGTGTTTACCATGCCGTCCTCGAAGCCGTCGCACACGTCAACGGCCAGCTTAAGAAATACCGCATTGCCGCCGTACAGGTTGGCAGGGGCACTCTTGCCGAAACAGGCGATTCAGACGATGTCATTAATGGCGAATCGGTTAAAACCATCCATTACCGCCGCGCTGTCTATTGCTATGCAAAATCACTGCTGCTGGAAAAATACGCAGATACAGAACCCTCGGGAAAAGCGGGCGAGCGTGCCGAAATGAAACAACATCAAGCTGAAGACTTCCGCCGTGAAGCACACTATGCCACCGCGGCAGTCATGGGCGAGCGCCGCTGCGATTCGGAATTAATTTGATGGAATACACGACCCGTGAAGGCGATACCGTCGCCAATATCGCTTGGAACCATTACGGGACGTCTGCAGGCTACACCGAACAAATCCTGACTGCTCCTGAAAATTACGGCTTATCGAAATATCCTGCCCTCCTACCTGCCGGTTTGACTATCCGACTGCCTCAAGCCAACCACGAAGAAGCACAACAAAAATCCACCCTGAATCTATGGGACTGAAAACGTCATGACCCAAGACAAAACCACCACTGCTGTAAACGCCGCCGTAATTATCATCGGCAGCTACCACGTCCACGCCTCCGTAGCCTTCGGCGCACTCATAGGCGCATCGCTGTTCGTATTAAGCCAAAAGGCAGAGCGCCCGATTAATAAGGCATGGCTTTTTGCTGTGTCTTTCATCGGCGGCATTTTCGGTTACGACGGCGCAGAAGGCCTAATCAACTGGCTGCTGCCGGGTGAAACACTGACCATCAATAGCTTTACCGCCGCTGCCATTTTTTCTGCCGGACTGGTTTTAGGTTTACAGCGTGTCATGCGCCTGATTGAAAAAGGCCGTCTGAAAACCCTGGAAGAGGAAAAAGAATCATGAATACAGTCCAATCTGCTGCCGTCATTGCCCTGTCCCTGACCGCGGCCGTTCGTATCATCCTTTTTGACACCCGCGGGAAAACACATAAGCCGTTAAGTGCGGCAATCGCCTATTTATCTATCGTATGGTTTTGCAGTCTCGCCCTGGCCGCTGCCTTTTCCATTAAATCACTAACTATATGGTTGCTTATCTTCGGACTGGCCCTGCACACGGGCGCAGTGCTATGGAGTGGCGGCAATATCAGCAAAATCCACCCGAAGAAAACACGCCCAAGCACAGAAAATCAAGGTTTTTTGAACCGCGCGTCAAAAAAAATACCGCAAGAAAATATTTAAACACACGAATAAAAAAGGAAGAAAGCATGACTGAATTGCCCTGGATGGCGGAAGCCCGCCAACACGTCGGACTGAAAGAAATCGTCGGCGCGAAACATAACCCGATTATCCAATCTTGGCTCAAAGAAATGGGAAACTTTCCCAATGCGGCAAAAGCATGGTATGCGGACGATGAGACACCATGGTGCGGCCTATTTGTCGGTTACTGCCTCGGTAAAAGCGGCCGCAGCGTTATCAAAGATTGGTATCGCGCCAAGGCATGGGCAGAGGCTGGTCTGACTAAGCTGGCTAAACCCGCCTATGGCTGTATCGCCGTGAAATCCCGCAAAGGTGGCGGCCATGTGTTTTTCGTCGGCGGCAAAAACACTAAAGGGCAAATTATGGGATGGGGCGGTAATCAGGGCAATGCCGTATCAATCGTACCGTTTAATGCATCCGATATTGACGGGTACTACTGGCCGTCTAAATTGGTTGATGGTAAGCCGGTTAAATCGTACCCATCCGTAGAGCGTTATAACCTGCCCATCGTTACCGGCACTGCGGCAGCAGGCGTGAGCGAAGCCTAGAAAGGGAGATGATATGAAAACAGCTATTGTTGTTGCCGTATCTTATATCCTGACCGTCGCCGTCCTCGGATATAGCTTGATGCACATGCGCAAAAACAATAAGGCACTGACACAAACAGTCGCCGCGCAGGAAGATGCCATCAAATCAAAAGACGCAACAATCAAGATTTATAAAGCCCGCGCCCAAAGCTTGCAGGCGCAGGTAGACCAAATGATGAAGGTACAGGCTGAAAAAAACAGCCAAGTCGAAGCAGCACTGGCTAAGCATCATGAATGGTCGTCTGAAAAACTGCCCGAAGATGTAGCCCAAACCATCAATAAAAAATAACAGCGGGGCGCATGATCGCGCCCTTTTAAACATCAAACCATGAAAGATAAAAATGAAACGTCTCTCCGTTCTCGTTGCCGCCGTTGCCCTTGCTGCCTGCGCCCATAATCCGCCGGTATCCGTACAGGCTGCCGAGTCATGCCCGCCGGTGCCGAAATGTGAAGCATACCCTCCTGAAGAGATTGCAACCAATGCGGACATGGTTCGCGCATTGATTGCCTATCGCTCGGCTTTTGAGCAGTGCCGCCTCTATCGGGACGCTTTGTCAGCCTGCCTAAAAGGGGACGAAGAAGGAAAAACGACACCATGACTGACATCATCGACCAAGCCTGCGACTTAGAGCAAAAAATGCGCAAATACTGGTTATTACGCCACAAAGAACAAGAATCGGCCGCGCCATCCGCCCAAGAGTGCGAAGAGTGCGGCGAAATCATCCCCGAAGCCCGCCGAGAAGCCGTGCCGGGGTGCCGTTTATGTATAGACTGCCAGCTCGAAGAAGAGCAACGGTGGAAATTCAAAAGATAAGAGGCCGTCTAAAATGGAAAAGCCCAAAAGCCTGCGTCTTGCCATCCAGGAAACACTGCCGGAGTTTAAAGCGGCACCTGACCGTCTCCGTATGACGGTTTTGTCTGGACAGATTATTCCGAAACGCAATACATTGAGTTACGAAGCGAAGTACACGCTTAATATTTTTGTTCAGGAGTTCCATCGCGATCCTGCGTATCTCTTTTTGATCGTGAACAAGTGGCTGCAAGAAAATCAGCCGGATATTTTGTGTCCGGGCGCAGACGCATCATCAAGAGCCTTTGTTTTCGAGGCAGAGCCGATAGAGTCAGATGTCTGGGATGTAATGATCGAATTAAAATTGACAGAAACAGTCATTGCAGGTTTGGATGAAAACGGCTTAGTCTCCTACAAAACAAAATCCGAGCCGCCGCGCCCCGTTTTTTAAACAGATAAAGGACGCATAATGCGTCCTTTGCTTCAAGTGCAAGAGGAAATATGGAAGAACTGGAAGCACTCGTTGCCCAAATCGAACATTTAGCGCTAAAGATTCAACCGTCTGCCCGTGCCAAACTTATGCGCAATATCGCGACGGAGCTACGCCGCCGCAACCAAAACCGCATTAAAGCCAATATCGAGCCTGACGGAAATCCTATGGTCAAACGCAAACGCCAAGGTGACCGTTTTGCTTTCCGAAACCTACGGGATGGAGAGGAACTACACCGCCGCCCGTTTCGTTTTTTTGGAGAACTATACGGAGATAGAGATATGGACCCTATTGCATATAGTCGTACAGAAAACGGAAATGAATTGGTACGGTTCGAGGGCGACCGCGAGCTGTACGGATTTCGGCGCGAATATTTGTACCTGAAAACGCCGACAATATCCCGTATGGTAATGTTTCGCCGTATCGGAGCCGCCCGTTGGTTGCGTCAAAAAGCAGACGAGAATCATGCAAAAATCGGATGGTTTGGCGGTAAAGTCGCACAAATTGCAACAGAACACGAAGACGGTAGCACGGCAAAAAACCTGCCATCCCGCCTGCTATTGGGCTTACCGAAAGAAGACTTGGAGTACATTACAGACCAAATACTAAACGCCATAAAAATGGAGTAAAAAAGGCCGTCTGATTTATTCGGACGGCTTTATTATTATATTTTACAAGTAGCGCATAAATCAGCATAAAAATGTTAAATCTTGCATAAAAACGCATAAAAAACCAATGTTCGAAAATCGCCGAAAACCCTATGAAATATAAGGATTGCAGTAGGAGTCGCCGCTGCATAAAAAAACGCACCCCCACAGGCTCCGAGCGAGGGAGCGGGGGCGCGCGCCACCTGCTGTCAGTGTAGAACAGAGAGACCTTCCTAAATTCAGTAAGGCTGGTTTAATCCATACCGTGGGCAATAAGATTTTATATGTTACCTTATGTGTTACTTATACTTTTCAAAAAAATAATCATCAATAAATCATATAGGTATGATTAAATTTAAATCCCTTCCTCTCTGCCAGATACTAAAGACACCAGCTAACGGTGTCTTTTTTCATATCCGCCCTTCTTAAAAATATTACACCACACTTTTATTTCTATTACCCTCTAATCAGAAACCTGCCACTCATTCTTATCTTATACTAAACCTTAATGATTAAAGGCCGTCTGAAAGTTTTCAGATGGCCTCTTTCTTAAAATCTACCAAATCCCGAACCATTGTTTATCAGACTGCTTTTTATCACCGTTCTGCTGCTCATGATTTTGACGGCGAAATTGCCAAGGTACTTGCGGATTGTCTTTTTTCCATAAACCTTTACGTTTTTCCTTGGCTTGTTTTTGTGCGGCCGAATAGTCGGTGTAAGCGGTTTTACTTTGTTGTTTTTTGGCATAACTTTCATAATGCCATGCGGCGCCATCCCGTATTTGCATCAAATTCAAGTCAATCGTGCCGACTGATACTTGGGCGACTTCGCGCTGGTAACGGTCGGCTTCAAACACGCGAACTTTGGCTTTTTTATTCAATGCGGCATCAATCAGATTGTCTCGTGATTGCGTACCATAGGCCTGATTGATTTCCGGTGCATCAATATAGGCCATACGGATTTTGTGTTTCCGGCCGTCGCTATCGATAATATGCACGGTATCGCCATCATGGATTTTGATGATTTTTCCGTTGTATGTGTAAGTTTGTCGCGATGACTTTTGTTTTTGTTTCTGTTCTTGCTTGGGTTCAGCTTCGGTTTTGGTGTCAGATGTGGCTTTGACGACATTTTCTCCCAGCCATTCATTGACCTTTTCCAAACCGATATTGTCGCCTTGTGCCAATGTTGCAGCAACGCTTACCCCGGTACGAATCAACTCAGTATCGCGTGAGCTGTAACCAAGTGCGCCCAAAACGGATAAAATAACGGGCAACCATTTTATAATTTTACTGATTTGCATATTTTGCCAAATTGAAGGCCGTCTGAAAGACCTGATGCACTTTCAGACGGCCTTTTAAGATTGATTAATCTTCATTAATCCTGACAAGGCAGGATGACTTTTGCGCCTTCTGCCGTACCCAAAACCAACACATCGGCGGCATCGCGGGCAAAAATACCGTTTTCGAGTACGCCGGTGATTTTATTGATTTCATCTTCCATTTTCAGGGCTTGGTCGATATTGAGGCCGTAAACATCAACGATTTGATTGCCATAGAAAGTAGTATAGCCGACACGCAACTCAGGCTGTCCGCCCATCGCAAGCAGTTTGCGCGACACCAGCGAACGGGCATTTTCAACCACTTCTACCGGCAATGGAAATTTGCCCAAACGGGAAACATATTTGCTTTCATCGGCGATACAGACAAATTTATCGGATGCGCTGGCCACGATTTTTTCGTTCAAATGCGCACCGCCGCCGCCTTTAATCATTTGCAGTGCGTGGTTGACTTCGTCTGCGCCGTCAATATAAACTGCCAAACCCATCACTTCATTCAGTGAAACTTCTGGAATCTCGTATTTTGCCAAAAGCTCGCTGGATTTTTTAGAAGTAGACACGGCACCCTTGATTTTCTTACCGCTTTTACCCAAAGCTTCGATAAAAAAGTTGATGGTAGAGCCGGTACCGATACCGATGTATTCGTTTTCAGGAACAAATTCCACCGCTTTTTCGGCGGCAATACGTTTGAGTTCGTCTTGAGTTGCCATGTTGTCAGTCTTTCAGTTTGAATAATAAAGTAATTTTAAGCTCTTAGGCTTTAATCAGCAATACTGCCGCTTGCGCTTCAATGGCTTCCATACGTCCCAGATAGCCAAGTTTTTCGTTGGTTTTACCCTTGATGTTCACGCAGCTTTCAGGCAAACCCAAATCTGCGGCAATATTGGCGCGCATTGCCGGAATATGCGGCGCAAGTTTTGGCTTTTGCGCAATCACGGTCGTATCGACATTAACCACCTTCCAACCCAATGCCTGCACGCTTTGATAAGCCTCACGCAACAGTACACGGCTGTCGGCATCTTTGAATTCGGCAGCGGTATCAGGAAAATGGCTGCCGATATCGCCCAAACCGGCCGCACCCAACAGGGCATCGGTAATCGCATGCAAAAGCGCATCGGCATCTGAATGACCCAGCAATCCTTTTTCAAACGGAATGTTGACGCCGCCGAGTATCAAATCTCGACCTTCGACCAACTGATGGACATCGTAGCCCTGTCCGACACGGATATTCATGTTTGTTTCCTTAAATAATGGGTTTTGATTGTTCAGACGGCCTTGAGCAACAATCTGACAATGTATTCGTCTTGCGGCAGTGTCAATTTCAAATTGCGCGTATCGCCCTGCACCAAGCGCGGCCGGATACCCAGTTTTTCAACTGCTGATGCTTCATCCGTAATTTCACTTAAATCATCAACCGATAAAGCACGGTGTAACAAGGCCGTCTGAAAAAGCTGCGGCGTTTGCGCCTGCCATAATCCTGCGCGCGCAACGGTTTCATCAATATGATGACTGCCGTCTGAGCGCTTGAGCGTATCAGCCACCGGTATGGCCAAAATACCGCCTTCATCATTCTCACTCGCCTCATCAAGCAAACGTGTTAACGCTTCAGCAGGCAGGCAACAGCGCGCGGCATCATGAACCAAAATGTTATCTTGCGCCTCGACCAAACCTTGCTCCAATAAAACGGACACGCCATTGCGTACCGTTTCGGCACGACTTGCTCCGCCCACTCGAAAGACGCGTACTTTCTCAGACAGGGCCGTCTGAAAAACCAAATCTTCCGGCGAAAGAATAACAGCAATTAAATCTATGCGGGGGTGTTGCTCAAAAATTTCTATGGTATGTTGCAATACGGTTTTACCATTGATTTCAACATATTGTTTAGGTTTTCCTGCACCAAATCGCGCACCGATACCGGCAGCAGGAATCAAAGCGATATTGCGGCGCATCATGCTGACGCTCCGGCATTGACCTCATCAGGCGTTTCGGCCTTGCGCCATACACACGCTTCGCCCAAATCGTCCAAATATTTTTCATGTGTCGCCAACTCGTCCGCATTGGCTTTGATGACTTTCAACTGCGACGTATGTTTGGTTTCCGCAATAACGGTTTGTTTGACTTCGCCCTCTTCTTCCGCCTCGCCACCCATCAGGTCGAACTGCTGACGCGTCATGGCAAGATAGACTTCACCCAAAAGCTCGCAGTCGATTAGCGCGCCGTGCAAGACCCGTTTGCTGCGGTCAACGGAAAAGCGGTTACATAACGCATCCAAGCTTGCCTTTTGCCCCGGAAACATTTCACGCGCCATAGCCAGCGTGTCGGTGACTTTACAACCCAGTTCCTCAATAGAAGGCTGTCCCATGCGGCGGAATTCCATATTCAGGAAGCCGACGTCAAACTTAGCATTATGGATAATCAGCTCTGCGCCACGTATAAAGTCGGCAATCTGTTTACCTACTTGAGCAAACGGCGGTGCATTCTTCGCTTCCAATACTTCAATCGTCAGACCATGCACCTTCGCCGCTTCCTCCGGCATATCGCGCTCGGGGTGGACATATAAATGAAGGTTGGAGTCGGTCATTTGGCGGTTGATCATTTCCAAGCCGGCAAATTCGACCAGACGGTCGCCGTTTTCAGGATAAAGACCCGTGGTTTCCGTATCGAGGATAATCTGACGTTGGCTCATGGTTGGTAGTTTCTGCAATTATCAAAACGCCTTGAATCATACTGAAGGCCGTCTGAAATGTATAGTCAGCAAAACTTTAGCTGCTTTTGAAATACCCTTTTATAGCTAGATCTTTTCAGATGACCTTTATTCTTTTTTCATCCAATGGCCATCTATTACTCCAATTTTGAGTAGAAAGCCCAATTTCTAAAAAATTTTTTAAATTTAATTTCTTTAATAATTAATACTTTACTTATAAATTAAATAATAGGAACAATTATCATTTGCAAATTTAGAAAATCGCCGTATAATACAACCCATCGAAACAAAACAACCGCACAACAGAATGAAAGGAGAAGAAAATGCCCGAAAGTATTTTTAAGCAAGTCTCCCTTGACATTCTGAGACTGCACCAACAAGCCATCCGCTCTTTAATCGCCACCAAATGTTGCGATGAGTGCGAAGTACACGACGCAGTATTCATTACTTTAGATGGCCGATATTATGTTTGGCTCCCTTGTATGGGCAAATCGCCCCAATCAGAAACCGGCATCCTGCTGATTGAAGATGAAGACGGCAATACACGCTTGAGCTGGGTTGCCGGTACACGCGAAGTCAAGCAAAAAGACAGTCTGTACAACCGCGTTGTGTCCGCCCTGCAAAGAAAAATGCAGCGCACGAAAAACAAGTTTATCCAGTCGGCAAACGCCCGATTGCTTGAACTTACGCCTCAGCAAGGCCGTCTGACGACAAATAGCAAAGATTTCTCGCTTTCACCACATGACTTGATGAAAGCACTTTATCCGGCAACACATCAAATAGGAGAATTTGCCCTGTAACAGTTTTTGGTAGTGGTTTGTGTTCCTTTTGCGCCCCTTAAAATTTTAAAGGGGCGATTTTTTTTGCCCCTACTTTTCAGACGGCCTAAACATCGGTTTTCCAGTACAATAAAGGCCGTCTGAACATTTCCTACTTTTCAACCATGCAACTGCTCAAATACATCCAATCACAAGGCCTCGGCAGCCGCAAGCAATGCCAATGGCTGATAGACAATGACTGCATTGCCATCAACGGCGAAATCCATAATCGTGCCAAAGACGATATCGATCCGTCTCAAGTGTACACCCTGTCTGTTGACGGCGAAGAAATTGCCGCCGTCCCCATGCCATATTTTTATATCCTGCTTCATAAGCCTGCAGATTACGAGACTTCGCACAAACCCCAGCAATATCCAAGCATCTTCAGCCTGTTTCCCGACCACATGCGCAATATCGATATGCAGGCAGTCGGTCGCTTGGATGCAGACACAACCGGCATTATTCTTATTACCAACGACGGGCAATTTAACCACCGAGTTACCTCGCCCAAACACAAAGTTCCGAAGCTCTACCGCGTCACTTTGAAACATCCTGCCGACGATACCCTTTGCACTACGCTGAAAAACGGCGTCCTCCTACATGACGATAATGAAACCGTCGCCGCGGCCGAAGCAGTATTGGCCGACCCAACCACATTGATGATGACCATTACAGAGGGTAAATACCATCAGGTCAAACGCATGGTTGCAGCCGCAGGCAACCGTGTCGAGCAGCTCCATCGTGAGAAATTCGGCGACTGGAATGTCGATGATTTGGCCGCAGGAGAATGGAAATTTATCCAAATCTAAAAAAATTCCAAATTTTTTCGATAAATTTTTAAACAATATAGATTTTTTATATATTTAAAATCAAACATCTAAACCTTATTATTTTTATTTAACAGAATTTAACACTGTAAAGACTGAACTATTGTATAATTCGCCTGTCTGAGTAACACTTGCTTCGAAAGAAGTGAGTAAGTGAGTAAGACGTTTTCCCCGTAATGTGTTTGGCCATCTATACTTTCCCCTTAGTATAGATGGTTTTTTTTATCTAAAATTTGGTAACCAAACGAATGTACTTTCAGACGGTCTTTCTCATCTAAAGAAGCCATCATTACTCAACCTCATCTCCCACTCATTACCTTGCCATTCCTCCTTTTCTCTTTCTCGTCTCTTCCGCATCAATCTGTACCGTTCCAATTTCAGACAAATCGTTTTATAGAAAGAAAAACCATCGGCGACTATCCAAGCTAAGGTTACAGGATGTTATTAGACAACCTCAGAGAAATACCATCTTTGTTGCCGACATATTTGAAAGCACACCTTAGTGCTATCCAATCTCCTCACAACAACCCTTTCCCATATCCCACCTTTCAGACGGCCTTTATCGTTAGGGCTCTTTCAATCATTCGTATCGCTTCAGACAAATTCTCTGTTTGCAGGTTTCAATACCAAGCAAACCAGAGAAACCCACTAAAAATTCTTCATTACATGGTTTTTTTAACTAATTTTCTTTTCCGACTTTAGTCAAGATTCGTTAAATCTTTGCGGTAAAATGTTGTCTTTATTTTTATGCATCTGAGTATTTATGTCTTCCAATCAACCCCGTCAAACCTGGTCCAACCGTTTGACTTACATCCTTACCGTTGCCGGCGCGACTGTCGGCTTTGGTGCAACTTGGCGTTTCCCGTATTTGGTCGGTGAAAACGGCGGCGGCGCGTATGTGTTTCTGTTCTGTATCGCCATGCTGGTCATCGGTATTCCAATGATTTTGGTCGAAAACGTCATCGGTCGCCGTAAAGGCGTGAACGCGCTGGATGCGTTTGGCGGCACAATGAATGGCAAACCCGTTGCCAAAGTTTGGAAATTGGTCGGTTGGATGGGACTACTCGGCGCATTCGGCATCATGGCCTATTACATGGTGCTCGGCGGCTGGGTTATCAGCTACATCATCAATATCATCGGCGGTAATTTGGATATTTCCAGCCCTGTTTCCGGAGAAGTCACCAAAAGTTTCTTTACCGAACACATTGAAAACAGCCCTTGGGAAATTGCCTTTTACACCTTCCTATTTGTGGTCGTAAACCAATGGATCTTGGTCAAAGGCGTGATCGGCGGTATTGAAAAAGCGGCAAAATACCTGATGCCTTTGCTGTTTTTATTCCTGATTGCCATGGTCGTGCGCAACGTTACCCTACCGGGCGCAATGGAAGGCATTACCTTCTATCTGAAACCTGACTTCAGCAAAATTACCGCCGAACTGTTCGTCTTCGTTTTAGGACAAGTATTCTTCGCCTTGAGCTTGGGTTTCGGCGTGATGATTACGTTATCCAGCTATCTGGATAAAAACGAAAATCTGGTTCAGACGGCAGTGATTACCGCGATTACCAATACTTTGATTGCCGTGTTGGCCGGCTTTATGATTTTCCCATCCCTCTTCAGCTTTGGCGTTGCCCCTAACTCCGGCCCGACGCTGGTGTTCCAAAGCCTGCCGATCGTGTTCTCCAATATGTGGGCAGGCCCTGTATTTGCAGTGATTTTCTTCTCACTGCTTCTGATTGCCGCGCTGACCACTTCTCTGACCATTTATGAAGTGTTGATTACGACCATTCAGGAGAAAACCAAAATCCGCCGCGCAGCGGCTATTACCATCGTACTGACAGGTATTTTTATCTTCGGCAATATCCCTTCCATCTTGAGCTACGGCCCATGGAAAGATATTTCCGTGTTTGGTAAAAATATTTTTGATGCCTTTGACTACATCAGCGGCAACATCTTGTTTATGCTGACCGCGCTCGGCTCCGCGCTGTTTGTCGGTTTCGTGATGAAGGACGAAGCGAAGGATGAATTACTTTATAAAGGCAACCATACGACGGTCAATATTTGGTTTGCCTATGTGAAATATCTCGTTCCATTGGTCATTCTGCTGATTTTCATCAGCAACCTGTTCTGATAAGCAAACATATAAAAAGGCCGTCTGAAATGTTCAGACGGCCTTTGTTTTGACTATGCTTTATTCAGCCCAGTTTTTCTTCTTACTGGTTTTACCGATACCTGGATTGAAGCTGTTGGTCGGGTCAAGTTTTTTATAGAACTGTTTCAGCTCGAGCTTGGCTTCATACAGATGACCGACATTGTGTTCGGCAGGATATTGCGCGCCACGTTGGTCAAGCAAGTGGAGCATTTCATGTTCCAAGGCCATGCAGTCGTTGCCTTTTTTAATGATGTAGTCCTGATGGAACACATGACACATAAAATGTCCGTAATACAATTTATGGATGATTTTATTGTCAATTTCCGGCGGCAGTGTTTCAAACCAATCACGATCATCACGGCGCAAGGCGATATCGAGTGCAACCAAATCCTCTACTTCATCATCATGTACAGAACGGTAACGGATCGCGGCAGAAGCCACAGCAAAGCGATGCAGCATGGCCGCCTGCGTTTCTTCGGCATTACATTCGAAGAATGCCCCGCCATGGGTTGCAAAATATTCCTTCAAGAAAGCACGCGCCTCTTCTACGCCCTCGCCACCCATTTTTAAAATCAGGTGATGTTCATATTTATCCCGATAGTTGCGCATAGACTTCGGCAAGTGATCGGGCAAAATCTTACTGATCAGTTGCATGAATTTATCAGAGAAGTGTTTTGGTAAGAAACTTATCTTTTTGCTGAATCTATCCACACGGGCTTTCAGATCAAACAGTTTCGGAAGTTGGTGGGTACCGAACGTCTTGATGATATAAAAAGTATCTTTACCATAAACGGCAGCAATATCAAAAGCATGACGATGGATATACTCACCGGAAATAGGCAGGTTTTTAAACTCGCTCAAAGCGGCACGACGAATATCGGTCAGCTCATTAATATCATTGGTGCCGATATAGAAGACGGCAGTCTGTTTTTCTTGCGGGAACGTATCCAAGCGTACGGCAAACACCATCAGCTTGCCCGCGCAACCTGATGCTTCGTAGTGACGCGCAGGGTCGGCATTAAAACGGGCGGCAGTCGGTTCATTCACTTGGCGGACATGATCGCAGTACGCATGGTCATGCCCTTTGCCGGCATCTTGCGCAATGTCTTTTCGCTGATAATGGAAACCTTGCAAGTTGGTCAAAATTTCTTCAGGGGTTTCGCCCAAATCAATGCCCAAATGGTTGACCAGCTCCAGTTTGCCCTCTTCGTTGATTTGCGCAAACAGGGCCATTTCCGTATAAGCCGGGCCACGCTGTACCAGTGCGCCACCCGAGTTATTACATACGCCACCCAATACAGATGCGCCGATACAGGACGAACCGATCACTGAGTGCGGCTCACGGCCTAAAGGTTTCAGCAGCAGCTCCAATTGATTCAAGGTAGAACCGGGCAGGCAGACAACCTGTTCGTTATTGTTGATCGGCTGAATGATGTTCAGACGCATGGTATTCACAATCACGATATCGCGGTCGTAATCATTGCCGTCAGGAGTCGAGCCGCCAGTCAAACCGGTATTGGCGGCCTGCGTAATCACGATAACATCAGCCTCAACACACGCCTGCAAGATTTGCCACATTTCCAAAACCGTACCCGGACGGACAACAGCTAGCGCCTTGCCCTCGCCAAAACGGTAGCCTTGACGGTATTGTTCAGTTTTTGCCGGGTCTGTGATGATATATTTTTCGCCGACGGTTTGCGTCAGCCGACTGATTAATTGTGTAGCATTCATTGCATACTCCTTGAGAAATGAATATATTTATTAAATTACAAATATTGTAGTAATCCCTTTTATCAAAGTAAAGGCAAACTCATTTTTAAATTCATCATTCAAATAAACAAAAGGCCGTCTGAAATTTTCAGACGGCCTTTTGTTTCAAGCTTGCACAATCAAATTATTCAGCTGCTTTCTCTTCGCGAGCAGGAGCTTCTAGCAAAGCTTTGATAGACAGACGTACGCGGCCGCGGTCGTCCACTTCCAATGCTTTCACATTCACAACCTGACCTACTTGCAGGTAGTCGCTGACATTGCGTACGCGCTCGTGGGCGATTTGGCTGATGTGTACCAAACCGTCTTTGCCCGGCATCACGCTGACAATCGCACCAACGTTGTTGTCGAGGATTTTAACCACAGTACCTTCGTACACTTTGCCCACTTCCACTTCGGCAGTGATTTCTTCGATACGTTTTTTCGCTGCATCGCCTGCTTCTTGAGTAGTCGCAGCGATAGTGATGGTACCGTCTTCAGCGATGTTGATTTCAGTACCGGTTTCAGCAGTAATCGAACGAATAGTTTCACCGCCTTTACCAATCACATCACGGATTTTGTCTTGGTTGATTTTCATGGTGAACAAGCGTGGCGCGTGTGCAGACAGTTCTTGCGGGCCTGCAACAGCGGCTTTCATCTGATCCAAGATGTGCAAACGTGCTTCTTTGGCTTGAGCCAAAGCGATTTGCATGATTTCTTTGGTAATACCTTGGATTTTGATGTCCATTTGCAGTGCGGTCACACCTTCGGTTGTACCGGCTACTTTAAAGTCCATATCGCCCAAGTGGTCTTCGTCACCCAAGATGTCGGTCAGGACGGCAAATTTGTTGTTGTCCAAAATCAGACCCATGGCGATACCGGCAACGTGTGCTTTCAAAGGCACACCGGCAGACAACAGGCTCAGGCAGCCGCCGCAGACGGAAGCCATAGAGGAAGAGCCATTGGATTCGGTAATTTCAGAAACCACGCGCATGGTGTAGCTGAAATCTTCAGGTTCCGGCAATACGGCCAACAATGCACGTTTAGCCAAGCGGCCGTGACCGATTTCACGACGTTTTGGCGCACCTACGCGACCCACTTCACCGGTAGAGTATGGTGGAAAGTTGTAGTGCAGCATGAAGCGGTCGGTGTATTCGCCGGACAGTGCATCAATGATCTGCTCGTCGCGTGAAGTGCCCAAAGTTGCAACCGCCAAAGCTTGGGTTTCGCCACGGGTAAACAGTGCAGAACCGTGAGTGCGCGGCAATACGCCGGTTTGAATGTTCAACGGACGAACAGTGCGGGTGTCGCGACCGTCGATACGCGGTTGGCCGTCCAAAATTTGGCTGCGGACAACATCGGCTTCCAAGTGTTTGAAAATGCCTTTGATTTCGTTGGCTGCCAAAGTGTCGGTTTCTTCGGTAATCAACGCTTCTTTTACAGCATTCCAAGCTTCGTCCAATTTGGCAGAACGCGCTTGTTTTTGACGGATTTTGAACGCTTCTTTAATGGTTTCGCCGGCAATTTCGCGTACTTTTGCAACCAATTCTTCATTGGTTTCAGGTGCTTTCCAATCCCAAACTTCCGGATTAACTTCGTCGGCAAACTCATTGATGGCATTAATGGCCACTTGCATTTGATCATGACCGTAAACAACCGCACCCAGCATCACTTCTTCAGACAAGATGTCGGCTTCGGATTCCACCATCAACACGGCTTTAGAAGTACCGGCAACAACCAAGTCCAATTGTGATTTAGCCAATTCGGCTTTAGTCGGATTCAAAACGTACACGCCGTTTACATAACCTACGCGTGCCGCGCCAATCGGACCGGCAAACGGTACGCCGCTCAACACCAGCGCGGCAGATGCACCCAACATTGCAGGAATGTCAGAATCAATTTCAGGGTCAACAGACACCACCATCGCTACGATTTGGATGTCGTGATAGAAACCTTCAGGGAACAAAGGACGAATCGGACGGTCGATCAGACGGCTGGTCAGGATTTCTTTTTCGCTTTGTTTGCCTTCGCGTTTGAAGAAACCGCCGGGGATTTTCCCTGCTGCGTAAGTACGCTCAAGGTAATCGACAGTCAGAGGGAAGAAGTCTTGGCCTTCTTTTACTTCTTTGTTGGTAGTAACGGCAACCAAAACAACGGTATCACCCATGGATACTTTAACGGCAGCTGCGGCTTGGCGAGCGATTTCGCCGGTTTCCAAAGTAACGGTTTGATTACCGTATTGGAAGGTCTTAACGTGTTTATTGAACATTGTTGTTCCTTTCAAAATACCGCACTGCTAAAACACTAATAATGCACACTAAAATCCGAATGTGCATAGTTAGGGTTTCAGACCGTGCGGCAGGTTATAAACAAGCTTTCAGACGGCCTTTAAAGGCACTGAAAACAACTCTCGATTATAAAGGCAACTATCCTTAAAATCCAGTATTTATACAATAAAAAGGCCGTCTGAAACATATCTCTTTCAGACGGCCTTCAAACTTAAAAATCAATCCTGAGTCAGCAAAGTCAATGCTTCCTGATATTTTTCAACTGTTTTTTGAATCACATCGGCAGGCACTGTAGGCGCAGGCGCTTTTTTGTTCCAACCGCTTTGCTCCAACCAGTCGCGGACAAATTGTTTGTCAAAAGACGGCGGATTGGTGCCGACTTTGTATTGGTCTGCAGGCCAAAAACGACTGGAGTCAGGCGTTAATACTTCGTCCATCAAAGTCAGCGTACCTTCTTCATCCAAACCAAATTCAAACTTGGTATCGCAAATGATAATACCGCGGGATTTCGCATATTCGGCCGCTTCTGTATAAAGCTGAATTGCTTTGGCGCGCACTTCCGCCGCCAATTCTTTTCCGATAATGCGTTCGCATTCTCCAAAGCTGATGTTTTCATCATGATCACCGACTGCGGCTTTGGTCGATGGCGTAAAGATCACTTCAGGCAGTTGTTGCGCTTCCTGCATACCTTCAGGCAGTTGAATACCGCAAACAGAGCCTGTCTTTTGATAATCTTTCCAACCGCTACCTGCCAGATAACCGCGCACAATGGCCTCCACTTTCACCGGAGTGAGTTTTTTAGCCACGACGGCGCGTTTTTCTAAAACTTTGGCTTCGTTTTCTGGCAAAACATCGTAAACCGTATGGCCGGTAAAATGGTTAGGCATGATATGAGCCAGTTTTTTAAACCAAAAATTGGAAATCTGCGTCAGGATCTCCCCTTTACCCGGAATCGGGTCATCCAAAATCACATCGAATGCAGACAGGCGGTCGGAAGCAACCATCAACATACGTTTATCGTCAATTTCGTACAAATCGCGTACTTTGCCAGAGTAGATTTTTTTCAAGCTGATTTCAGACATTTCGGGTATCTCTTAGGTAGACAGAAGAATACGGTATTTTAGCCCAATTTGGAATTTTTCGTCAGATTGTTTACAAAATAAAGGCCGTCTGAAACCTTATATTTTGGTTTCAGACGGCCTTATTCATTGATTTCAGAGAAGAATCCTGAAAATCACCATCCTATCAGATTACAGAAACTTGAGTCTGATCTTGGATGTGGTTTACAGCAGACAGAGAGTAGTAGTCGCCGTGGCCGGTTACTTGGTAAGTGCTACCGTCAGCAAACTTGAAGTTTTCAACTTTGTGATTGTTACCGGTGAACCAGTCGTCGATGGTGATGCTATCGTTAGTACCAACGGAAACAGTCAGGTTAGCACCAGATTTGCTCAGCAATACGTCGGAAGCTGCAACGCCTTTACCGAACAACAGGGTGTCATTACCGCTTTCCTCACGGATAGTGTCGTGACCATAACCTTTGTCGAAGAAGTAAGTGTCGTTACCGGTACCGCCGATCAGGATGTCGTTGCCGACACCACCGTCGAGGTAGTCGTTACCATCTTTGCCAACCAGACAGTCGTCACCGGCCAAACCGTACAGATGGTTGTTGCCGCCGTTACCTTCGATGTTGTTGTTCAAAGAGTTACCGGTACCGTTCAGGTTTTGCATACCTTGCAAGAACAGGTTTTCAACGTGATCGGTCAAGGTGTAGTCAATAACGGTACGAACAGTATCGATACCGGCTTGTGCATTGCCGTACTCGATAACTTGGTCGTTGGCATTGTCAACGAAGTAAACGTCGTTACCGTCGCCACCGCGCATGATGTCAGCACCGGAACCACCGTTCAGGTAGTCGTTACCGGCACCACCTTGCAGGTAGTCTTTACCCTCTTCACCGTACAGAGAGTCACCGTCAGCATCACCGTAAATGGTGTCGTTACCAGCACCGGCGTAGATTACGTCTGTGCCGTTGCCACCGTAGATGATGTCTTCGCAAGCAGTACCATAAATGGTATCTTTAGCATCAGTACCGCGGATAACGTTACCGTCTTTGCAGTCTTCAGCTCGAATGACATTACCTGGGTTTTTGTCTTCCTGACCGTATGAGTTGTTTTGGTTATGGTCGTCAACACAGTCTTTGCAGTCTGGCTCAGGTTTCGGTTCTGGTTTAGGCTCAGGTTTTGGCTCTGGCTTAGGTTCTGGTTTAGGCTCAGGTTTTGGTTGAGGTTTTGGTTCTGGTTGCGGTTCTGGTTGTGGCTCAGGTTTAGGCTCAGGTTTAGGCTCAGGTTTTGGTTGAGGTTTAGGCTGAGGTCGTGGTTTTGGTTGTGGTTTCGGTGGTGTCGGTTTGATTGGATCACAGTTGTAAGGTGGGCAAACCGGAACACATTTGTAAACGGTGGTTTTTGCTGGTGGGCAGAAAGCCGCAATAGCAGAAACCAAACCAGTTACCGCATTAACTACTGACACGCCGACGCTGGCAATGCTAGCGATACTGCTGATAGAAACAGAAGTTTTCGCTGCAGGAGCGCAGTAGTAAGATGAGAAGGAAGCCTTAGGCGCAGGAGCGCAGTAAGAACTAACCAGGGGTCTAGCATAATACCCCCCGTAACAGTATGCCATAATAATTACTCCCAAAATAGTTAATAAAGATATTGAGCTGACGGAACGAGCAAATTCCGCCCTTGCTCAATTATTATTTTAGTAATATTTTTCAAAATATTTACTCAAAAATATCAAACGGTAGAATTTGCCGATAAAAGGACGGAGTTTCGCCTTTTTTTAAATCCCATTATCCTAGAAACAATAAAAACATTAACATTGATTCACAATCTCTCAAAAAGCATAGATCCTTTATCTATCTTGTTAAAAGCTGAATTTTAACTATAGTTATAGTAAACAAACATAATACCGATAAGTAGTTATTATTATGGATAGATAATATCGACAATTTACCCCAATACAGCCGCATCCGCATTTTGTTCTACGCTAATAATGTGAATTTGTCGTATTTACACTATAATGACACGAACACCTATTTAACAGCTATCAGAGGAGATACTCAACCATGCGTACTTTATTGACCGGAGCCAAAGGCCAGCTTGCCCGTTGTCTGCGCGACCGCCTGCCCGAAGATTGGGAACTGATTGCTACCGACTCTACTTCGCTGGACATTACTGATACCGAAGCCGTGCATCACATGATCAAAAACTTCCAACCAGATGCCATCGTTAATGCCGCAGCTTACACTGCCGTCGATAAAGCAGAAGAAAATGCAGAGGCTGCTTTTGCCGTCAACGCAACCGCTGTTCACAACCTAGCCGCAGCTGCCCGCGCCACACACGCCCGCTTTATCCATATTTCCACTGATTATGTATTCGACGGCGAAGGCAAACGCCCTTACCGCGAAACCGACTACACCAATCCGCGCAGCACTTACGGTCAATCCAAAGTAGCAGGCGAGCTTTTGGCTTTAGCCGCACATCCGGAAAGTACAATCGTCCGTACTTCGTGGCTGTTTAGCGAATACGGCAGCAATTTCGTTAAAACCATGTTGCGCCTTGCTAAAGAGCGTGATTCCCTCTCCATTGTCCACGACCAAACCGGTTGCCCGACTTATGCAGGCGACTTAGCTCATGCCATCATCAGTTTATTGCAACAGTCCACTTCCCCACGCGGTATCTTCCATTACTGTGGCAACAAATCGGCAACATGGTACGAATTTACCAAAGCCATCTTTCAGACGGCCCACCAATTAGACGACAGCTTCCGCATTCCGGAACTGAACGCGATTACTACCGATCAATACCCCCTGCCCGCTCCGCGTCCTGCATACAGCATTATGGATTGCTCACGCCTAGAGACCGAATTCGGTATCAAACCGTCCGACTGGCAAAAAGCCCTGCGCGAAATTCTCCGCAAAATCAACTGATAAGTTGATTCATCTGTATCAAAGGCCGTCTGAAAACATATTTTCAGACGGCCTCTTTGTTTCTTTTATATCAAATGCTTTATCTATCCAGTCTGTCATTTGAAAAGTGCTACAATAGCCGTTTATTTTATTTTTCAGACGGCCTGACAATATGTGCAACCATCATCCCAAACATTCACACGATAATGACACCATCCGCATCCGCGGCGCGCGTACACATAATTTGAAAAATGTCGATTTGGACATTCCGCGTCACAAGCTCGTGGTGGTAACAGGATTGTCAGGCAGCGGCAAATCGTCGCTGGCGTTTGATACGCTGTATGCCGAAGGGCAACGCCGTTATGTTGAGAGCCTTTCCGCCTATGCCCGTCAATTTTTGCAGATGATGGACAAACCCGATGTCGATTTGATTGAAGGCCTGTCGCCCGCGATTTCCATCGAGCAGAAATCCACCAGCCACAATCCGCGCTCCACCGTCGGTACGGTAACGGAAATCCACGACTACCTACGTCTTTTGTACGCACGCGTCGGTACGCCGTATTGCCCCGAACACAACCTGCCGCTATCCAGTCAAACCGTATCGCAGATGGTCGATGCCGTATTGAAACTGCCGGAAGACACGCGCGTGATGATTCTGGCGCCGGCGGTACGCGAGCGTAAGGGCGAGTTTGTCGATTTCTTTGCCGACTTGCAGGCGCAGGGTTTTGCGCGTGTACGCGTGGATGGCGAGGTCTATCAGCTTGACGAAGTACCGAAGCTGGAAAAAAACATCAAACACAACATCGACGTCGTCATCGACCGCGTGAAAGTAAAAGCCGACATTAAACAACGGCTGGCGGAAAGTTTTGAAACCGCCCTGCGCCACGGCAACGAGCGCGCGCTGGCAATGGAAATGGACAGCAGCGAAGAACATTGGTTCTCCGCGCGTTTCGCCTGCCCCGTATGTTCATACAGCCTGCCCGAATTAGAGCCGCGCCTCTTTTCGTTCAACAACCCGATGGGCTCTTGCCCAACTTGCGATGGCTTGGGCAACACCAATTTCTTCGACCCCGAAAAAGTGGTCGCCCATCCTGAATTATCCTTAGCCGCAGGCGCGATTGACGGCTGGGATAAGCGCAACCAATTCTATTTCCAAATGATTCAATCGTTAGCACGCCATTATGAGTTTGATGCGGATGCAGCATGGGAAACACTGCCTGAAAAAGTCAAAAAAGTTGTCTTGCACGGTTCTGGCAAAGAAGTCATCGACTTCACCTACCTGTCCGAACGCGGCACCACCTTCAACCGCAGTCATGCCTTTGAAGGCATCATCCCCAATCTCGAACGCCGCTACCGCGAAACCGACAGCGAAACCGTGCGCGAAAAACTGCGCGAATACCAAAACCACCGCGCCTGCCCGAGCTGCGGCGGCGCACGTTTGCGCAAAGAAGCACGCTACGTTTACGTCAGCGGCGAACCCTTGCACGAAATCTCCGCTTGGCCGCTGACCAAAACCCACCAATTCTTTGAAACGCTGGATTTGGACGGCAACAAAAAACAAATCGCCGAAAAAATCCTCAAAGAAATCATTGAGCGACTCGGCTTCTTGATTAACGTCGGGCTGGATTACCTGAATTTAAGCCGCTCCGCCGAAACCCTCTCCGGCGGCGAAGCCCAACGCATCCGCCTTGCCAGCCAAATCGGCAGCGGCCTGACCGGCGTGATGTACGTTTTGGACGAACCCTCCATCGGCCTGCACCAGCGCGACAACGACCGCCTGCTCGCCACCCTCAAACGCCTGCGCGACTTGGGCAACAGCGTGATTGTGGTCGAACACGACGAAGACGCCATCCGCGAAGCAGATTTCGTCGTCGATATGGGCCCCGGCGCAGGCGAACACGGCGGCAACGTACTGATTGCCGACACACCCGAAAACGTCGCCAAATGCGAAAAATCTGTTACCGGACAATACCTCAGCGGCAAAAAATCCATTGCCGTGCCGTCTGAACGCACACCCGTCAATCCCGACCGAATGCTCATCCTCAAAGGCGCGCGCGGCAACAACCTCAAAAACGTCACCCTCAAACTGCCGCTCGGTTTGATTACCTGCATCACCGGCGTATCCGGCAGCGGCAAGTCCACCCTGATTAACGACACCCTCGCCAAAATTACCGCCCGCGAACTCAACCGCGCCCAAGAAGAACCCGCCCCATACGACGACATCCACGGCCTCGAACACCTCGACAAAGTCATCAACGTCGACCAATCCCCCATCGGCCGCACCCCGCGCTCCAACCCCGCCACCTACACCGGCCTGTTCACCCCCATCCGCGAACTCTTCGCCGGCGTACCCCTCTCGCGCGAACGCGGCTACAACGTCGGCCGATTCTCCTTCAACGTCAAAGGCGGCCGCTGCGAAGCCTGCCAAGGCGACGGCGTGATTAAAGTCGAAATGCACTTCCTGCCCGACGTGTACGTCCCCTGCGAAGTCTGCCACGGCAAACGCTACAACCGCGAAACGCTCGAAATCCAATACAAAGGCAAAAACATCAGCCAAGTCCTCGACATGACCGTCGAAGAAGCCCGCGAATTTTTCGATGCCGTCCCCACTGTGTCGCGCAAACTGCAAACCCTCATGGACGTAGGCCTCGGCTACATCCGTCTCGGCCAATCCGCCACCACCCTCTCCGGCGGCGAAGCCCAACGCGTCAAACTTGCCTTAGAACTCTCCAAACGCGACACCGGCAGAACACTCTACATCCTCGACGAACCCACCACCGGCCTGCACTTCGCCGACATCGCCCTGCTACTGGAAGTCATAGGCCGTCTGAAAGGCAAAGGCAACTCGATAGTGATTATCGAGCATAATCTGGACGTGATTAAAACTGCGGATTGGATTGTGGATTTAGGACCGGAAGGCGGAGATGGAGGGGGGAGGATTATTGCTAAAGGTAGCCCAGAGCAGGTGGCGAAGGTTAAGGGGAGTTATACTGGGAAGTATTTGAAAGTAGCGTTGAATAAGTAAGGATGCTCAAATGATTTTAGGATTATTTATTAGAAATTTTAAAACTTATCAAGGTATGAATTTTGTTCCTTTATCAGATAATCACAAATTTTGTGGATTACTAGGAAAAAATGGGATAGGTAAAAGTTCAGTATTAGAAGCTCTAGATTGTTTTTTTAATGGCAAAGAATGGAATCTTCATTTTACTGTTAAAAGGAATGGGCTAAAAGTTCGCCCTTATATTGTTCCTATTTTCTCTATAAATAAGGATACTAGAATTCCTGAAGAGGTGAAATCCGTTATTACTAAACTTGATAATTTATTTAGAACAACTCCAAAAGAGAAACTTAACTTTGGTAGTACCCACTCATCAGTTAAAGACACTTTTATAAGTCTAAGAGATAGTATTATCAACAATCCTTTATTCAATAATGACTATGTATTTCCAATAGGTATCGACTATAACAAAAAAGCAACTTCTGCAATCTTTGATTCATTATTCCTCGATGATAATCGATCAGAAGATAATGATATAGAAAACAGAGGCTTCCTAATCGATAATCAATTAAAAGCTGTTTATACTTACTTAGTAGAAAATCTGGAATATATATATATTCCTAAAGATATAGATTCTGAATTATTCACCCGACTAGAAAATCAAGAAATTCAGACTTTGATGGGTGAAAAATTAGATCACATTTTGAGAGACAGGATTACAGAAACTGCAATTAGTGAAATAAATAAAGGTCTAACTGATTTTATCAATGAAATTAGCAATGAGTTAGATGGTTATGTATATAGAACCTCCACTGATAGGCAACAAAATTTAAGAAAAAGTGATATTCATAAATTAATTATTGACTCCTTCTTTAATATAAGAAAGTTACACAAAAGGGTTGATGAGTCAAACAATTATGTAGAAATTAGTTCATTAAGTTCTGGAGAAAAGCAAAAGGCAATTATTGATGTAGCAAAAGGATTGCTGGAAAATCATCGAGCTGATGGTAAAAATTTAATCGTTGGAATTGATGAGCCTGAATCCTCATTACATGTTTCTGCATGTTTTGAACAATTTGATTCTTTATTCAAAATGAGTAATAAATGTAGGCAAATAATTTTTTCATCGCATTGGTATGGCTTCCTTCCAACTTTAACATATGGAAACGTAAGCGTTATATCAGAAAAAGATAAAACTCATCACTTTGACCTTATTAACCTTCAAAATTATCAAGAACAAATTGTACATTTAATGCAAAGTTCTAAAGGGAAGCTTCCCTATGATATTAATTTAAAAAGTATTACAGACTTTATTCAGTCTATTCTCTCTAGCATTACATCTGATACTCCATACAATTGGATTTTCTGTGAGGGTAGTTCGGAAAAAATTTATTTTGATAAATATTTTGAAGATGAGATTCAAAATTTTAATTTGCGAATTATTCCAACAGGAGGTGCAAAGAAAATTAAACGGATATATCAAAATATTTTAACCCCGTATGGAGAAATTAAAGAAAATATTGATGGGAACACATACAACAAATGGGGGAAAATACTGTTTTTGTCAGATACAGATAATAAACTTACTCATTACGAAGCAAAAAACTACAATAACCAATATTCCAGATTGCAATGCTATAGATTGATTAATAATCAATCAACAAGATTGACTGAAACAGTAGCAATAAATGACTCATTAACCTCTCCAGCAACTGAAATTGAAGATTGCTTAAATGGAAAATTATTTATGGAAACATTGAAATATTTTAGAGAAATAAAAGAGTATGAATATTTAGAAAGTATTATAGATAAGGATAAAGAATATTCTGAGGAAGCTTCATATTTTTCACTCAATTTACGACCAAGTGAAACTGATGAATTAAAAGAATTTTTTGATTCAGAAGATGGAGATATGAAAATTAAATTCGCTGAAAAATATGTAGAGCTAATGTCTCAAGAAGATTATCAAGTTCCTTCTTGGATAGAATATATAAAAGGGTGGATTAGAGAACCATAGCCCATATTCCCAACCACGTGTGTGGTGTAACTACGCACGTGGCTGCTTGATTAACGGTTTGCCGTTTCAACTTTTAACAAAGTTAAAACCTTAAACAACAAACCGTTCCTTCTCCAACACTCAAACTGCAAGCAAAAATCCTATGGCGCGTTATCGCAGAAACTTCATTGCCGGCGGTACATTCTTTTTCACCGTCAAACTCGCCGACCCAAAATCACGCCTGCTTGTCGAACACATCGACTTCGCGTGCGGCTTATATGGATGTGCAAAAACAATATCCCTTTGAAACCGTCGCCGTATGCGTACTGCCGAACCACATTCACGCCATTTGGACGCTGCCGCCCGACGATGCGGATTATTCCCTGCGCTGGCGACTGATTAAAACCAAATTCTCCGCACATTTCCCTCGTGCTGAGAACCTGTCCGCCAGCAAACAGCGGCGGCACGAACGCGGTATTTGGCAACGGCGTTTTTATGAACACACCGTGCGCGACGAAATGGATTTGCAACGTTGCGCGGACTACATCCATTTCAATCTCGTCAAACATGAATTATGTGGCAATGTCCGCGATTGGCCGTTTTCGTCGTTTCACCGTTATGTGCGGGACGAATGGCTGCTGTTAGATTGGGGCGGGACGAAAGAAACGGCGGTAATGAGTTTTGGGGAGTGAATACTATAAAAAACTACCCACCGCGTGCGTGGCTGCGCCACACACCCTACCTGCGAATCAGACGGAACTTCAAAATATTAAAGTATCAAGCATTGTTGTTTAATTTAATTCAAATCATGCAGCTGAAAGAATCAATCTATCTAAACATGCTAAAGGCCGTCTGAAATTTCAGACGGCCTTTGCTTTTGTAAGTAACTTTTTTTCAACGATTACGCCGCTTTACGGTGATAATGCCTGAGCGCGTGCTCTTTGCGACGACCGCTTGAGAAGGCGGATACGCGCTTCAGATAACCGATCACTCGGGTGCCGTAGTCGATATCATGGCTACCGCAGGCAGAACAGGCGTGCAAAGTACGTTTGTCGATATGGCCGCATTCGTTGCAGATGGTGATGCGCACGTTCACGCAGAAGTAGTTGCAGCCGGTTTGCGCGGCGATGTCCAAGAGCGAGCGGTAGCCGGATTCGGGCAGGGCTTCGTCGAGGTTTAGGTGCAGCGCAGAGCCGCCGTCGAGCCAGTCCACCAGTTCTTTGCCGTGCAGCAGGAATTTGTCGAGCGCGTTGATTTCTTCGTCTTCGACGACGTAGAAATAGGAGTTATAGCATTCGCGGCTGACTTTGTAGCCGTCGGCTTTGTCCCATTTGGCGTTTTTCACGCCGAGGTTTTCGGCGGGGACAAACTCGGTGTTGAACTTCACGCCGTAGTATTTGCTTGCGGCTTGGTTGGCTTCGAATATGGTTTTCAGACGGCCTTGGACGAAGTTGATGTAGTCGTCGTTGTACCCAACTTTTATGCCTTGCGATTCGGCGGCTTCCGCCATGCCGTTGATGCCGATGGTGAGGAACTGTTTGTCCAGCGTGATGAAGCCTGCATCGTACACGGGCAGCATTCCGGCAGCTTGGTATTCTTCCATCAGTTTGCGGTAGGCGTATTGGTATTTGTGGATTTTGGCGACTTCGGCGGCAAGGTCGCGCCCGTCTTGTTCCAGCCGGTTCATGTTGATGGTGATGACGTTGATAGACCCGGTCGCCACGCCGCCCGCGCCGAGGGTGTAGCTGAAAGTGCGGTCTTCGATGGCGTTGCGCAGACGGCAGCAGGAAGCCAAGGAGTCGGGGTTGTCGGAAAGATAGACGAAGAAGGAATTACCTTCCGCCAATTCTTTCGCCATTTCGTCGGCAAACACGGTGTCTTTGCATTTGCCGCCGTCGGTCAGCATCGCAGCGGTCACGACAGGGAAAGTCAAAACGGCTTTGGTGCGTTCCTGATTGAACCATTTGAGGAAGAAGTTTTGCAGCTTCGCCACGCTCGCCCACACCGGTTTGCTGAAATCGGGAAAGATGAAATCGCCGAACATCGCGTCGAAATAGTATTGATCGTAAACGGAAATATTCCAAAACACGCTCTGATAGCCGCGCGCAGCAGCGGGCTGGTTGATGCTGTACACCACCTGCTGCATGTGGTTGGCGATTTCTTTGCCGTGGGTTTCCAAATAATCGTCGCCGTAGTCTTTGCGGGCGAAGTAGTCGAAATAAGTCAGAAATTCCACCGTTGCCACCGCGCCGGCAAATTGCGCGCTGATGGCAAACACGAGGTTGATAAACGAGCCGCAAAACGAAGCCAGATGTTGCGGCGCCTTAGATTCGCCGCCGAGTTTGCTTAAGCCGTCGAGCAGGAAGGGATACAGCGTAACCGACACGCAATAAGGCTTGAGGCTGGTTTCGTCGTGCACATAAATCTCATGCGCCTCAATCTGGCGGATGTATTCGTCGGCAACGGATTGGTCGAAAATTTCGGCGATTTTGCGCGATACTTGGGTGCGGTTAATCTGCACGAAAAAGTCTTTCATGATTTCCGCTTCCATCGTGGCGATGTTTTTTTGCGTTACGTTGGCGTTGGCGTCCATTTTCGAGCCGTCCGCCGCGTTTTGCGCGCTGATGTAGTCGCGCATGAATTGTAGTTTTCCGTTTAACTGTTCGGGATGCAGCCGAATCATGTTAATTCTCCTGTATGGTTTGGATGATTTATTAAACAATGACGGTTGGGCCGTCTGAAACATCGCTGTCAGCGAATACAATAAATTCAATTTAAATCAGTACAATACAGCATTGAGCTAAATTGAAGCCACTGGAAAAACTTTAGGCGCAGGTTTGTCTTTGATAAACAATCGGTTCAATACTTCGCCCGTACACAAATCAATAAACTTCTGATTGGTGGTCGGACTGTCTAAGCCGCCCAGCTCCATCTGCCAGCGGCCGGTTTTCAGATACGTAAGATAAGGCAGGATGCCGTCTGAAACCACCTCCAACTCCTCACGCTCCAAGCCGGTGTACAAGCAGGCTTTCAAACCTTCCTGAGCAACAATAACCAGCATTTTCTGCAAGGCTTCCGGCTGCCATTCCCCGCCCATAAACAAGACGCAGCTAATCAGCCCGCGATAGCGTTTCAGACGGCCTTTTAAATAATCCTCGGTCAATTCCGTGCCGATGCCCTCTTTCCATGTATCGGCACTATGACAGCCTTTACAACGCAGCGGACAACCGGAAAACAGAAACGCCAGCGACACTTCGCCCGGCACTTCCTGCCAGACAATTTGCTCAACTGTAAATTTCAAACCGCTCATTGCAACACCATAAACACAAGATATGGTGTGAATTAAAGCACAAGACTACTAGATATGGTATTTTTATTTAACAATGTATTTTACTTATATAATAGATTTTTATTATTTAACTAATTGCGAATTACTATAAAGCAGTAGTTTTAAACCAATAAAAAGGCCGTCTGAACACGATTCAGACGGCCTGTAATTAAAAAAAGAAAAGCAAACTCCGTTATAGTAAAGTCTATAAAAAGGCCGTCTGAAATCATCTTTCAGACGGCCTCTATTTCAGGTTTTAGCCCCGATTTGAGCCTTTAACCATATCCATCAAAAACAATCGGCAATCCAAGTTGCCATTAAACAGCGGAATTTTACGCTTCGGAGAAAGGCGCATAAATTTCGGCATATCGCGATCGCCGGTAAACATCCCAACCAGCCAGCCTGCGTAATGCTGTTTCAACCATGTCCCCAGTTGCGGATAAAGCGCCTGTAAAGCCTGAATTTCGGCAAGGCGCACGCCATAAGGCGGATTGGAAATCATAATGCCGTGTTCGCCGTTTGGTCGAGCGGTCTGCGCATCTTGCACGTCAAAGCGGATGAAATTATCCACTTCGGCGGCTTGGGCATTGGCCAATGCGGCGCGGATCATATAACGGTCGTTATCACTGCCGGAAATTGGCGCGACGGCTGGTTTGATTTGTTTTTCAGCCTCACGGCGCAGAGCTTGCCATTTTTCTTTGTCGAAGTTTTGCAGTTTTTCAAAACCGAAACGGCGCATCAAGCCCGGTGCACGGTGTGTCGCAATCCATGCTGCCTCAATGGCAATCGTGCCACTGCCGCAAAACGGGTCTTGGAAAGGCTGCGTACCGTCATAGCCTGCCAAAAGCAGCAAACCTGCCGCCAAGTTCTCTCTCAATGGCGCTTCGCCGGTATCCTGACGATAGCCGCGTTTGAAGAGAGCTTCGCCGGAAGTATCGATAAAGATTTCCACGTTGCGCTCATCGATAAAGGCATGAATGCGGATATCGGGGTTGATTTTACCCACGCTCGGACGCGCATCATAAATATCGCGGAATGCATCGCAGACGGCATCTTTGATTTTCAAACCGACAAAATCCAAGCTTTTCACATTGGCGCGCTTGCCTTCGACTTTGACTTTAAAGGTCTGCTCCAGCTTAAACCAACCCGTCCAATGCAGATTTCGTGCGAGTTTGTAGATATCGTGTTCGTTGCGATAACCGCCTTTAGTCAAACGCAGTAAAACACGGCTGGCAACGCGCGAATGCAGGTTGATGCAATACACCTGCTCCATCGTGCCTTTACATGCCACACCGCCGTCAACAGCACGTATATCCTGACATGCCATGCTTTCGAGTTCTTGCGTCAAAGGCGCTTCCAAACCGCGAGGACAAGTGATAAAAAGTGAATAAACCGTCATATAAAACCTTTCCGGGTAGGGCTATCCGAACCACTCGGATAACAAATAAAAACAATATTATAGCCGAAAACCAAAAGGCCGTCTGAAACTTCAGACGGCCTTTGAATAAAGCTTGCTTAGTGCTCCAAACTATCGGTTTCCACCTTAACCGCTTTATCGGTTTTATCCTCCGGCAAAACCAAGTTCAACAATACTGCCATAATACCGCCTGCGGAAATTGAGTTTTGGAACAATACCGGCAGGTTTTTGAACACTTCCGGCTCAAATGCCACGCCCAAACCCAAACCGACAGAAGTCGCCGCGATAACTGCTTCACGACGGCGAATACCGTGGCTGACCAAAATCCGCACGCCGGCAATCGCAATCAGGCCAAACATCAACACCATCGCGCCACCCAAAACAGGACTCGGAATCGTAGTAAACGCGCGGCCGATGACGGGGAACAAACCCAACAATACCAAAATCGCCGCAATATATTTGCCCACATGACGCGAAGCCACGCCGGTCATTTGAATCACGCCGTTATTTTGCGCAAACGTGGTTAAAGGCAAAGAGCCCAACGCAGTCGCAATTACAGAAACCAAACCATCTGCCAATACGCCACCGCGCAGACGTTTGGTGTATTCCTCACCCTCAATCGGCTGCTCGGAGACCATCGCAGTCGCCGTCAAATCGCCCACTGCTTCAAATACGCTCAACAGGAAAATCGCACCGGCAACGATAAACGCGTGCCAATCAAATGCGAAACCATATTTAAACGGAACAGGCAGGGTAATCAGCGGCAGGTTTTGCAGGGCGGAAAAATCTACTTTGCCCAAAAACAGCGCAACAATATAACCGACAATCAAACCCACCGCGATGCCGCTCATACGCAGCAATGGGTTTTTCAAGCAGTTGAAAACCAATACAATCAGCAACACCAGCGATGCCAGACCTAAGTTTTCCATCGAACCGAACGTACCGTCTGCTTTCGCACCGAAGCCGCCGCCAAAGTCAGTAATGCCGACATGCACCAAGCTCAAGCCGATCAACATGACGACCACGCCGCTTACAGTCGGCGTAATCACTTTTTTCAGATAAGGCAAAAGCCAAGCGGAGAAGCACACCAAAAACGCGCCAACAAAGGACACGCCCAAGAGCGTTGAAATCATCACATCTTTAGTCAAGCCGCCCTCTTTCATACCGGTACCGAGCGCAATCATCACGGTAACAAAAGAGAAGTTGACCGACTGAATCGACAACATACCCGAACCGACCGGCCCGAAACGGTTAACCTGCAAATAAGTGCCGACACCTGAAGCCACCATCGCCATCGACACCAAATAAGCCGTCATTTCAACCGGCAGCTCCAACGCCCCGCCGACAATCAATGCCGGAGTAATCATCGGGACAAAAATCGCCAGAAGGTGCGTAACCGCACTCAACAACGCATTCCCAAACGGCGGCTTGTCTTCCAAACCATAAACCAAATCAAGCGATTCCGCCTGTTTTTCAGTCATTCCGGCCATGTTGAACCTTCTCTCAAGAATCGTTAAAAAATATTAAGATGCGTATTTTAACCAATTTGAAATGTATCAGCAAATTCAAAACCATCAGGCCGTCTGAAAGTTCCGCCCAGCCGTTTTCAGACGGCCTCAAACCGCCTTAACACATTTTAATTCTTGACATCATTTTTCTACCTAAAAACAAACAAACCAATGATTTAAAAATGTATTATTCATTAAGATAATGACAAGTCACCATTAAACAGCAAAGCCTCATAGCGGATATGTTTCACACAAACAACAAAGTAAGCTACAATCCACTGCATAATTCACCCACACCATAAAATTAAAGGTTTCCGTATGTTAAAAGGCAGTCTGGTTGCCCTGATTACTCCGATGAATCAAGACGGCAGCATCAACTACGAACAACTTCACGACTTAATCGACTGGCACATTGAAAACGGCACCGACGGTATCGTCGCAGTCGGCACCACCGGCGAGTCAGCCACCCTGCCTGTCGAAGAACATTTGGCCGTTATTGAAGCCACTGTCAAACACGTCAACAAGCGCGTTCCCGTTATCGCCGGTACAGGCGCCAACAATACTGTCGAAGCCATCGCCCTTTCCAAAGCCGCCGAGCAAGCCGGTGCGGACTACACCTTATCTGTTGTTCCCTACTACAACAAACCTTCGCAAGAAGGCATTTACCAACATTTCAAAGCCATCGCCGAAGCCACTTCGATTCCGATGGTTATCTATAATGTTCCCGGCCGTACCGTCGTCAGCATGAGCAACGACACTATTTTGCGTTTGGCCGAGATTCCGAATATCGTCGGCGTGAAAGAAGCCAGCGGCAATATCGGTAACAACATCGAATTGATCAACAGCGTTCCTGAAGGTTTTGCAGTATTCTCCGGCGATGACCCTACCGGCCTGCCTTTCATGCTGTGTGGCGGTCATGGCGTGGTAACCGTTGCAGCCAACGTTGCACCGAAACTCTTTGCCGATATGTGCCGAGCCGCCCTTGAGGGCGATATTGCGACCGCCCGTCGTCTAAACGAGCAACTTATCCCAATTTATAACACCATGTTCTGCGAGCCCAGCCCGGCCGCGCCCAAATGGGGCCTGAGCTTATTGGGCAAATGCGAACCCCATGTTCGCCTGCCTTTGGTAGCACTGACCGAAGCCGGTCAAGCCAAAGTCCGAGCCGCTCTGGAAAAATCAGGACAAATCTGATCCGGAAATAAGGCCGTCTGAATCCCAAACACCCTTTTTCAGACGGCCTCCCTGTTAAGAACTCCATCCACAGGAAAACAAGATGACCTATATTAAACCCATCGTAGTAGCCCTCGCCCTGATTAGCATGACTGCCTGTTCCGGCAGCAAAAAAGAACAACCCAAACTCGACTATCAAAGTCAATCTCACCGCCTAGTCAAACTGGAAGTACCACCTGATTTGAACAACCCAGACCAAGGCAACCTCTATCAATTACCGGCAGGCAGCGGCGCCGTCCGCGCCAGCGATTTCAACAAACGCCGCACCCAAGCCGTACAGCAGCCTGCCAATGCAGAAGTCTTGAAATCCGTTAAAGGCGTACGCCTTGAGCGTGACGGCAACCAACGCTGGTTGGTTGTCGAAGGCAAATCGCCTCGCGAAATTTGGCCTTTGCTGAAAGTGTTCTGGCAAGAAAACGGTTTCGACATCAAATCTGAAGAACCGGCCATCGGCCAAATGGAAACCGAGTGGGCTGAAAACCGAGCCAAAATCCCTCAAGACAGCCTGCGCCGTCTGCTGGATAAAGTCGGCTTGGGCGGCATCTACTCTACCAGCGAACGCGACAAGTTCATCATCCGCATCGAACAAGGTAAAAACGGTTCGACCGACATCTTCTTTGCCCACAAAGGCATGAAAGAAGTTTATGCCGACCGTAAAAAAGACACTACGATGTGGCAGCCGGGTGAAAACGACCCTAACCTCGAAGCCGCATTCCTCGCCCGCTTTATGCAATACTTAGGCGTTGACGGTCAGCAAGCCGAACAGGCTCTGACCCAAAGCGTTGCCGCCCGCAGCAATGCTTCTGAATTGGCCCGTGTGGACAACGGCACTCTGTTGCTGGCAGGCGATTACGGCCGCAACTGGCGCCGTACCGCCCTTGCGCTTGACCGCATCGGCCTGACTGTTATCGGTCAAAATGCCGAACGCCGCGCCTTCTTGGTTCAACAAGCGCCAACCGAAGGCGAAGCAGTTGCCAATAAAAAACCAGGCCTGTTCAAACGCGTATTTGGCAAAGGCAAAGCAGAAGCGCCAAAAACGTATCCTGAAATCATCGTGTATGTTGAGCCTATCAACAATGGCGCACGCCTCCATCTGTTGAACAAAGACGGCAGCCCATACAAAGGCAGCGATGCCTCCACATTGTTGAGCCGCCTGCACACAGAATTGCGTTAATCCGTTATTCGACTTAAGGCCGTCTGAAATATTCAGACGGCCTTTTTAACGAATACGGCATGGTTTCAAATTCCCAATCTGACGTTATAATCAGAACATTTTTCCCCTTACCCAAGCTGCCATGACCCGACAAAAAGCCTATCTGCTCCTGACCGCCCTGTTTACCCTGATGTTTATCGTCCTGATTCTGTTGGGCGCTTATCTTCTGAGCATTCACAGCAAACAATTTGCCGTTGCCGCCTTTCTGTTTGCCTTTGCCGCCGTTTTTGCCCAAATCGGCAGCCTTGCCCTTTACATCCGCCACAAAGCACGCGCACAGATGGCTCGTATGCAGCAAACCGAAACCCATTAAGGAAAAACCATGTTTGAAAAAATCGTCCTTGCCAGTGGCAATGCAGGCAAACTCAAAGAATTTTCCCGCCTCTTTGCCGACTTAAACATCGAAGTCCTGCCGCAATCGCAGTTCAATACGCCCGAATGCCCCGAGCCGTACCATACCTTTGTTGAAAATGCCCTGGCTAAAGCACGCCATGCCGCCAAATACAGCGGCTTACCGGCACTTGCCGACGACTCCGGCATCTGCACCAACGCCTTAAACGGCGCACCCGGTATTTTCTCCGCACGTTATGCAGGCGAAAACCCCAAATCCGATGCCGCAAATAACGCCAAACTCTCTGCCGATCTTGCCGATAAAGACGACAAAAGCTGCTACTACGTCTGCGTCCTTGTCCTCGTCCGCCACGAAAACGACCCGCAACCCATCATCGCAGAAGGCATCTGGCGCGGACAATGGCAGACCGAGGCAGCCGGTACAAACGGCTTCGGCTACGACCCGCATTTCTATCTTGCCGAACACGGTTGCACCGCTGCCGAGCTTGATCCTGAAATCAAAAATGCCGAAAGCCACCGCGCCCAAGCATTGCGTGAACTATTAAGAAAAATCGAATCCTTATAAATCAATAATAGGCCGTCTGAAAACCTGAAACGTTTTTTTAGATGTTCTAAATCCAACAAATAATGAAAGAAATCCATGTCCCCTAAGCAAATCCTGATTGTCGCCATCCGCTTGGTCGTTTTAATCGGCATCGTACAAACACTTGGCGGCATTGCTACCATATTCGCACAGTCAGAAAGCATGTATGACAGCAAACAAATTCCGCCCGTACTGATGTTCTACGGCTTGTATTTAATTGCATGGCTGCTGCTATGGTGTTTCCCTGCCACCATTGCCAACCGCCTATTGCCCGAACATCTGCAAACCGTACAGGAAGCCCCAAAACACCCTGCACCATGGCTGACGACCGGTATTGTATTAATAGGCATATATACTGTTTTCCAAGCCATCCCCGACCTAATTTACCAGTTCTCTCTCTATCTTTTTGTACAGTCTATCGCTATCGACACACACACATCTGTTTGGGCGAATCTCGGCGCACAAAACCAAGCTGGTATACTTGCTAACATCGCGCAGCTTTTTATCGGCATTTTTCTGCTATTCGGTGCACCCAAACTCTCATCTTGGATACGCAAAAGACTTTAATACATAAAAACAACAGGCCGTCTGAAACCTTCAGACGGCCTACCTCACATTCATTCCCATGCCCAAACCCTCACCTGAAGAATTGGCAGCCTTTGCAAAACACGTCGCTGCCTTCATCCCAACCATACCTGACGAACTTCTGCAACTCATTGACAGTCAAGAAACTGCTATCGTCTTTTTAGGCAAACCAAGCTGTTCATACTGTCGCCGTTTTGTTGCAAAACTGTCTACCGTTTCCTTAAACAAGCAGCTTACCATCCGCTTTACAGACAGCAGCAACAAAATAGCTTTAAAAACTTTTCGTGAACAATACGGCATCAAAACTGTTCCCGCATTACTCAAAATCTCACAAGGCAAAATAAAATCCGTCTGCAATTCCAAATTATCAGAAGAAGAAATTGAAGCTTTTTTGAGCGCTTAGACTTCGCATATTTCCTACTGATTACTTTCCCCGCCGACATTTCAGTTAAAATAGCGGCCTAAAAATTTCAGACGGCCTTGAGCCTCAACACATACCATGACCCAAATTACTTTCCAACGCCCTGGCCAGCTAACCGCCCTGCCTCCTTTATCACTCTATATCCACATCCCGTGGTGCATCAAAAAATGCCCATATTGCGACTTCAATTCCCACAGTCTCAAAAACGGCCTGCCGGAAGAAGCCTATATCGATGCCCTATTAACCGACTTGCAGCTTGAATTACCCAATATTTGGGGCAGACCTGTGGAAACCATATTCTTCGGCGGCGGTACGCCCAGTCTGTTTCAAGCGGAATCAATTGACCGTTTGTTAAGCGGCGTGCGCTCGCTGTTGCGCTTGCAACCCGAAGCGGAAATTACTTTAGAAGCGAACCCCGGCACATTTGAAATTGAGAAGTTTCAAGGATTTAAAGATGCAGGTATTACGCGTCTGTCTATCGGCGTACAAAGTTTTAACGACGATATGCTTGCTCGATTGGGACGCGTTCACAATGGCAAAGAAGCCCTGTCAGCCATTGATACTGCATTGAAATTATTTGATAAAGTCAATATCGATTTGATGTATGCCCTGCCAAACCAAACCGTTCAGACGGCCTTAAACGATGTGCAAACCGCTATCGCAACAGGCGTATCGCATATCAGCGCATATCATCTGACAATGGAACCGAACACGCCTTTCGGTCATACACCGCCCAGAGGATTGCCGCAAGATGAAGCGGCGTTGGATATTGAAGATGCCGTACATGGCGCATTGGAAAGCGCAGGCTTTATCCACTATGAAACATCGGCTTTTGCAAAAGCTAATATGCAATGCCGCCATAATTTGAACTACTGGCAGTTCGGCGATTACTTGGGGATAGGCGCAGGCGCACACGGCAAAATTTCCTATCCCGACCGTATCGAGCGAACTGTCCGCCGTCGTCATCCCAACGACTATCTTGCCGCCATGCAAAGCAATCCGCATGAAGCAGTTGAACGTAAAACCGTTGCTACCGAAGACCTTCCATTCGAGTTCATGATGAACGCCCTGCGCCTAACCGACGGCGTACCTGCCTCAATGCTGCAAGAACGTACCGGCGTACCCACTGCAAAAATCATGGCTCAAATCGAAACCGCCAGACAAAAAGGCCTGCTTGAATCAGACCCGACCGTGTTCCGCCCGACCGAGCAAGGCCGTTTGTTCTTAAACGACTTGTTACAGTGTTTTTTATAAGTGCGATTTTACAACAGCTGACACATTTTTAGATTTGCTTAATTTTCCACAAGAAAATACAATCAGAATAATTGTTGGGAATGAACAATCCCGGCGATTATCCACTACTCCTAATCCTACATTAAGGACAAAACAATGAAAAAAGTTCTGGTAACACTGATTGCTCTTTCCCTGCCTGCATTTGCATTGGCTGATGAAACCAAAGGTTTTTATGTTCAGGCTGATGCTGGTCATGCTACTGTAAAACTGGGTGGCGCATCAATTAAAGGCTTTAGCCCTCGTATTTCTGCAGGCTACGATTTCGGCGATTTCCGTGTTGCTGCCGACTATACGCATTATAAATCTGCAAAGATTAATGTACCTTCGGTATATGCTGAGGCTAAATATCACAGTGCCGGTGTATCTGCTATTTATGATTTTGACCTGCAAGCTCCTGTAAAACCTTATGTAGGTGTTCGCCTGGGTCTTAACCACTCTACTCATAAATATCAAACAGCCGAACAAACAGCTGAACGTAAGGATACTAAAATTGGCGTAGGTGCAATGGCTGGTGTAAGTTACGATGTAACTCAAAATGTAGCACTGGATGCAGGCTATCGCTATAACCACTGGAGCAAGATCAATAACGTTAAGCTCCATTCCCACGAAGTATCTGCCGGTGTACGCGTAAAATTCTAATATTTAAATACTTGGCATGAAGTAACGATTGCTTCATGCATCAAATAACAAAAGGCCGTCTGAAACCTATTTCTCAGAATTTCAGACGGCCTCTTTAAATTTTTTAAATATGTCTACCTTTTTGCTGCTTTTACTTTTTCTGCAAACCACAGCGCCGCAGCTGTACCTGCCATATCGGCAATGCCGTCAGCGATCGAACCTTGGCGCGTAGTAGTCAGAAATGCCTGGGCCAGCTCACTTCCTACTGCAAACAATAAAGCGGCAAACAGAATGCCTTTATAGGGAATAGTCCTATTGTCTTGTATAAACATTTTTGCACACAACCATGCCTGACCGAAAAACAGTCCGAAATGGCCAACTTTATCAAAATGGGGAAATGGTGGAGCGCTATTGCCGCCCTCTTTGAAAAGCAAGGCATAAATGGCGGCGGCAAACCAAATCAAGGCAGCGACAGTAAATTTGTTTAACGGCAAGGCTTTCATTTGTCGCCCTCTTCATCCAGCCATATTTGGCAGATATCTGCCAAGCGGACAAATTTCCCACCCCGCGCCTTCAAAATATCACGCCATTGTGCCACTTCTTCTGCATCCGGGGCATCTTCAATACTGCATTCGTAAAGGCAGAAGTCTAATGTTTCGCCAACAATGCCTGGGGCTTCGGTCTGCATAAGGCTGGTCAGTTCGTTCATATTTACTGTTTCTTTGATTCGTTTATCACTAGTCAGACGCGCTGCCTGTTTTCAGGCCGTCTGAACATGATGTGCAAGGCTGCCCATTCGGCTTACTTACTGTGTAAAAACCGTGTTGCCTCTTCCCATTCGCCATTCAACACGGCCGGCAATCCTTGTAGGGATTTGGTGATGGAGTCATCAATTTGCTGTCTGTGTTCCGCTGACGGTTTATTCAACACATAACCGACAACCAGATTACGGTCGCCAGGGTGATCAATGCCTAAGCGCAGGCGGTAGAAATTGGGCGTACCCAAACGAGCCTGAATGTCTTTGAGGCCGTTGTGTCCGCCGTTGCCGCCGCCGAGTTTGAATTTGATACGGCCGCATGGAATATCCAGCTCGTCATGAACCACCAAGATTTCCTCCGGCTTGATTTTGTAAAACTGAGCCAAAGCGGCAACGGCCTGACCGGAACGGTTCATAAAGGTCATGGGTTTGAGCAGCCAAACATCGCCATCAGGCGTAGTGGCACGCGCTACTTCGCCGTAAAATTTCTTTTCGTCTTTAAAATTGACTTTCCATTTCCACGCCAGTTCGTCCAACAGCCAAAAGCCGACATTGTGGCGCGTTTGTTCGTATTCTTGGCCTGGATTGCCCAAACCGACAATTAATTTAATTTTCAAGCTCATTACTGTTCTTTCAGTTTGACAGGCCGTCTGAAAAAATTTCAGACGGCCTTGGATTTATTCTTGCCCTGCGCGTTTACGTCTCGCCTCTTTAGGATCAATCAACAATGGACGATAAACCTCAATCCGATCGCTATCGCGCAACACCGTCTCGTCTTTCACTGCCTTGCCGAAAATACCCAAAGGCGCTTGCTGTAAATCCAATTCTGGGAACTCCACCTCCAAACCGCTTTGCAGGGCAGCTTCGCGTACGGTTGTACCTTCGGCAACGGTCATGCCCTTCAACACTTGCCTATCGGCCAGTCCGTAAACAATTTCAATCTCAAGCATAGCGGCGGTCGGCCTCTTTAATAAAAGCATCCACCAGCGTGCCGGCAAGATGGCCGAACACCGGGGAAATCATGGCAGAGAGTACGGCATTGGAGAAATCGTATTCTAATCTGAATTCGACTTTGCACATATCATCGCCCAAATCGATAAATTTCCAAGTGCCGCGCAGGGTTTTAAACGGCCCTTCGAGTAAATCCATGCGGATTTCCTGCCCCGGGATATTGTGGTTGTGCGTCGCAAACGACTGCTTGACGCGCATATAGTCCATAAACAGGCGCGCTTTTAGCTCATTGCCTTTGCGTTCGATGACTTCGGTCTTGCTGTACCACGGCAAAAATTTTGGATAGTCCTCAACTTTGTCCACCAGCTCAAACATTTCCTTAGCGCTATGCAGCACCAATACGTTTTTCTCGACTTTTTTCATGTTGGTTGTAGATCTTGTTTTTGAATATTCGGGGTTCAGACGGCATGACTTAGAAAAGTATCTGCCCTACTTTGGGACAAAATTCCCAATTTAAACCGCTTCGCCATTTTGTTTCGCTTCCAGCCATTCCCAGCGTTCCAGCTTTTCCAAAAGCGACATCTCGATTTCTTCAGCCCTGCTTTGTAACACACCTGCTTTTTCGTAATCTTTGAAGATTTCAGGATCAGAAAGCTGGGTATTGATTTCAGACTGTTCGGTTTCCAAAGCGGCGATTTCGTCGGGTAGGGCGTCGAGTTCGCGCTGTTCTTTATAGGAAAGTTTGACCGTGCGGTTGGCTTTGGGTTTAACTTTTTCAGGCTCAGCAACTGCTTTAGGCGCAGAGGCCGTCTGAATTTTATCTTCCCGCGATTTTGCGTCGATATAGTCCTGATAGCCGCCGATGTATTCTTTCAGACGGCCTTGTCCTTCAAAAACAATGCTTTGGGTAATCACATTATCCAAGAACATACGGTCATGCGAGACAAGGAATACCGTGCCTTGATAATCGCGCAGCAAGTCTTCAAGCAGCTCTTGGGTATCGATATCCAAGTCGTTGGTCGGTTCGTCCAAGACCAAAATATTAGCAGGACGGGTAAAGAGTTTTGCCAGAAGAAGGCGGTTGCGTTCGCCGCCGGAGAGCGATGAAACAGGGCTTTGTGCGCGGGCTGGATGGAACAGGAAATCTTCCAAATAGCTCATGACGTGTTTTTTCTTGCCGCCGACTTCAACGTAATCATTGCCCTGTCCGAGCGTGTAAAACACAGTGTCGTTTTCATTCAACGCGCTGCGGAACTGGTCGAAATAAGCAACTTCCTGTTTACTGCCGATACGGATTCTGCCGTAGGTCGGCTGCAATTCGCCCAAAATCAGCTTAAGGAAGGTGGTTTTACCGATACCGTTTGGACCGATTAAGCCGATTTTGTCGCCGCGCTGCAAAATGGCGGAGAATTTGTCCATGATGACTTTGTCACCATAGGCAAACGAAGCATGTTCCAATTCGGCGATGATTTTGCCGCTTTTTTCGCCGCTGTCGAGCTTAAAGTTGACCTGCCCTTGTACGTTGCGGCGTTCGGCGCGCTGGCGGCGCAGCTCTTCCAAACGGCGCACGCGGCCTTCGTTACGGGTACGGCGCGCTTCGATGCCTTTGCGTATCCATGCTTCTTCCTGTGCGTGGAATTTGTCGAAGAGGCGGTTATGTTCCGCCTCGACTGCCAACTCTTGCGCTTTTTTCTCGCTGTATTTGGAGAACGAGCCAGGATAGGAGCGCAGAATGCCGCGGTCGAGTTCAACGATGCGCGTGGCGATATTATCCAAAAAACGGCGGTCGTGGGTAATCACGACCAAGCTGCCTTCAAACGCTTTGAGCAGGTTTTCCAGCCAGATAATCGCGTCGATATCCAAATGGTTGGTCGGCTCGTCCAGCAGCAATACGTCGGGCTTTTGCACCCAAGCCTGCGCCAAAGCGACGCGCTTTTTCTGACCGCCGGAAAGGTTGCCGATTTTTTCGTTTTCCGGCAAACCGAGTTCCCCCAAAGTCTGCTTGACTGCCGCATCCAGCTTCCAGCCGTCCTTCGCTTCGATTTCAAGTTGCAATTCGTTGAGTTCTTTCAACAAAGCCTCACTCGAACCATTTTCCAACTCATGGCTAACATGATGATAACGACGCAATAAATCGCGAATTTCGCCCAAGCCTTCAGCAACGGTATCAAATACGGTTGCGTCCTTATCAAAAAAGGATTCCTGCGGTACATAAACGATTTTAAGGTTGTTTTGAACAATAATCTGCCCGTCATCGAGCTTTTGTACGCCTGCAAGAATTTTTAAAAACGAAGACTTACCCGCACCGTTGCGGCCGATTAAACCGATTTTCTCGCCGCTGTCGAGTTGAAAAGAAGTTTTATCGAGCAAGGCGACGTGGCCGACAGCAAAAGAAGCATTTTCTACGGATAAGATATTCATGGGGAAACTTCAAAAAAGAAAAGGGGGACATTTTAACCGATTATCGGCAGATATTTACCGACAATCATATGAAATTGAAAGTATCAGGCCGTCTGAAAGCGGTTTTCAGACGGCCTTCATTATTATTCTTGAACCTTCAAACCGAAATGTAGATAGGCTCGTTCGGTTGCTACGCGTCCACGCGGTGTACGTTGCAAAAAGCCTTGTTGAATCAGATAAGGCTCAATCACATCTTCGATAGTATCGGTCGATTCACCAATCGCAGCGGCCACGTTTTCCAAACCGACAGGGCCACCGCTGAATTTGTGCAGAATCGCCTCAAGGAATTTCCTGTCCATCACATCCAAACCTTGCCCGTCCACATCCAGCATACTCAAAGCCGCATCGGCAATTTCCGCATCAATGACGCCGTTGTTTTTCACATCGGCATAATCGCGCACACGTCGCAAAAGGCGGTTGGCAATACGCGGCGTGCCGCGGCTGCGCTTGGCCACTTCCATCGCACCCTCGTCGCCCATATCCAACTGCAATAGTTGAGCAGAACGGGCAACAATAGTTGCCAAATCTTTGTTTTGGTAAAACTCCAATCGGGACACGATACCGAAACGGTCGCGCAACGGATTGGTCAACATACCGGCACGGGTCGTTGCACCCACCAATGTAAACGGCGGCAAATCGATTTTGACCGAACGCGCGGCCGGTCCTTCGCCTATCATGATGTCCAACTGATAATCTTCAAGCGCAGGATAAAGGATTTCTTCAACCACGGGGCTTAAACGGTGGATTTCATCAATAAACAGCACATCATGCGGCTCGAGATTGGTCAACAAGGCTGCAAGGTCGCCTGCACGTTCCAAAACCGGGCCGCTGGTTTGGCGCAAATTAACGCCTAACTCTTTGGCGATAATATGCGCCAAAGTAGTTTTGCCCAAACCTGGAGGGCCAAACAACAAAGTGTGGTCAAGCGCTTCGCCACGTTTTTTCGCCGCCTGAATAAAAATGGCCAACTGCTCTTTAGCTTTATCCTGTCCGATATAGTCGTCTAAAGTTTTCGGACGTAAAGCGCGTTCAAGCAATTCTTCCTGAGCAGAAATATTTTGAGCAGTGATAATGCGCTGAGGTTGTACAGAAGTAAGATTATCGGTTTGTAACATAATGTTTCTAAATTCTAAGACCGTTCCCGACCCGTTGTTTCAGACGGCCCGAACAATCAGACAAAGCGGCTAAATGATGATTTTGGCCATTATACCCGATAAGGCCGAGCCGCTTTCCCCCCAAATCTAAATCCCACGAAAATTTTCGTTTTCAGACGGCCAAAGCAACGTATAATAAACGGTTAATTCAAATACCTATCGCATTCAGGAGAACACATGAGCCTCAAGCAAAAAGTCATCGCCATCGACGGCCCCAGCGCATCCGGCAAAGGGACGGTTGCCTCACGCGTAGCCGAAGCCTTGGGTTTTCTTTACCTCGACTCCGGTGCGCTTTACCGCCTGACCGCGCTTTACGCACAAAAACAAAATGTTGCCTGGACAGATGAAGATGCCGTCAGCACACTGGCAGAAACTTTGCCCGCACAATTTGAAGGCAGCGCCGTATTATTAAACGGCGAAGATGTATCCGAGCAAATCCGTACCGAAGCGATCGGCATGGGCGCATCTGCCGTCGCGCAGTTGCCTAAAGTGCGTACCGCCCTTTTGCAGCGCCAACGCGATTTCTTAACCGAAAAAGGTTTGGTCGCCGACGGCCGCGATATCGGCTCGGTTATTTTCCCTGATGCCGCATTAAAAATTTTCCTGACCGCAAGTGCCAATGTCCGCGCCCAACGTCGTGCAAAGCAACTCGGTATCCCATGCGAAGGCGTTGCATTCGAGCGTATTTTGTCGGACATTGAAGCGCGCGACGAAGCAGACCGCCGCCGCCCTGTTGCTCCGTTGAAACAGCTGCCCGACGCCCTGCTTTTAGATACCGATAACCTTTCTATCGAAGAAGCTGTAAAAAAAGTGCTTGATTGGTATCATAAAGTTTAAAATTTGGAGTATAATCGCGAAGTTTTCATTTCAGACGGCCTGTTAACCGTATAACAAGGCCGTCTGAAAACATTTCCCAACCTGCCGCGCCAAGGACGGCAGGTCATTTCAAACCTAACCCGCACCCCTTGGCGGTGTACCGAAAAGAGTATATATGACTATGGAAAATTTTGCCCAGCTGCTGGAAGAAAGCTTTACCCTGCAAGAAATGAACCCAGGTGAAGTGATTACTGCTGAAGTAGTCGGCATCGATCAAAACTTCGTTACCGTTAACGCAGGTCTGAAATCAGAATCTCTGATTGATGTTGCTGAATTCAAAAACGCTCAGGGCGAGATTGAAGTTAAAGTTGGCGATTTCGTTACCGTTACCATCGAATCTGTTGAAAACGGCTTCGGCGAAACCAAACTGTCCCGCGAAAAAGCCAAACGCGCTGCCGACTGGATCGCTTTGGAAGAAGCTATGGAAAACGGCGACATCCTGTCCGGCGTTATCAATGGCAAAGTCAAAGGTGGTCTGACTGTTATGATCAACAGCATCCGTGCATTCCTGCCGGGTTCTTTGGTTGACGTACGTCCTGTAAAAGACACTTCTCACTTCGAAGGCAAAGAAATTGAATTCAAAGTGATCAAACTGGACAAAAAACGCAACAACGTTGTTGTGTCCCGCCGCGCTGTTCTGGAAGCTACTTTGGGCGAAGAACGCAAAGCCTTGCTGGAAAACCTGCAAGAAGGTTCAGTTATCAAAGGTATCGTTAAAAACATCACCGATTACGGTGCATTCGTTGACTTGGGCGGCATCGACGGTCTGTTGCACATCACCGACTTGGCATGGCGCCGTGTGAAACACCCAAGCGAAGTTTTGGAAGTTGGTCAAGAAGTAGAAGCCAAAGTCCTGAAATTCGACCAAGACAAACAACGCGTTTCTCTGGGTATGAAACAACTGGGCGAAGATCCTTGGAGCGGCCTGACCCGTCGTTACCCACAAGGTACCCGCCTGTTCGGTAAAGTATCCAACCTGACCGACTACGGTGCGTTCGTTGAAATCGAACAAGGCATTGAAGGTTTGGTACACGTTTCCGAAATGGATTGGACCAACAAAAACGTACACCCAAGCAAAGTTGTTCAACTGGGTGACGAAGTTGAAGTAATGATCCTGGAAATCGACGAAGACCGTCGCCGTATCTCTTTGGGTATGAAACAATGCCAAGCTAACCCTTGGGAAGAGTTTGCTGCCAACCACAACAAAGGCGACAAAATCTCCGGCGCAGTTAAATCTATCACTGACTTCGGCGTATTCGTAGGTCTGCCTGGCGGCATCGACGGCCTGGTTCACTTGTCTGACCTGTCTTGGACCGAAGCTGGCGAAGAAGCTGTACGCAAATACAAAAAAGGCGAAGAAGTTGAAGCCGTTGTATTGGCCATCGACGTTGAAAAAGAACGTATCTCTTTGGGTATCAAACAACTGGAAGGCGATCCGTTCGGCAACTTCATCAGCGTAAACGACAAAGGTTCTTTGGTTAAAGGTTCTGTGAAATCTGTTGACGCCAAAGGTGCCGTAGTCGCTCTGTCTGAAGAAGTTGAAGGCTACCTGCCTGCTTCTGAATTCGCCGCCGACCGCGTTGAAGACCTGACTACCAAACTGAAAGAAGGCGACGAAGTTGAAGCCGTTATCGTTACCGTTGACCGCAAAAACCGCAGCATCCGTCTGTCTGTTAAAGCGAAAGACGCTAAAGAAAACCGCGAAGCGCTGAATTCAGTTAACGCCGCTGCAACTGCCAATGCCGGTACTACCAGCTTGGGTGACTTGCTGAAAGCCAAACTGTCCGGCGACCAAGAATAAGGTTGCAGACATGACGAAGTCTGAATTGATGGTTCGCCTTGCAGAAGTGTTTGCCGAAAAAAATGGCAACCAACTGCTGGCTAAAGATGTCGAATACAGTGTAAAAGTCTTGGTTGATACCATGACCCGCTCACTGGCTCGTGGACAACGTATCGAAATCCGCGGCTTCGGCAGCTTCGACTTGAACCACCGCCCTGCCCGTATCGGGCGCAACCCAAAAACCGGCGAACGCGTGGAAGTGCCTGAAAAGCATGTTCCTCACTTCAAACCGGGTAAAGAGTTGCGTGAGCGTGTAGACTTGGCATTGCAAGAAAGTGCTCATTAATACTTAGTAGCAAAACGCCGCAGAAATGCGGCGTTTTTTTGTTTTCACCAAAAATACCAAAGCTGGCTCTTTTACGCATACCTCAATCACACACTATTTCAACTATATTTACTACAATGCTTTTGCAAAAAACGCAGGCCGTCTGAAATCATTTATAATAGACCGACTATTCTGTAATGAAAACATCATTCCAACTACTGTCCAAACTATTGCGGATGATGTTTCAACTATCGCCAGTAAAGCATAATAAAGGTTACACATGAGCAATAGAGACCAACTATTCACACCACCTCCATTTGAAAACCACAGCCCATTGACTTGGTATCAAGCTGCAGCCGAACAGCCCAACTTTATCCGCGACGAAGCCCAAGCGCGAGCCATTGAATATTTGGATCGTTTGTGGACCGAGCTGATGATGTTCAAACGCAAACGCAACCGTTTTCTCGGCCGTAGCTTGCGTTCCCCTCAAGTACCTAAAGGACTCTATTTTTATGGCGGCGTAGGACGCGGTAAAAGCTTTTTGATGGATGCTTTTTTCGGCTGTCTCCCTTATCGTCGTAAGCGTCGTGTGCATTTCCATGCCTTCATGGCCGAAATCCATCAACGCCTTAAAGTCTTGAAAAGCGAAGCCAATCCCTTAAAAGCCGTTGCAACAGAAATTGCCAAAGAAACACGCGTATTATGTTTTGACGAGTTCCACGTCAGCGATATTGCCGATGCCATGATTCTAGGCCGTTTGCTGGAAAACCTGTTGAGTGAAGGTGTAGTCTTGGTAGCCACTTCCAACTACGCTCCATCCGAACTCTATCCTCAAGGCCAAAACCGCAGCAGCTTTCTACCAACCATCGCCCTTATCGAGTCCAACCTGACCGTTTTAAATGTGGATGGCGGCGAAGATTACCGCTTGCGTACGCTGCGTCCTGCTGAAATTTTCTTTGTCCCCAATAATGAAGAAAATGAGCAAAAACTGGCTGCTTTATTTAAAGAAATGAGCGGAATCTCTGAATTAAACCCAGGCATTAGCATTATTCATGGACGGGAAATTCCTCATAAAGCCCAGTCAGAACGTGCCATCTGGTTTGATTTCCGTGCATTATGTTTTGGCCCGCGCTCACAAGCTGACTACCTGTACTTGGCCGAACATTATGAGATGGTTTTCCTTTCAGGATTAGAACGTCTAACCCCTCAAGAAAAAGCAGAAGCACGCCGTCTGACATGGTTAATTGACGTTTTATACGATTTCCGTGTGAAATTGTGCGCTACCAGCGCAGTTGGCGTAAACGATATTTATGTCGAAGGCGATTTCGCCGAAGAATTTACCCGTACAGCCAGCCGTATGATCGAAATGCAATCCGAAGTCTATTTGGAACAATCACACCTAACTTTAAGCAAATAATGCCTTTCCCAAAAAGGGGCGAAATTTGGTAGAATACACTTCCCTTGCCTCTTGGCTGCGACAACTTACTTATCAATAAAAACAAGGACATAACATGGCCATCGAACGTACGATTTCCATCATCAAACCCGATGCAGTAGAAAAAAACGTCATCGGCAAGATTTATAGCCGCTTTGAAGAAAACGGCTTGCGCATTATTGCGGCGAAAATGAAACATCTCTCTGAGCGTGAAGCAAAAGAGTTTTATGCCGTACATAAAGATCGCCCTTTTTATGAAGACTTGGTTAAATTCATGACTCGCAATCCTGTTATGATTCAAGTATTAGAAGGTGAAAACGCCGTTGCCAAAAATCGTGAATTGATGGGCGCAACCAATCCAGCCGATGCAGCTCCGGGCACGATCCGTGCCGACTTTGCAGAATCTGTCAGTGTTAATGCCGTGCATGGTTCTGATAGCGTTGAAAATGCTGCAATTGAAATTGCTTACTTCTTCAGCCAAAGCGAAATCTGCCCACGCTAAGAGTAAAAGCCTGTAGCCGCTCTACGGCCGTCCGATCCATATCGGACGGCAAAACTGCTTTGTATGTCCTACAAATTAAAGGCCGTCTGAAAACCCAAAGGCTTTTAAAGCAAAGCTGTCCAATAAGCCTCTTTGCTTTAAAAGCTTTACTGAGAAACATAAAAATACATGAAAACCAATCTACTGAATTACGATTTAAACGGACTGACGCAACACTTTGCCGAAATGGGCGAAAAACCTTTTCGCGCCAAGCAGGTAATGCGTTGGATGCATCAAGCCGGTGCACAAAACTTTGAAGAAATGACTGATTTGGCCAAATCATTACGCGCCAAGCTGAATGAACAAGCCACAATCGAAGTGCCTAAATTAATGATGGCACAAGAATCTACTGATGGCACACGCAAATGGTTGCTGGATGTCGGCACGGGCAACGGTGTAGAAACTGTCTTCATCCCCGAAGCCGAACGCGGTACCTTATGCATCTCTTCCCAAGTAGGTTGTGCATTGGAATGCACCTTCTGCTCTACTGGTCGACAAGGTTTCAACCGCAACCTGACTGCCGCTGAAATTATCGGTCAGCTTTGGTGGGCCAATAAAGCCATGGGCGTTACCCCTAAAAACGAACGCGTTATCTCCAACGTGGTGATGATGGGCATGGGCGAACCCATGGCAAACTTTGACAATGTTGTTACCGCTTTGAGCATTATGCTGGATGATCACGGCTACGGCTTGAGCCGTCGCCGCGTGACCGTTTCTACTTCAGGCATGGTTCCGCAAATGGATAGACTGCGTGATGCAATGCCTGTTGCTTTGGCCGTGTCTTTACACGCATCCAACGATGAAGTGCGCGATCAGATTGTTCCCCTCAACAAAAAATACCCGCTTAAAGAATTGATGGCGGCCTGTCAACGTTATCTGGTCAAAGCCCCCCGCGACTTTATTACCTTTGAATACGTTATGCTCGACGGCATCAACGATAAAGCACAACATGCACGTGAATTGATTGAATTGGTTAAAGACGTACCCTGCAAATTCAATCTGATTCCGTTCAATCCTTTCCCAAATTCCGGCTACGAACGTTCTACCAACGAAAATATCCGTGTCTTCCGCGATATTCTGCAACAAGCCGGCTTTGTCGTTACTGTCCGCAAAACTCGCGGCGACGATATCGATGCCGCTTGCGGACAATTGGCCGGACAAGTACAAGATAAAACACGCCGCCAACAAAAATGGCAACAGATTTTGGTCGAACAATAAGGTTAATTATGAAAATCAAGTTCGGATTCGCTTTAATTACCGCTCTGACTCTTTCAGCCTGCGCTTCCTCTTCCGGCCCAAGCCCTAAAGAACGTGCCATTCAAGTTTCTAATATCAAAACCCAACTGGCTGTAGAATATATGCGCGGCCAAAACTATCGCCAAGCTACTGAAAGTATCGAAGAGGCGCTTAAGTCCAATTCAAAAAATGACCTTGCTTGGTTGGTACGCGCTGAGATTTATCAGTATTTGAAGGTCAAAGATAAAGCTCAAGAAAGCTTTCTTAAAGCATTGTCTTTAAAACCTGATAGCGCAGAAGTCAACAACAACTACGGTTGGTTTTTGTGCAATCAAATGAATGCACCAGCCGAATCTTTGGCTTATTTTGACAAAGCACTGGCCGACCCAACCTACCCAAGCCCCTTTATTGCCAATATGAATAAAGGCATTTGCAGCGCAAGATTAGGCCAATACTCTTTAGCCCAAGCCTATTTGGAAAGGTCTTTAGCAGCGAATCCGCAATTTTTCCCTGCTTTCAAAGAACTTGCCCGAACCAAAATGATGGCAGGAAATCTGAACGATGCCGACTATTATTTCCGCCAATACCAAAGCAAAGTTGATGTCCTGCAGGCTGACGATTTGCTTTTAGGCTGGCGTTTGGCTACCGCCTTGGGCAATAAACACGCCGCATACGAATACGAAGCCCAACTTAGGGCAAACTTCCCTTATTCAGACGAACTACAAACCGTCACAACAGGCCACTAAATGGAAAATAACGATAAAATCAACTACGACACACAAGCCGCCAAAACATTGGGGGATGAATTACGCAAACACAGAACTGATGCCAAAATCGATATTCAAGATGTTGCTTCACGTTTGAAACTGTCTGCAGAACAAATTGATGCTTTGGAAAAAGGGGAATATTCAGGCTTTCCCGGTTTAGTCTTTGTTTCAGGCTATCTGCGTTCATATGCACGATTTCTGAAAATCGACGAACAAACCATCGCCAAACATTTGCTCTCCATTACTCCGCAACTTGAAGACCATGTATACGCGGTAACACGCAGCACCAACACCGGCTTAAGCTACAAAGACACTGAGAAACAAGGCTTCCCAAAATGGATATTGGGAATAGCCGCATTGGCTTTGGCTGTAGGCGGCGTTTACTTTTGGCAAAGCAAATCCAGTTTTGAAAATGAGCAGGCAAATATTCAGAACAGCAAAGATGTTGCTGATACGATGAAAACGCCTGCCTTAAAAACGGATAATGTTGCCGTTAGCGAAATGACGGAAGACGGCAAAAAAGAAATCACCAATAAGCCTGAAGTGGCCAATGATCAAGCAGCCTCAGCAGCTTCCGCCGCCGTACAAGAAGAGAAGCCTACTGTCAAAGTTGAGAAAGACGAACTTTGGATTAAAGTCCAATACCGAAGTAATCTGATTATTACAGACAAAGATGGAAAAGTAGTATTCAGCCGTATCGTTCCGGCCGGAAGCGAACAACGTCTGAGAGGCGGCGCGCCTTACAATGTTTGGATCGGTATTGCAGCCGGCTCAGAAGCCAATTACGGCGGCACACCTATCGAACCTTTGAAATACCGTGTTGCCGGTGAAAAATCCGCCTCTTTTGTTGCAGGAAAAAACTAAAATGACCACACCTAAACGCCGTCAGACACATCAAGTCAAAATTGACCACCTCATCATCGGCTCCGATGCGCCCGTTGTTGTGCAATCTATGACCAATACCGACACCGCAGATGCAGAAGCAACCGCCCGACAGGTCAAAGAGTTGAGCGATGCCGGCTCGGAAATGGTACGCATCACGGTCAATACTCCGGAAGCAGCTTCCAAAGTCGCCGAAATCCGCAGCCGCTTAGACGATATGGGTTATACCACGCCCCTGATCGGCGACTTCCATTTCAATGGCGAACGCTTATTGGCTGAATTTCCTGAGTGCGGCAAGGCCCTGTCTAAATACCGCATCAACCCAGGCAATGTCGGCAAAGGCGCAAAAGGCGATGAGAAATTTGCCTTTATGATTCGTACTGCCGCAGAAAACAATAAAGCCGTACGCATCGGTGTGAACTGGGGTTCGCTTGATCAAAGCCTTGCCAAGCGTATGATGGATGCCAACCTAGCTTCTGCTACACCGAAGCCGCCTGAAGAAATCATGAAAGAGGCTTTGATTGTTTCGGCGCTGGAATCGGCAGAAAAAGCCGTGGCTTTGGGCTTGCCCGAAGACAAAATCATTTTGTCGTGCAAAGTAAGCGCCGTACAAGACTTGATTCAGGTTTACCGCGAATTGGGCAGCCGTTGCCGCTATCCACTCCATCTCGGTCTGACTGAGGCTGGCATGGGCAGCAAGGGCATTGTAGCATCTACCGCAGCCTTGGCTGTATTGCTGCAAGAAGGTATCGGCGACACCATCCGAATCTCCCTGACCCCCGAGCCCGGCAGTTCGCGCACTCAGGAAGTCATTGTCGGTCAGGAAATCCTGCAAACCATGGGCTTGCGTTCCTTCACACCAATGGTTACAGCCTGCCCGGGCTGCGGCCGTACTACCAGTACTGTATTCCAAGAATTGGCGCAAGACGTACAAAACTATTTACGTCAAAAAATGACTATTTGGCGCACTGAGTATCCAGGCGTTGAATCATTGAACGTTGCCGTAATGGGTTGCGTAGTCAATGGCCCGGGCGAAAGCAAACTTGCCGATATCGGTATCAGCCTGCCCGGTACAGGCGAAACACCGGTTGCGCCGGTTTATGTAGACGGCGAGCGGAAAGTCACCCTCAAAGGCGACAATATCGCTGCCGAGTTTTTACAAATCGTTGAAGATTATGTCAAAACCAACTACTGCGAAGGTGGCGCAAAGCGTAAGCAAAACCGTATCATTCCGATTCAATCTGCCTAAAACATTTTTAAGATAAAGAGGCCATCTGAAAACATGTTGGGCAAACTGGATACTTGGCTGACTGAGCATCCCAAACGCAAGGATTTGCATGGTTGGCGACGCTTTATCATTGAATTTTGGTTTTTTGGTTTAAAAGAAGCACGAGCCTGCTTATTTGCAGGCTTGTTTTTCATTGCCATGTTCCTCATTCCGAAAACAGGCTGGTTGGGAATTTCGCGCTACGACCTGCTGCTGATTTTTGCCGTCTCCGTACAAGTAGCCATGCTGTATTTCAAGCTGGAAACTTGGGATGAAGTCAAATCGATTACGCTGTTTCACTTGGTGGGCTTTGCTTTAGAGTGGTTCAAGACATCTGGCGATATCCAATCTTGGAGCTATCCGGACGAAGCTTATACCAAAATTGGCGGCGTACCGCTGTTTGCAGGCTTTATGTATGCTGCAGTCGGCAGCTATATCATTCAAGCATGGCGGCTGTTTGACCTCAAAATCAAAAGCCACCCGCCGTATTGGTTGGGCACTTTGTGCGCACTGGCGATTTATATCAATTTTTTCACCCATCACTATATCGGCGACTATCGCTGGTATCTTGCAGCTTTTGCTCTCGGCCTATACGCTCGGACAACGGTCTTATACACGCCCTATGACACCACTCGCAAAATGCCGCTCCTGCTTGCTTTCGTCCTGATCGGTTTTTTTATTTGGCTGGCAGAAAATTTGGGAACTCTATTTGGCGTTTGGCGCTATCCCAACCAAATCGGCGCGTGGGCATCGGTACACATCAGCAAATGGAGTTCATGGACTTTACTGGTGATGATGACTTTTACCATCGTTGCGAATTTAAAACACATCAAACATACCATCAGCGTATCAAAAGATTAGTTGCTTAATATTTTAAAAGGCCGTCTGAAACTTTCAGACGGCCTTTAATTTTCAACAATTAATTAAACAAACTTAATGCTTTAACAAACACCATAATGACGCCGTAGCCCAAAGGAATGCAGACCAAAGCCCAGCGCCACCATACGCCGATACCGCCCGCTGATACTTTTTTACTGATCAGATAAGCATCGGATACAGCGGTTTCATCATCGGGATTGCCACTATGTGCCGCGACCTTAATGTCTTTCTCGTGATACTTTTCATGAACCGAACGGACACTCAAATTACACAGCAAACCGACAATCAACAAACCCGCCATAATATACATGGTAATGCTATAAGCTTCAGCAGCCGGAACGCCGCTTTCAATTTGACTTTGGCGGATATAGTTGACCAACACCGGGCCAATGACGGCCGCAGTTGACCATGCCAGCAAAATTCTGCCGTGAATTGCCCCGACTTGATAAGTGCCGAACAAATCCTTCAAATACGCCGGAATGGCTGCAAAACCGCCGCCATACATGGAAATAATGACGCAAAACCCAATAACAAACAAAGCCTTGTTACCACTCTCACCAATAGACGGAATGGCAAAATACAACAGCGAGCCGAGCACAAAGAAAATAGTATAAGTATTTTTACGGCCAATTTTGTCGGACACGCTGGACCACAAAAAGCGGCCGCCCATATTAAACAGGCTCAACAGACTCACAAAACCTGCCGCCGCACCCGCGCCAATGGCAGCCTGTTTACCGACAGAAGTTTCAGAAAACAGCTCCTGAATCATGACAGAAGCCTGACCCAAAACGCCGATACCCGCCGTCACGTTCAGACACAACACCCAAAACAAGAGCCAAAATTGCGGCGTTCTCATGGCTTCGGAAACATTGACATGATTGCTGCTGACCAATTTGCTTTTGATTTTCGGCGCAACATAACCTTTAGGTTTCCAGCCATCGGCAGGTATGCGGATGGTAAACGCGCCAAACATCATCAACACCAAATAAAATAGTCCTAAAACGACAAAAGCCTGCGCTACGCCAACCGAAGTTTCACTGGAGAAAAAACTCATCAGCGACACGGATAAAGGCGAAGCCAACATCGCGCCACCACCAAAACCCATAATCGCCAAACCTGTCGCCATACCCGGTTTATCGGGAAACCATTTCATCAGCGTCGATACAGGCCCGATATAGCCCAAGCCCAAGCCAACCCCGCCAATCACACCATTGCCCAAATAAAGCAAAAACAGATTGTGCGTATGGACGCCGATCGCCGACACAAAAAAGCCCAAGCTAAAGCAGCAGGCAGCAACAAACATCGCCTTACGCGGACCAACTCGCTCCATCCATGTACCGAACATGGCCGCTGACGCGCCCAACATCGCCAAGGCAATACTGAAAATCCAACCGACCGTGGTCAGTTTCCAATCTCCTGCAGCCGACTCAGTAATGCCGATAAGCTTGGTCAGCGGCGCATTGAACACGGAATAAGCATATATCTGCCCGATGGCAAGATGCACGGCCAAAGCGGCAGGCGGTACCAGCCAACGATTAAAGCCGGGTTTGGCAATGGTCGCCTCACGGTCTAGAAATTTCATAAAATCCTCTTGTCTATGTGTGTCAAACGCTGATTCCATATCATGCGGAATCAAAAAATTGTTGACAATATTTTAGCATAATCTCTCGTTTATCCTTTTTTCTGCTCCATGATAATTTTGCGCATCAAACAGAAAAAACATTCATCTAAACCATTTCATCACGCCAATATCGACAAAAAGGCCGTCTGAAAATTCTTCAGACGGCCTTTTCATTCATATCGTTTTATGCGGCAAAGCGTTTGGCAACTTCATCCCAGTTAACGATTTCCCAGAAACCTTTCAGGTAGTTAGGACGGCTGTTGCGGTAGTCGATATAGTAGGCGTGTTCCCATACGTCGCAAGTCAACAGCGGAGTGTTTTCAGTAGTTAGCGGAGTACCTGCATTGGAAGTAGAAACCAGATCCAATTCACCGGCAGGCGTTTTCACCAACCATGCCCAACCGGAGCCGAAAGTACCGGCCGCGCAAGCATTGAAAGCTTCTTGGAATTTCTCGAAGCTACCCCATTTGGCGTCGATGGCCGCAGCCAATTCGCCGGCAGGTTTGCCTTGGCCTTTAGGGGTAAAGCCCAGCCAGTAGAAAGTGTGGTTCCAAGTTTGGGCAGCGTTGTTGAACATACCGCCGGAAGATTTTTTCAGGATTTCTTCCAAAGGCATTTCTTCAAACTCAGTGCCTTTGATTTGATTGTTCAAATTGGTGATGTAAGTTTGATGGTGTTTGCCGTAGTGAAACTCCAAAGTTTCTTTGGTCAAATGTGGGGACAATGCGTCCAGTTCATAAGGCAGTTGTGGCAGCTTATGTTCCATTTTTGTGCTCCTGATTGTTGATATTTATATTTTGGTAGTGTACGTCGTCATATTGACAACATAGCTATTTTACCTGCTTTAGCCTAAACAAACCAATTGAACTTACACTGCGCTATAATAGCGGATTGCAATTTTCCAGCCAGAGATGCCCGTCATGAGCAATTATTCCGATATGCCGTCTGAAGACCGTGAAATCAGCGCATTGTCACTGCCGCCACATTCCACAGAAGCGGAGCAATCCGTTTTGGGCGGCCTGATGCTGGAAAATTCTGCTTGGGACCGTATTGCCGATGTCGTTTCCGGCGAGGATTTCTACCGACACGAACACCGCCTGATTTTTCGTGCGATTGCCAACCTGATTAATGAAAGCCGTCCTGCCGACGTTATTACCGTTCAAGAAAGTTTGGAACGGAATGAAGAATTGGAAGCGGCAGGCGGATTCAACTATCTGATTACGCTGGCGCAAAACACGCCGTCTGCTGCCAATATCCGCCGCTACGCCGAAATCGTGCGCGAACGTTCCATCATGCGCCAGCTTGCCGAAGTCGGCACGGAAATTGCACGCAGCGCATACAATCCGCAAGGGCGTGATGCAGGCCAGCTTTTGGACGAGGCTGAAAACAAAGTATTCCAAATCGCCGAAAGTACCGCCAAATCCAAACAAGGCTTCCTTGAGATGCCCGACCTTTTGAAAGAAGTGGTCGAGCGTATCGATATGCTTTATTCGCGCGACAATCCTGATGAAGTAACCGGCATATCGACAGGTTTTATCGACCTCGACAAAAAAACATCAGGTCTCCAACCGGGCGATTTGATCATCGTCGCAGGCCGTCCTTCCATGGGTAAAACCGCCTTCTCCATCAATATTGCCGAACACGTTGCCGTAGAAAACAAATTACCTGTCGCCGTATTCTCTATGGAGATGGGCGGTGCGCAGCTGGTTATGCGTATGCTGGGTTCAGTCGGACGTTTGGACCAAAGCGTTTTAAAAACCGGCAGATTGCAAGACGAACACTGGGGCCGTCTGAACGAAGCGGTCGTTAAACTCTCCGATGCACCCATGTATATCGATGAAACGCCGGGTTTGACCGCGCTCGAACTCCGCGCCCGCGCCCGTCGTCTTGCTCGCCAGTTCAACGGCAAATTGGGTTTGATCGTTATCGACTACCTGCAATTAATGTCAGGCTCCGGCCGTTCTGACAACCGTGCTTCCGAGCTTGGCGAAATTTCCCGCTCCCTCAAAGCATTGGCTAAAGAATTGCAAGTTCCCGTCATTGCCCTGTCGCAGTTGAGCCGTACAGTTGAGCAGCGTACCGACAAACGGCCGATGATGTCCGACTTGCGTGAATCCGGCGCAATCGAGCAGGATGCCGACTTGATTATGTTTATGTATCGCGACGAATACTACAACTCAGAATCACCCGCAAAAGGCTTGGCGGAATGTATTATCGGCAAACACCGTAACGGTCCAGTCGGGAAAGTATTCCTCACTTGGATGGGTCAATTTACCAAATTTGATAATGCCGCCTATGTTCCAGAATCCATGTTGATGGAAGATTGAGACAGATTGTCTGAAAAACTAACCGAATTTCATATTTCATTAGTCACGCATTACAAAATCGTTTAAAATAAATCTAATAAAAGCAAAAGCATTGCCGCAGGCAAGTACAAAAGAGAAAACGTCAGTTACCCAACACATTACTACCAAAAAATCACTCATGTATCAGACACAAAAAGGCTTCACCCTAATTGAGTTGCTGATTGTCATTACTATTGCAGCAGTAATGGCCGTCATCGCACTTCCCAATATGAATCAATGGATTGCCTCCAGACGTGCAGCATCGCAAGCAGAGCAAATTGCCAATCTGCTGCGCTTCGCGCGAAATGAGGCCGTCCGTCTCAATCTTCCCGTTTACATCTGCCCGGTCAAAATCAAATCCGATGGCTCGCCCAATAATGGTTGCGATTCCAAATATGCCGGTAATGGTATGTTGGCCTACGCCGATAAAAACGGAGATTCCAACTATAAAAACGATACAGTCGATTTATCCGTCCGCTCCATTATTCTCAATGGAGGCACCGACAAAGTAGAATACAGCTTCGACTACATCCCTATCGGCAATGACCGTTCTGCCCTCTCTACTTCGGCTTCAAACGAAGTCTGGTGGAGGTTTCTTCCCAATGGTACATTTGGCCATTCGACCGATGGCAAGAATTATCAATTTTCAGACGGCCACATTAAAATCAGCCTAACAGATAAATCCGCCGCCGATGCTGAAACCAAGAAAGCCCGTGCTACCGTACTTTTAATTAATGGCAATGGGCATGTCGAAATCTGTGCTAAAAACGATGAGCGCAAAATGTGTGAATACTCTTCTCAATAATAAAAACGGTATCTTATGAACATTACTAATCCTACTCATCTCAGATCATTTAAAGGCCGTCTGAAAACCAGCTCAACAAGCTTTACCCCAAAACTTCAATCGGGCATGACCCTGATTGAAGTTTTGATTGCCATGTTTGTCCTTGCTATCGGCGTACTCGCCCTGCTGGCTGTTCAATTGCGTACCGTATCCAACGTACGTGAGTCTGAAAATCAAACCACAGTCGCCCAAATTACACAAAATCTGATTGAAGGCATGCTCATTAATCCGACGCTTTCTGAAGAAACCGATACTGCAGGGGAAAAAACCTCCCGTTATAAAAAATCCTATGATGCCTACCTAAAATCCGACTTTAAACAAACTGCAAAATTTGAAGCCAAAATGACCAAAGCCCAACTTGCACAGGCTCAAATTGCACAGTTTAAAACCGATTTAGCCAAAGCCCTTCCCGAAGCCCAAGTCTTCTCAACCATCTGCAAAGATTCTTCCGGAGCAGAGCCGACTTACGAAAATGGGTTTAACGCAAAATGCGATGGCAAAGGCGACACGACCATCGTGAAAGTTTTATGGTTACAAGATGTTGAAGAAGAAAATAGCGCAAAAAATCTCAACACATCGGGGCATCACGTTGTCTATACATACCAATCACGCGTAAGAGACTAACAATGAACAATAAACGCTTACTCAACCATATTCCCAATAAAACCGCCATTCGAGGCTTCAGCATCCTTGAATTTCTGGTTGCCAGCCTACTCAGCATGATCGTCTTAATGGCTGTCAGCTCCACCTATTTCACTGCACGCGGATTAAACAAGTCTGCCAACGCCCGTATCGGTATCCAACAAGACTTGCGCAACGCCGCCAATATGATCGTCCGCGATGCGCGTATGGCAGGCAATTTCGGTTGCTTCAATATGGCGAATTTTCCTGCCTCTGCAGTGATAGAAGACAAAAACTCAGATGAATATGCCTTGAAAACAGCCGGTGTTAATAAGCTGTTACCGGTTAAAGAAATCAATAAATTAAGCTATACCGGCTTTGCTCAAACTGGCAAAGCCCTACTGTTCCAATACGGTATCGACAAAGCAGACTCAACTGAAAAAACTGCCATTGCCAGCAGCTGCTCCGGTATTGCCAAACCTTACACAAAAATTAAAGATTTGGCTGCCGCAAAATTGGCTTTAAAAATTACCGACTCTGATCAAGACGGCAGTATCGCTATCATGAAACATGAGATGATTGCCTACGCTGTCGGTAAACTTGGCGAAGAGAACGGTTTGTTCCGTTTCCAATTATCAAATGATGGCTCATGGAGTAATCCGCAGCTGTTGATTAAAGGCATTACAACCATGGATATCCACTATATCTATGCAGAATGTCCTGATTCTGAAAATACATCTGCCAGCGGAGTAAATACAGAATCATTTGATTACAAAAATGCATTGGATATCTCATCTGAGGCTAAATCTCCGGCAGCTGTTCAAATTGTACTGAATGGCGGCAGCATCGATTCCTCAACAGAAAAAGACAATAAAGTCGATATCTATAATATTAATGCCACTATCCGCGGAGGAAACGTATGCGCCGACCGATCACTCTAATCAAACCTGACCGGCAGCAGGGCTATGCTTTGTTTATCGTTTTAATGATGATGGTCGTCATCGCCCTGCTCGTGGTCACAGCTACCCAATCCTACAATACTGAACAGCGTATCAGCACCAATGATGCCGACCGCAAACTGGCAACCACTTTGGCCGAAGCGGCATTGCGTGAAGGTGAAAATCAAATTTTTGATATTGAAGGGAAAAAGACTAATTTTACTAAAGAGTGTAAAGACGGTTTATGCTTTACACCATACGTTAAATACGACGGTAACTTTCAAACACAAGAAAATGACAATAAGATAGGATATGCTTGGGATCGTATACTCCCTGAATGTATAGATAAAAAAAAGAAGAATAAAAAACCTCAAAAATGTATTGATGTTAACGGCACAGAATATTCTCTAGGTGAAAATAGCGGCATCGCAAAAAATCCCCGCTACATCATCGAATATCTAGGCACTAACTCTGCCGACAACCGTACTATTTACCGTGTTACAGCCAAAGCATGGGGTAAGAATGACAATACACAGGTCGTTCTTCAATCTTACGTTGCCAGCGAATAATATAATGAATACCACCTCTACCAAACAACTAGGCTTTACGCTGGTTGAGATGATGATTGCCGTCGCCATCTTAGCCATCCTGAGCGTCATTGCCATTCCGTCTTACAACCGCTACATTGAACGAGGCTACCAATCACAAGCGCATGCCGAGTTAGTTGCCATCAATTCTGCTTTTAAAAATAAGATGGTTAAAAATCCAAATTGGGAAACTAAAAGGATTGAAAAAGAATTAGGTACATTTATTGCCTCATACAAAGGCCATAAAGATTTGGCAGACAAATACCAATACTCTGCTGAAATGATTAATGCCAGTACAAGCCGAGCCTATCGTTTGAAAGCCATTCCCACAAAAACAGGCTATACCCTTTCCGTTTGGATGGATAGTTTGGGCAATACTTACAAATGTACTGATATTAATTCCGCCAAAGATTCCAAAACCACAATGACCAATGGAAAAGGTTGCGAATCGGTTTCCAAAAAGAAATCTTCTTAGTCTAACAACTATAAAAAAGCAGTGTCATCTTACTGACACTGCTTTTTATATTTTACTGCTTCCAATCATCGTCTCGGCGTTGGCGTTTCAACAAGATCCTGACTGCACCATCATTACCTTGTCGAGGCTCAACATAAGCCAACACATCAGGATGCTGCATCAACCAGCGGCGCGTCATATTTTTTAAAACCGGTTTATAGCCTGAAGAACCCAAGCCACTACCGTGGACAATCTCGCCGCAAACGCCGCGTTTTTTTGTAAACTCAATAAATTCGTTCAATACCTGCTGCGCTTCCTCCTGCGTATAGCCGTGCAAATCCACATCAGCCACAACAGGATAATGGCCGTTTCGCAAACGCATCAAATCATTTTTACCCTGCCCGTTTTTACTGAACGAAGCCGGCGGTTCTTCCCAGCCGCCGCTACCCACATAAAAATAATCTTCCTGCTCCAAAGTCGCCATTTCTTTAGGTCGCGGCTTGATCGGAGATTTATCACGGGGCTGTTCATAATAGTTACCGGCATTTTTCAACGGCGTAACCTTACCAACTGCCTTACTGAAATCCACATCTTCTGCCTGCTTTTTAGTCTTTGCTTCCGCTTCCCGCTCCGCTGCTTCCTTTTTTGCCTGTTTGCCCAAAGCCTTTAACGTTTCTTGAAAGTTTGCCGTCATGGTTTGTCCTTTCCAAAAAATTGATTGAGCCCATTATAGCAAACCCGGCTACAAGGCCGTCTGAAAGACTCTTATCATCGCTTCTTGTTTAGGGTATAGTATTAACGCATTGCCAGTCTTATAAAAGAGAGAAAATATGTTTAAACGCCCGGAAGAAATCATCGTCTTGATACTTGCCCTATTATGGGTCGGACTCAGCTACTACTTTGCCGCCATCCTGATTTCAGATGCCTACACCATCCTCCTGATTACCGTACTGACTTTCGTTTGGGCAGCCATCTGTTTCCTTTTATGGCAACGCAACTTAAGCCGTCATATTTGGCCGCTGTTCCTCGGCAGCCTGGTTGCCTGCTGGTGGCCGTACTTCACTTGGCTTGCAAGCGATGTTCCCGAAGGTACATGGTATTCAGGCTGGACATTCAAATCCATTATCGCCCTGATTCCCGTTGTTGCCGCTTATGTTTTCAAGTGGAAACGAAGCCGGAAAAACAAAATCTCCAACACCATTGCCTGATACCTCGCGCCGTCTTTTTCAGACGGCGTTTTCCATATCTGACATAACGCTCAGACTGTCAACAATTCCAATAAAATGCTATACTCTTCACACGATTTAACACCCTAAAACAGGCCGTCTGAAAGACTTATCAAGATGATCAGCAAACAAGAATACCAAGCCCAAGCCGCACAAGGTTACAACCGCATTCCACTCGTTCAAGAGCTGCTTGCCGACTTGGACACACCGCTCTCAATCTACCTCAAACTTGCCAACAAGCCTTTCACCTACCTACTCGAATCCGTTGTCGGTGGCGAACGCTTCGGCCGCTATTCCTTTATCGGTCTGCCTTGCAACCACTATCTCAAAACCAGCGGCAAACATGTCGATGTGTATCAAAACAGCGAAATCGTCGAACAACACTACGGCAACCCCCTGCCCTTTATCGAAGCCTTCCACAACCGCTTCAAAACGCCCGAAATCCCAAGCCTGCCGCGCTTTACCGGCGGCCTAGTCGGCTACTTTGGTTATGAAACCATCTACAATTTCGAACATTTTGCCCACCGCCTGAAACATACGGCTAAAGCCGATCCGCTCGGTACGCCCGACATCCTCCTGATGCTCTCGCAAGAGCTTGCAGTAGTGGATAATCTAAGCGGCAAAATCTACCTGATTGTTTATGCCGATCCCTCTCAAGCCAACGGCTACGAACGCGCGCGCGAACGACTTGAAGACATCCGTACCCAGTTACGCCAAAGTTGCGCCATCCCGCTTTCCCTCGGCAGCAAGCAGACGCAAGCAGTCAGCGAATTTGGAGAAGAACCTTTCAAAGCCTGCGTCAACAAAATCAAAGACTACATCTTTGCAGGCGACTGCATGCAGGTTGTCCCCAGCCAACGCATGAGCATGGAATTTACCGACAATCCACTTGCCCTCTACCGCGCCCTGCGTACGCTGAACCCATCGCCGTATATGTTCTACTACGATTTCGGCGATTTTCATATTGTCGGCTCTTCGCCCGAAATCCTTGTCCGCCGCGAACGCGACGATGTCATCGTCCGCCCTATTGCCGGTACTCGCCTGCGCGGCAAAACACCAGCCGAAGACCTCGCCAATGAGCAAGATCTGCTGAGCGATGCCAAAGAGATTGCCGAACACGTCATGTTGATTGACTTAGGACGCAACGACGTCGGCCGTATCAGTAAAACCGGCGAAGTCAAAGTCACCGACAAAATGGTGATTGAAAAATACTCCCATGTGATGCATATCGTCTCCAATGTCGAAGGCCGTCTGAAAGACGGTATGACCAACATGGACATCCTCGCCGCCACCTTCCCCGCAGGCACACTTTCCGGCGCCCCCAAAGTCCGCGCCATGGAGATCATCGAAGAAGTCGAACCAAGCAAACGCGGCATCTACGGCGGCGCAGTCGGCGTATGGAGTTTCAACAACGACATGGATTTGGCCATTGCTATCCGCACCGCCGTGATTAAAAACAATACCCTCTTCGTCCAAAGCGGCGCAGGCGTAGTTGCCGATTCCGACCCAACATCCGAATGGCAGGAAACCCAAAACAAAGCCCGGGCAGTAATTCGCGCAGCGCAAATGGTGCAAGAAGGATTGGATAAATAATTTTCAGACGGCCTGCGCTCTGAAATGACTAAACAATAAGATTATGATACTAAAAGAAAAACAACTAAAATCTATCAGCAAATTCCTCAGCTTTATCTTGCGCCATCATCCCGAGCAAATCGGTATTACTTTGGATAAAGACGGCTGGGTGGATATTGATACCCTGCTGACACAGGTAAACCATCCCGAGCGCGGCTTTACGGGCAATCCGCTGACCTACGAAGTATTGCTGGAAGTGGTCGAAAACAACGATAAAAAACGGTTTACGATTTCCGAAGACGGCAAACGCATCCGCGCGGCACAAGGTCATTCGACGGCACAAGTTCAGGTTGAACACAAAGTGGCAACGCCTCCTCAAATTTTGTATCACGGTACGGCTGAACGCTCTGTTCCGTCTATTTTGGAGCAAGGCCTGCATTCTGCCTCGCGCCATTTTGTCCATCTGTCTGCCGATGCCGCAACAGCCGTCAATGTCGGCTCCCGACACGGCAAGCCGCTTGTATTAACCATCGACACTGTCGCCATGCTTGCGGCAGGACATCAATTTTATCTGGCGGACAACGGCGTATGGTTAACTGAAAACGTTCCGCCGCAATTTATCGGCAAACTTTAAAACATCAGGCCGTCTGAAACCCATAAACCCTTTTCAGACGGCCCGCAAACACCCTACCCAATTTCCTCATAAAGCGATTATCCATGAACACATCCCCCATCCTCCCTCCTGCAATGCTCGGCATCCTCGGCGGCGGACAATTAGGCAGAATGTTTACTGTTGCTGCCAAAACCATGGGCTACAAAGTAACCGTACTCGATCCCGACCCGAATGCGCCGGCGGCGGAATTTGCCGACCGCCATTTGTGCGCGCCGTTTGACGATGAAGTAGCTTTGGAAGAATTGGCAAAATGCACGGCGGTTACGACCGAGTTTGAAAACGTCAATGCCGACGCGATGCGTTTTCTCGCCAAACACACCAACGTTTCCCCCAGCGGCGACTGCGTTGCCATCGCTCAAAACCGCATTCAGGAAAAGGCATGGATACGCAAAGCAGGCCTGCAAACCGCGCCGTATCAAGCAGTTTGCAAAGCCGAAGACATCACTGAAGAAAGCGTACAATTTCTGCCCGGCATCCTGAAAACCGCTACTTTGGGCTATGACGGCAAAGGCCAAATCCGTGTAAAAACATTGGATGAACTCAAAGCCGCGTTTGCCGAACACGGCGGCGTGGATTGCGTTTTGGAAAAAATGGTGGACTTGCGCGGCGAGATTTCCGTTATCGTATGCCGTCTGAACAATGACAACGTGCAAACTTTCGACCCTGCCGAAAACATTCACGAAAACGGCATCCTCGCCTACTCCATCGTCCCAGCCCGACTGAGTGCCGACGTGCAGCAACAGGCGCGACAAATGGCGCAGCGTTTGGCCGATGAATTAAACTACGTCGGCGTATTGGCAGTAGAAATGTTTGTTGTCGGCGATACACATGAATTAGTCGTCAACGAAATCGCCCCGCGTCCGCACAATTCCGGCCACCATACCATCGATGCCTGCGCGGTAGACCAATTCCAGCAACAGGTCCGCCTGATGTGCAACCTGCCTCCGGCTGACACCAAATTGCTGACTTCTTGCTGTATGGCAAATATTTTGGGCGACGTTTGGAAGGAAGACGGCGGCGAGCCCGAATGGCTGCCGCTGCAAAGCAACCCGAATGCACATCTGCATCTTTACGGTAAAAAAGCCGCGCGTAAAGGCCGAAAAATGGGCCACTTTACCGTCTTGGCCAACGATGCGGACAACGCGTTCCAATCCGCACAAACCTTACATCAAAGCCTATAACCTTACCCACTTTTTTCAGACGGCCTTTGATCGCTAAAGGCCGTCTGAAATCAATTTTTCCGACCATCCGCCATGAGCCTTCTGACCATCCTCCGTCCGGCAACCGAAAAAGACTGCCAAGACATACACAACGCCCATCTGCATGCCGTTCAATACGCCTGCATCCGCAGTTACGATGAAACCATTATGCACACATGGGAAAGTCTGCTCGACATCAACAGCTATTTGGAAACCATCTCTGATAAAAACAAAGCTTTGTGGGTGGTCGAATACAAAGGGCTAATTCAAGGCTTCTTCCAAGTCGATTTCAAAGAAGCGCAACTGGACGCCTTATACGTCCATCCGCTCTTCCACAATCTCGGCTTGGGCACGGCCCTGCTCAGCCGCGCCGAAGAAATGGCACGAAATGCGGGCCTCAGCTTTCTCAAACTGTATGCCTCGCTCAATTCCGTGCCTTTTTATCGCCTCAACCGTTACGAGTCGCTCGGTACTGCCGTGTTGCAGCTGAACAAAACCGTCCGTGTCGAATGCGAATTGATGCGCAAATACCTGTAATTTCCCCTTCCTCCGTTGCTTTTTTGAAAGAAACCGATGTCCCGAATTGCCGCCCTGCCCGACCATCTTGTCAACCAAATCGCCGCCGGCGAAGTGGTCGAACGTCCTGCCAACGCCTTGAAAGAAATCGTTGAAAACAGTATCGATGCAGGCGCAACGGCGATTGATGTCGAACTGGCCGGTGGCGGTATCCGCCTAATTCGCGTCAGCGACAACGGCAGCGGTATCCATCCGGACGACATCGAGCTTGCGCTCCATCGCCACGCCACCAGCAAAATCAAAACCTTAAACGATTTGGAACACGTCGCCAGCATGGGCTTTCGCGGCGAAGGTTTGGCAAGCATCGCCTCCGTCAGCCGCCTGAGCCTGACCAGCCGTCAAGAAGACAGTTCGCACGCAACCCAAGTCAAAGCCGAAGACGGCAAACTCAGCAGCCCTACCGCCGCCGCCCACCCCGTCGGCACCACCATCGAAGCTGCCGAACTCTTCTTCAATACCCCCGCGCGGCGCAAGTTCCTCAAATCCGAAAACACCGAATACGCCCATTGCGCCACCATGCTCGAACGCCTCGCGCTGGCGCATCCGCACATTGCCTTCTCGCTCAAACGCGACGGCAAACAAGTGTTCAAACTTCCTACCCAAAGCCTGCATGAACGGATTGCCGCCATTGTCGGCGATGATTTTCAGACGGCCTCATTGGAAATTGACAGCGGCAATGGCGCATTGCGGCTCTATGGCGCAATTGCCAAGCCGACTTTTGCCAAAGGCAAAACCGACAAACAATACTGCTTCGTCAACCATCGCTTCGTGCGCGACAAAGTCATGCTCCATGCTGTCAAACAGGCATACCGCGACGTATTGCACAATGCACTGACGCCTGCTTTCGTCCTCTTCCTCGACCTGCCGCCCGAAGCCGTGGATGTCAACGTCCACCCGACCAAAACCGAAATCCGCTTCCGCGACAGCCAGCAAGTACACCAACTCGTGTTCCACACGCTCAACAAAGCCCTTGCCGACACGCGCGCCGACTTGACCGAAAGCGTCAGCAACGCAGGCGAAGTGTTGCATGACATTACCGGCGTTACTCCTGCCTCAACGCCGTCTGAAAACGACAGCGAAAATCTATTTGATAGCGCATCCAACTACCCGACGGGCAACAAACCCGATACACGCAATGCCTTTGGTGCATCAGGAAAAACCGCGCCCATGCCTTACCAAGCCGCGCGCGCGCCGCAGCAACGCAGCCTGTCCCTGCGCGAAAGCCGTGCGGCCATGAATACTTATGCCGAGCTCTACAAAAAAACCGACGACATCGACCTTGAGTTGAGTCAATTCGAGCAGGCACGTTTCGGCAATATGCCGTCTGAAACGCCTACTCCCCAAACAGATACGCCGCTTTCAGACAACCTTCCCTCCCAATCCGAACTGCCGCCACTCGGTTTTGCCATTGCCCAATTACTTGGCATCTACATACTTGCCCAAGCAGAAGACAGCCTGTTGCTCATCGATATGCACGCTGCCGCCGAACGCGTCAACTACGAGAAAATGAAACGCCAACGTCAGGCAAACGGCAATCTGCAAAGCCAACGCCTGCTTATTCCCGTAACCTTTGCCGCGTCCCACGAAGAATGCGCCGCCCTTGCCGATCATGCCGAAACGCTGGCAGGCTTTGGCTTGGAATTGTCCGACATGGGCGGCAATACCCTTGCCGTCCGCGCCGTCCCCGCCATGCTCGGTAAAGCCGACGTCGTTTCACTGGCCAAAGATGTATTGGGCGAACTTGCCCAAGTCGGCAGCAGCCAAACCATCAAGGAACACGAAAACCACATCCTTGCCACCATGTCCTGCCACGGCTCAGTCCGCGCCGGCCGCCAGCTCACCCTGCCGGAAATGAATGCGCTCCTGCGCGATATGGAAAATACGCCGCGCAGCAACCAGTGCAATCACGGCCGCCCGACTTGGGTCAAACTGACTTTAAAAGAATTGGATGCGTTGTTTTTACGCGGACAGTAACGCCAATAAAAAGGCCGTCTGAAAATGCTTTCAGACGGCCTTTTAACTTATTTGCCCTTAGCGAATATCCATAGGCGCAAACGATTTCACGGTTTCATCGATTGCTTTAACACGGGTCAGGAAATCTTCCAATTGGGCAAGCGGTAATGCGCTTGGGCCATCGCATTTGGCTTGGTCGGGATTGGCATGGGATTCAAGGAACAAACCGGCCAATCGGGTTGCCATACCGGCAAGCGCCAAGTCCAATACTTGGGCGCGACGGCCGCCTGATGCAGCAGCGCCGGATTCGCGCGTTTGCAGGGAATGGGTTACGTCAAAAATAACGGGCAGGTTGTTACACGTTTTTTTCATCACGCCAAAGCCGAGCATATCGACCACCAAGTTGTCGTAGCCGAAGTTTGCGCCGCGTTCGCACAAAATGATTTGCTCATTACCTGCTTCTTGGAATTTCTCGACGATGTTTTTCATTTGAGACGGGCTGAGGAATTGCGGCTTTTTGATGTTGATGACATTGCCGGTTTTCGCCATTGCTACCACCAAATCGGTTTGGCGTGCTAAGAAGGCGGGCAGCTGGATGACATCGCAGACTTCGGCAACCGGTTGGCATTGGTAAGGCTCGTGAACGTCGGTAATCACGGGAACGTTAAACTCGCGCTTCACCGCTTGAAAAATCTTCATACCTTCGTCCAAACCCACACCGCGGAAAGAGTGGATGGAAGAGCGGTTTGCCTTGTCAAAAGAGGCTTTGAAAACGTAAGGGATGCCGAGTTTATCGGTTACTTTAACGTATTGCTCACAGGCTTTCAGCGTAGAGTCGAGGTCTTCAAGGACATTGATTCCGCCGAAAAGGGTAAAGGGCGCATCGTTGCTGACGGTGATGTTGTTGATTTGGATATTCACGGCAAAGCCTTTCAGATAAGTTGAATTTGGGAAACAGGCCGTCTGAAACGTTTCAGACGGCCTTTGTTTGAATATTACAACACGGTGTGCGGCGGCTCATAAGAAATCACGTCGCGGATTTTATTGTTCTCATCGACGAGGACGACTTTTGGCTCATGCGCTGCAATTTCGGGTTCGGACAACATGACGTAAGACATGATAATCACGATGTCTCCTTTTTGAACCAAACGCGCGGCCGCGCCATTGAGACAAACGACACCGCTGCCGCGTTCACCGGGGATAGTGTAGGTTTCAAGACGTTCGCCGTTGTTATTGTTGACGATAGCGACTTTTTCGTTCACGCAAATACCTGCCGCATCCAGCAGGTCTTGGTCAACGGTAATGCTGCCGACGTAGTTGAGGTCGGCTTCGGTAACGGTGGCACGGTGGATTTTGCCGCCGAGCATGGTACGGAACATGGGTTTCCTTTTTGATTGTGGGTTGATTTGCGGTTTTAACTTCAGTGAAGCTAAAACCGCTGTTTGTGTGATTGAGGATTAGTTATTGGGAAAGTCTGCTTCGTCAAACTCGGGTTCCGGGTCGCTTTGAAGGACTTTTCCGTTTAATTTCAACTCGCTGTTTTGCAAAGTCAAATGGGTTTTGACATTATCGTCTTCTAAGGTCAGATATTTCTCACTTGCCATGCTTTTAATGGTGCTGTCCACCATCAGGCGCAAGGTCTCGTTGATATCATCGATGCTGGCACGGCCTGCGGCTTCATCTTCGGCATTGACGCTAAACAGGCTGCTTGCTTGGTTGACGGCGAGCTGCTCCAACAATTTTTGCGGTACGCTCATGTTGAAGTCGGCTTCGGTTTTCTTCAACATATCGCCCAAGTTGTTGAGGTCTTTGGCTGCCAAACCTTTAAACGCAAGCTTGCCGCTGACATCGACATCACCATTAGGCATAGTAAATTTGAAGGTTTTGACGTTCAAAACCGGATTGTTGGTAAACAGACCCGAAGCCTCGTTTTTGGCCGTCTGAATCAAGGAAGCCTGAATTTCTTCTTCGCTCATTTTCTTCACGGACACTTCGGCAATTTTGTTTTTCAATGCCAAAAGCGATGCGGCATCCAAATGCTCGGCAGCGACATTGATGTCCAGAGGGCCGTATTTGTCTTCGCCATAGGTCAGGCTTTCAAATTGGAAGCGGCCTTCGCTGTTGATGAATTTATCGACTTCGCCGGTCTGCGTATCGAAACGCAGTTTGCTGACTTCGATTTTAGACGGAGCAATCGTGCCGGTCGGATTGATAAACGCACCGATTTGCAGGTTGGTCACAAGGTTGACCAATTCGTTCAACTTAACGTTGTAATCAATGTTTTCTTTCCATTGCAGCAGGAATTTATCCAGCGTAATGCTGCTCTTGCCCAAAGAAAGCTTGGTCAGGCCGTCTTCCGTTTCGGATTGGAAGCGCAGGTTTTCCAAAGACACATCGCCTTTGTCGGCCAATTTGACTTGCAAAGACGGCGCAAGATAATCGTGACGATAGCTTTTGAAGCCTTGGCTGTAATCGGTATTGCCGCTAAAGCCTTTCCAGTTGAGCTTGATACCTGAGAGCTCTTCATAGTCGAAGGCAGGGATATTGAGGCTGAGTTTGCCGTCGCCGGAAAGGTAAACCGTATTGGTCATGGTCAACGGCGTTTGCTGGCCGAAGAAGCGGTCTAAAACTTTTTTGGTTTCCGGATGGTATTGGAACTCGGTTTCCACGTGCGCACGCGTGCCGAAGCCGCCGGCAAACGGGCCGTGTGTCACATGGTTAATGACCGTAATCGGCTCTTGCAGGACGGTTTTCAAATTGTCCGGCAGGTATTTTTGCGTATTTTGAAGCAGGGTCGGCTTGAGGCGGATGACGGTCGTCTCAGTTGAACTGAACCAGCCGCGATCGTATTGGTGGGACTCAACGGTCAGGAAACCGGAGTCCTGCAACAGCTTTTGTTGCTCGGTCAGGCTTTCTTCCGCTTTGACACCAAGATAATAAGGTGTGCCGAGCGCAGCGGCGACAACGACGGCGGCAGTCGGGATAAGATACTTTTTCATCACTTCAAACAGATTAGGTTCAAAGCGTAAAGCATAGCATTTTTTAGCTGTTTTGTCTTATCCGCCGTTTCAAACGGCCTTTAGGTAAAGATTGTGATATTATGCAAACATAAACGATTTTTACACTTTTGGCAGGCCTTACCCTGTCTGCCAAGATGTCATTAAAGGTTTGCAAATGCTTTTATTTATCGACAATTACGACAGCTTCACCTACAACATCGTCCAATACTTTGCCGAATTGGGGCAGGAAGTTTTGGTTCGCTGCAACGATGAAATCACCATCGAAGAAATCGAAGCCCTAAAACCTCAATATCTGGTCATCGGCCCCGGCCCTTGTTCCCCGAAAGAAGCAGGCATTTCTGTTGCGGCCATGCAGCACTTTGCCGGCAGGCTGCCCGTCATGGGCGTGTGTCTCGGCCATCAAACCATGGGCGAAGCGTTCGGCGGCAATGTCGTGCGCGCGCAAACAATGATGCACGGCAAAGTCTCCCCTGTTTTCCATCACGGCACAGGCATGTTTAAAGACCTGCCCAATCCGGTCAACTGCACGCGCTACCATAGCCTTGCCATCGACCGCGCCACCCTGCCCGACTGCCTCGAAATTACCGCATGGACGGAAGACGGCGAAATCATGGGCGTACGCCACAAAGAATATGCCGTCGAAGGCGTACAGTTCCACCCCGAAGCCCTGCTGACCGAACACGGCCACGATATGCTGAAAAACTTCTTGGAAGAATTCAAAGACTATCGTCCGCAAAAATCTTAATGAAAGGCCGTCTGAAAGGTGTTTGACAGTGTTCAAACCGCATTTTCAGACGGCCTGAATCACATCGGACACGAACAAAGGAAAAATCATGATTACCCCTCAACAAGCGATTGAACGCCTCATCAGCAACAACGAACTTTTCTACGATGAAATGACCGACCTCATGCGCCAAATCATGAGCGGCCAAGTTCCGCCCGAGCAAATCGCCGCCATCCTGACCGGCCTGCGGATTAAAGTTGAAACCGTTTCCGAGATTACCGCCGCAGCCAGCGTGATGCGTGAATTTGCCACTAAAGTGCCGCTGGAAAACGCCGATGACTTGGTCGATATTGTCGGCACGGGCGGCGACGGTGCCAAAACCTTCAATATTTCCACGACTTCCATGTTTGTCGCGGCTGCGGCAGGCGCGAAAGTCGCCAAACACGGCGGCCGCTCCGTTTCTTCATCCAGCGGCGCTGCCGATGTTATGGAACAAATGGGCGCCAACCTCAATCTCAACCCCGAACAGGTTGCCCAAAGTATTCAGCAAACCGGCATCGGCTTTATGTTCGCGCCCAACCATCACAGCGCCATGCGCTATGTTGCTCCCGTCCGCCGTTCGCTCGGCTTCCGCAGCATCTTCAATATCTTGGGCCCACTGACCAATCCGGCCGGCGCGGCAAACCAACTCTTGGGCGTGTTCCACATCGACTTGTGCGGCATTCTTTCCCGCGTATTGCAACAACTTGGTTCCAAACATGTTTTGGTTGTGTGCGGCGAAGGCGGTTTGGATGAAATCACGCTGACCGGCAAAACCCGCGTTGCCGAACTGAAAGACGGAAAAATTACCGAATACGACATCAGCCCGGCCGATTTCGGCATGGAAGTCCGCCGCAATTTAGACGAAATCAAAGTCGAAAATGCGCAAGAATCCCTGCAAAAAATGAACGAAGTGCTGGACGGCAAAGCCGGTGCCGCACGCGATATCGTCGTCCTCAATGCCGCCGCCGCGCTCTATGCAGGAAATGCGGTTACTTCGCTGGCAGATGGCGTCAAAGCTGCTCAAGAAGCCATCGACTCCGGCAAAGCCAAAGCCAAAAAAGACGAATTTATCGAATTTGGCAAACAGTTTGCCTAAACTTTAAAACCATAAACAAAGGCCGTCTGAAAAATCTTTCAGACGGCCTTTTATTCTTTAAATATTAAAATTTGCTTTTAATATCATTAATCAAGCCTTCAGCTTTTTCTTTGGCTTCATCAACCAAATGCTCGGCTTCTTCTTTGCCTTTTTGCAAAACATCACCTGCTTTTTCTTCAATATCGCCGACCACTTCTTTTACTTTGCCAACGCCTTGTTGAACCAAGCCCTCAGCTTCAAGTTTAGCATTGCCGGATACATCGCCAGCCACTTCTTTTACTTTACCGCTGATTTTATCTAATTCGCCGCTCATGGTCATACTCCTGGATTAAATGTTGATAGGATGAGTGCTACATTACCTTATATCGGGGGCTTCGTTTCAACTTTAAAGGCCGTCTGAAAGCCAAAACATGACAAAACGAGTTAAATTAGGTTAATCCATCTGTTTCAATATCGCTTCGGCTACTGCCTTGCCTATTATCTTACTGCCGAACTCATTGAAATGAAGCCCGTCGCACAGCATCACATCGGTCAAATCCTGCTCAAACATCAAACCGTATAAATCGTTGACGGTAAAACCATATTGCCTTGCCAAATCCTCCGCCACACGGTTATAGGCCTTCAAATCAGCCAGATAGCGGCGCGAGGGTTTGACGATATTGTGTACGCTTTCCAAAAACGGCGTACTGCTTGCCCAAATAATTTTTGCCCCAGTCTGTTTCAGATAATCAAAAATTTGAATCAGGTTGCTGCGGTAGGTTTCTATATCGGCCACCGGCTCATTACAGCCTTGATTGTAGCGGATATCGTGTAAACCGCAGTTGATGTGGATAATGTCTACCACAGTCGCGCCCTCTGTCCATTGCCCGATATGCTCTAACACATCATGTGACGAACGGCAGTTTTCCGATGGAGTAACAATATCCGCATCAGGCAAAGCGGCACGTGTGTAAGGCTCCGAAGCAAGCCGCACGGAGTCGCCGATTAAGTAAACGGTCATTTTTGTTCTCCTCCCTTTATTTGAACAAACAGCACGGCCGTCTGAAATATCACTTATATTATTATAAGAGTGCTATTTTAGACGGCCTTAACTTCAGTCAAGTTTTATTGTTAAATCATAAATTAACGCTGACTGTTTTTATAAAAATCAATTAATTGCTTGGCTTGCAACATGGGCAGGCCAAAATGGTCACTCACGACTTTCAAATCCTTCCATTCCTGACCAGTCAGATTTTGCCCAACCCATTTGAGGTTTTCCGGATTGCTTTTGATTTTCTCAAAATACGCCTGCTTGCGTTTCCAGTTGCGCGACCACACCAGTAACATGGTAAAAATACATAAAACAATCAATACAATATTGGTAAACAACATCATGCCCATACAACATACTCCCGCTTGAGTCTCGAAATCAGAAAATATGGATTAAAGGCCGTCTGATAAAACAGTCTTCAGACGGCCTTTATATTATCATTCAATATTCACCCGTTTCAGGCGCAAGGCATTGCTCAACACGGAAACCGAGCTTGCCGCCATTGCCGCGCCTGCGATGACGGGGTTTAAAAAGCCAAGCGCAGCGAGTGGAATGCCCAAGATATTGTAGAAGAAGGCGAAAAACAGGTTTTGCTTGATGTTTTTCAAAGTCGCCTGCGATACCAACAGGGCATCGGCGAGCTGGTTGACCGAATGCTGCATCAGCGTGGCGGATGCGGTGTGTTCGGCAACGTCCGCACCACCTTTCATGGCGAAGCTGACGTTGGCGGCGGCGAGCGCGGGGGCGTCGTTGATACCATCGCCGACCATCGCCACGGTTTTGCCGGTGGCTTTGAGTTTCTGCACTTCGGCAGCTTTATCGCGCGGACTCATATTACCGAAGGCGTGTGCGATGCCCAGTTGTTTGGCGACATATTCAACCGTTCCTTGGTTGTCGCCGCTCATGATGTAAACGTTGATGCCGTGTTTTTTCAGACGGCCTATGGCTTCGGCGGTATCGGCTTTCAATGCGTCGGCAAGTGCGAATGCGCCGATAGGTTTGTTATCGACCGAGACTGCAACAATGCTTGCAATGTCCCAAACGCCGTCTGAAAACTTCGGCAAGGTCAGTTCGGCAAATTCGGCTTTGCCTGCTTTCACCAAACCCACGCCTTCCACTTCGGCGGTAATGCCTGCGCCGACAACGGTTTGCGCGTTTTGTGCGGCGGGAATGTCCAAACCGCGCGCTTGGGCGGCGGAAACGATGGCTCGGGCGAGCGGATGAGCGGCGTTTTGTTCGACGGCGGCGGCGATGCGGTACAAAGCGTCTTCGTCAAAGCCGCTGTCGGGAACGCAATAAACGGCGGCAACCTGCGGCTTGCCTTCGGTCAGCGTGCCGGTTTTGTCCAGCACGACGGCATCGACGTGGGCGGCTTCTTCCATTGCCGCCGCGTCTTTAAACCAAATACCGTGTTTCACCGCTTTGCCCATGCCGACCATAATCGCGGCAGGGGTTGCCAGACCGAGCGCGCACGGGCAGGCAATCACCAAAACGGCAACGGCGTGCATCAATGCGACCGTCCAATCGCCTTTCACCAGCCAAGTGGCGATAAAAGTCAAAAGCGCGATGCCCACGACGGCAGGCACGAACACCGCCGCCGCTTTATCGGCCACACGCGCAATCGGTGCTTTGCTGCCTTGTGCTTCAGAAAGCGCGTTCATCATGTCGCCGAGCAAGGTTTGGCTGCCGAGCTGCGTAGCGCGGTACACCACGCTGCCTTCGGTCATCAGCGCGCCTGCCAACACTTTGCCGCCCGCCTTTTTCTCTTCGGGGTTGGATTCGCCGGTAAGATGGCTCTCATCCGCCCAGCCGCTGCCGCTTTCGATGATGCCGTCGGCAGCAATACGTTCGCCGTGGTTGGCGCGGATAAGGTCGCCGATTTGTACTTGGTCGATGGGCAGTTGTTTCCATTCGCCATCGCGTTGCACGTTGACTTGGGTCGGCGTGAGCTTGAGCAGCAAGCCCAAGCTGTTCAGGCTGGATTTTTTGGTGCGGTGTTCCAAAAATTTGCCCAGCGACACAAAACCGATCACCATCACGCCTACTTCAAAATACACGTGTGCCATGCCGTGCGCCGCGTGCGGGCTGAAAAACAGCATATAAACGGAATACAGGTAAATCGATACCGTGCCGATGGTAACCAGCACGTCCATGTTCGCCAACCCGCCCTTAATGCTTGCCCACGCGCTTTTGTAAAACGGGATGGCCAGCCAAAGTTGCACTATGCTTGCCAGCACAAATTGCCATACAGGCGGAATCATCCAATCGTGCCGCCCGATCATCATCCCTGCCATGCCGATAAGGAACGGAATATTGATGGCCAACAAAAGCCACAGCCTCCAGCTTACATGCGCTGCTTCTTCGGGCTGCGGCAGCGCGTCTTCCGTTTTTTCCTTCGCGCCGTAACCGGTTTTCTCAATGATTTTGACGATGTCGGCAGCGGAAGTTTTGCTGTCGTCAAACGTAACCTGCGCCTCCTCGCTGGCAAAGTTTACCCCTGCCGATTCGACAAAATCTTTTTTGTTCAACACTTTTTCAATACGCGAAGCGCAGGCCTGACAGGTCATGCCTTCGATTTGGAAACGGACTTTTTGTTGCATGGCAAAGCCTCCTATTGATTGTTTGGCGCGTGTTTTTTTGCGTTTCTATATTATCAAACGAAAACGACATAATGGCAAAAAGTAAGTTATCAAGAGACAAAGGCCGTCTGAAGCGTTTCAGACGTCCTTTTCAAAATACGCTTATTGGTTACAAAGCCACATCATAGCCGCCATCTTCTACGGCATCAATCAGCGCGTCGGTATCTGTCTTGCTTTCATCAAAAGTAATCACTGCATTTTTGTTTTCCAAGCTGACTTCTGCTTTTTCCACGCCTTCTACGCCTTCCAAAAGACGGGTTACGCTTTTCACGCAGCCGCCGCAGGTCATGCCGTCGATGTTTAATGTGATGGTTTGCATAGGGTTTCCTTTCTGTTGGAATGAGGCTGAGGTTTTAAAGCCCGTTGCAGCCAAAGCTTTCAGGTAACCTGAAATGATGGGTCTGCTCTTGCTTTCCCGCTAAGTGCCGCCACTATAAAGCTTTACCCGAAGTAAAGGTCAAGCATCATGATGAACATCAGCCAGGCCGCGGCCGAGAGCGGCCTTTCCGCCAAACAAATCCGCGACTACGAAAAGCACGGCCTAATCGCCCCGGCCGCGCGCAGCGAAGCGGGCTACCGCCGCTACGGACAGGCCGACCTTGTCCGGCTGCGCTTTATCCGCCATGCGCGGGAAGTGGGCTTTTCGCTGCCGCAGATCGGGCAGCTTTTGAGCCTGCAACACAACCCGCAGCGTACCAGCCGCGAAGTGAAAACGCTCACCGCGCGGCACATCGCCGAGCTGGAAGCCAAAATCGAACGCTTGCAGGGCATGGTGGCTGAGCTGCAACGTTGGCACGATGCCTGCACGGGAGACGACTTCCCGGATTGTGCGATTTTGGCCGGGCTGGAGGAGCGTTAGGCGGCTTGGGCAGAATAGAAACAGGCTACCTGAAAAGTTTCAGGTAGCCTTAGTCGGCCGCTAACGGTTTGGTACAGGCCTCGTCGTAATACGGCAGCCACTTGCCGCCGCTTTGCTTCAGATATGCGCGAAAACTTTTGTTTACCCGTGTGGCGGTATAATCCAAATAATGGCAAAAAGTAAGTTATCAAGAGACAGAGGCCGTCTGAAGCGTTTCAGACGGCCTTTTCAAAATACGCTTATCGGTTACAAAGCCACATCGTAGCCGCCGTCTTCTACGGCATCAATCAGCGCATCGGTATCTGTCTTGCTTTCATCAAAAGTAATCACTGCATTTTTGTTTTCCAAGCTGACTTCTGCTTTTTCCACGCCTTCTACGCCTTCCAAAAGACGGGTTACGCTTTTCACGCAGCCGCCGCAGGTCATGCCGTCGATATTGAGGGTAACAGTTTGCATTTGTATTTCCTTTCATTCAAACAAATATAGTTGCCAAATACTTTACTCCTTACACAAACAGCTTGCAAATTCTTCATTAAGGCCGTCTGAAAAATGCAGATAGGCGTACAATAACGACCTTTGCTTCATCAAACGGACATAATAATGACTTCAACATTCAAACAATGGGTTAGCGTATGCGCGCTGGCGGTGGGTGCGTTTATTTTCAATACCACCGAATACATTCCGATTGCGCTTTTGAGCGACATCGGTCAGAGCTTTGGCAAACCGGCAACGGAAGTGGGCATGATGATTACGGTGTATGCGTGGATTGTTGCGCTCCTATCACTGCCGCTGATGCTGATGACGAAAAACATCGAACGGCGCAAATTATTGCTGATGCTGTTTGCACTGTTTGCGCTGTTTCACGCGCTGTCGTTTTTTTCTTGGAACTTCAACATCCTTTTGGTCAGCCGTATCGGAATTGCGCTGACACACGCGGTCTTTTGGTCAATTACGGCTTCTTTGGCAGTACGGCTTGCTCCCGCCGGCAAAACCAATCAGGCTTTGGGCTTGCTCAGTACGGGTACGGTTTTGGCGATGGTTTTGGGCATTCCGCTGGGGCGCGTGGTCGGGCAATACTTCGGCTGGCAGCTCAGCTTCCTGCTGATTGGGGTTTGCGCTGCCGGCGTAATGCTGGTATTGGCCAAAAACCTGCCTGCTTTACCCAGCCAAAATACCGGCTCTTTAAGCAGCCTGCCGAGTTTATTCAAACGCCGCAACCTGATGTTGCTTTATACCATGACGGTGTTGATTATTACAGCCCATTTCACGGCATACAGCTATATCGAACCTTTTGTGTTGCAAGTTGGCGGATTTAAGGCTGAACAAGTCACCATCGTTTTAAGCCTGTATGGTTTGGCAGGATTTGCCGCATCTTATCTATTCGGCAAATGGTTTGCCAAAGCGCAACGTTTGTTTATGCTCGGCGCGGTGGCGGTCATCCTGCTTTCCGCCCTACTGCTTCTGCCGCTTGCCTCTTTCCCGTATGCAGTATATGCGCTGGTGTTTATTTGGGGCGTGGCCATCGTCATCGTCAGCTTGGGCATGGTGTCGAAAGTCTTGGCATTTGCCTCGGATGCAACAGATGTGGCCAACTCGATTTATTCAGGTTTGTACAACGTCGGTATCGGCGGCGGTGCGCTTTGGGGGCATTATGTGACCACTTGGTTCGGTCTTTCCAATATCGGCATTGCCGGAGCCTTGCTGGCGGCGGCAGGTCTGGCCGTTTGCGGCTTGTTGTTTAAGGAACAAGACAATCTGACGCAAAATGTTTAAATCCATATAAATCAGGATGGTATTACTGACCCGGCCGTAATTTTGGCAGTTTTACCGATTTGTCCTGATTCTTACTAACTCACGATGGGTCTTTATTCCGCCGGATAAGCAGTTTTCTTGCTGCTTATCCGGTTTTCATTTCATTTTTAAAAAATAATTTACAATTTGTTTACACTACATTAAATTACAAATATACTGTCGTCTATTAGGCCGTCTGAACGTACGGCTGAAAAGAAAAACCAATCATGTTTCAGAGGAATACATCATGGACTTAAACGCCAAGGATAAGACTCAGCATCCTGAGAACGTCGAGCTTCTCAGTGCACAGAAGCCGATTACCGACTTTAAAGGACTGCTGACGACCATTATCTCTGCTGTTGTCTGCTTCGGCATTTATTACATTCTTCCCTACAGTACCGATGCCAACAAAGGTATCGCGCTGTTGCTTTTCGTTGCGGCACTCTGGTTTACCGAAGCCGTACACATTACCGTTACCGCACTGATGATCCCTATCCTTGCCGTTGTACTCGGCTTCCCGGATATGGACATCAAAAAAGCGATGGCAGGTTTCTCCGACCCGACGATTTACATCTTCTTCGGCGGCTTCGCGCTTGCAACCGCCCTGCACATGCAGCGTCTCGACCGTAAAATCGCCGTCAGCCTGTTGCGCCTGTCACGCGGCAATATGAAAGTTGCCGTGTTGATGCTGTTTGCCGTTACTGCCTTCCTGTCTATGTGGATCAGTAATACTGCGACTGCCGCGATGATGCTGCCTTTGGCAATGGGTATGATGAGCCACCTCGACCAAGAAAAAGAACGCAAAACCTACGTTTTCGTCCTGCTCGGCATCGCCTACTGCGCCAGTATCGGCGGCTTGGGTACCGTGGTCGGTTCTCCACCGAACATGATTGCCGCCAAAGCGCTGAACTTGGACTTCGTCGGCTGGATGAAGCTCGGCCTGCCGATGATGCTGTTGATTCTGCCGCTGATGCTGTTCTCCATGTACGTCATCCTCAAGCCTAATTTGAACGAGCGTGTGGAAGTTAAAGCCGAATCTATCCCTTGGACTTTGCACCGCGTTATCGCGCTGTTGATTTTCTTGGCCGCAGCCATCGCTTGGGTATTCAGCTCCAAAATCAAAGCTGCATTCGGTATTTCCAACCCTGATACCGTTATCGCCCTGATTGCCGCCGTTGCCGTCGTCGTATTCGGCGTGGCGCAATGGAAAGAAGTTGCCCGTAATACCGACTGGGGTGTATTGATGCTCTTCGGTGGCGGTATCAGCTTGAGCGCGTTGCTGCAATCTTCCGGCGCATCTGAAGCATTGGGTCAGCAAGTTGCTTCCACATTCTCCCATTCTCCTGCATTGCTGGTGATTTTCGTGGTTGCCGCCTTCATCATCTTCCTGACCGAGTTCACCAGTAACACCGCTTCTGCCGCCCTGCTTGTGCCTATTTTCGCCAGCATCGCCGCGCAAATGGGTCTGCCAGAACAAGTCTTGGTATTCGTCATCGGCATTGGCGCATCTTGTGCCTTCATGTTGCCGGTTGCCACGCCGCCTAACGCGATTGTGTTTGGTACAGGCTTGATTAAGCAACGCGAAATGATGAACGTCGGCTTATTGCTGAACGTCCTCTGTATCCTGTTGGTTGCACTGTGGGCTTATTTCGTCCTGATGCCGTAAACCCTTAAGCATAGTCCAGGCCGTCTGAAAGAATATTTTTCAGACGGCCTTGAAGTTTCTCGTTCAGACACAATTTAACGAATGATTAAAACCGGATTCTAACGAAAGGAAACCCATGATTATCCTGCACACCAACAAAGGCGACATCAAAATCGAACTCGACTTCGACAAAGCCCCCGTTACTGCTAAAAACTTCGAGCAATACGTTAAAGACAGCTTCTACGACGGCGTAATCTTCCACCGCGTCATCAAAGGCTTTATGATTCAAGGTGGCGGCATGGATGAAAACATGAACGAAAAAGAAACCCGCGATCCGATTCAAAACGAAGCGTCCAACGGTTTGCCTAACGAAAAATACACCATCGCCATGGCGCGTACTTCCGATCCTCATTCTGCCAGCGCGCAATTCTTCATCAACACTGCCGACAACGCTTTCCTGAACTTCCGTTCTAAAGAGCTGTATGGCAAAACCGTAGTCCAAGACTGGGGCTATGCCGTATTCGGTAAAGTCGTTGACGGTTTTGACGTTGTCGATGCCATCGAAGGCGTTTCTACCAAACGTCACGGCTACCACGACGACGTACCGAGCGAACCTGTCATCATCACTAAAGCCGAAGTGGTTTAATTGATTTGATTTCCCATAAAAACAGCCTGTCCGAATTAAAACCGGACAGGCTGTTTTTCAATAATGACACATACCGTCACACATCATAAGTACCGACCACGCATGCCGAATCCAAGACATGACCCTGCATGGCAAAATGCAGCTCATTAAAGCGGAAACCGCGCGGTAAATCCAAAACAGTATCCAGCGCGTACACAATCAGTTCATAACGATGGCGGTTGTTCGGTGGTGCCATACCGCCGTAAAAAGAAGCTTCTTCGATTTCAAATTTACCCAACGCGCTCGCCCAAGTGTTCGCGCCCTGAGTGAAATCTGTTGCAGAAATACTCTCATTTTCTGCCACTAAAGTGCGTTTCAAATCCGAAATCAACCAATGCGTCCATACGAAGCCGGATGCTGAAATGGCATCTTTGTCTTCCAACACCACGGCAAACGATTTTGTTCCTTCAGGCGCATCTTCGATTTCAAAAGGAATCGAATAAGAAGGCATACCGCTCGGGCTGAACTGGCTGCCGCGCTTGCCGTATTTGTCTTCAAATTCGCCGTTGACAATAGCTTTACTGCTGACTTTCATCTTATATCTCCCAATAGTAGGTTTGTTCATTCTAACAAACCCCAAGGCCGTCTGAAAGATACTGCCGTTTTCACTTTCCCGATGCCGCATTTTCAGACGGCCTCAAGCAATATTCACAATTCGATCAAACACATTTGACATTCCATAGTATAATCCGCCGCATGAAAATTACACAGGATACGCATTATGGATTGGAAAGGTCGTGAACAAAGCCAAAACGTCGAAGATCGCCGCGGAAGCCGTGGCGGCGGCGGTGGCGGTAAAACGCCGGGCATACTCGGCATTATCGTGGTTTTGATCGGCGCATATTACGGCGTGGATTTGAGCGGTTTGGTTGGCGGCTCATCTTCGATGGGCATTCCTACCCAGCAAGCTTCCCGACTCGACAGCCAACAAGAAGCCGAGTTGAAAGAACTGTCCCGTGTCGTCCTTGCTAATACCGAAAAAGCATGGAGTAAATATTTCCAGCAACACGGCCAACACTACACACCGACAACCATGGTGTTGTATGAAGGCAGTACGTCCACCGCCTGCGGTACGGGCCAATCTGCCATGGGCCCGTTTTACTGTCCGGGCGACCAAAGAGTTTATTTGGATTTGAGTTTCTACGAAGACATGCGCACCAAGCTCGAATCCGCCAGCGATGCCGCGTTTGCCTACGTTATTGCCCATGAAGTCGGCCATCACGTTCAAAACCTGCTCGGCATTCTGCCTAAAGTCCACAAAATGCAACAGCAAGTCGGCAAAAAAGAGGCCAATGCCCTTTCCGTCAAACTCGAATTGCAGGCCGACTGTTTCGCTGGTATTTGGGGACACTACGCCATCAACAAAAATATCTTCAAAACAGAAGACATTCAAAAAGCTATGCTTGCCGCCGAATCCGTCGGCGATGACCGCTTGCAGAAACAGGCTCAGGGCTATGTCGTTCCCGACAGCTTTACCCATGGCTCGTCCGAAGAACGCATGACTTGGCTCAAGCGCGGTTTGGAAAGCGGCGACATCAAACAGTGCAACACTTTCAACAATTGATTCGTCGATGTAACGACAAAAGGCCGTCTGATTTTTTCAGACGGCCTTTTAGCCGTGTTAAAATAATACCTATTATTTTCCCTTAAATTCAAAGGAAATCCACATGGCAAATATCGCCCGCGACATTTTCAAAGCCTACGACATCCGGGGCATCGTCGGTAAAACCCTGACCGACGAAGCTGCATACTTAGTTGGCAAAGCCATTGCCACCAAAGCCTCCGAAAAAGGTATTACCCGCATCGCACTCGGTCGCGACGGCCGTTTGAGCGGTCCCGGCCTGATGGCACAAATTCAACGCGGTTTCACAGACAGCGGCATCGACGTCCTCAACGTCGGCATGGTTGCCACCCCTATGCTCTACTTCGCAGCCATCAACGAATGCGGCGGCAGCGGCGTGATGATTACCGGCAGCCACAATCCGCCCGATTACAACGGTTTCAAAATGATGCTCGGCGGCGACACGCTCGCAGGCGAAGCCATTCAAGAACTTTTAGCCATTATTGAAAAAGACGGTTTTGTTGCCGCCGACAAACAAGGCAGCGTAACCGAAAAAGACATCTCCGGTGAATACCACAACAACATCGTCGGCCACATCAAGCTCAAACGCCCGATGAAAATCGTGATTGACGCGGGCAATGGTGTCGGCGGTGCATTCGCGGGCAAACTCTACAAAGGTTTGGGCAATGAAGTTACCGAACTTTTCTGCGAAGTGGACGGTAATTTCCCTAATCACCACCCTGACCCTTCCAAACCGAAAAACCTGCAAGACCTCATCGTCGAACTCAAAAACGGCGATGCCGAAATCGGCTTGGCATTTGACGGCGATGCCGACCGCTTGGGTGTGGTCACCAAAGACGGCAACATCATCTATCCAGACCGCCAACTGATGCTTTTCGCGCAAGACGTGTTGAGCCGCAATCCTAAAGCCAAAGTGATTTTCGACGTCAAATCCACCCGTCTACTCGCGCCTTGGATTAAAGAACACGACGGCGAACCTGTGATGGAAAAAACCGGCCACAGCTTCATCAAATCCACCATGAAAAAAACCGGCGCACTGGTTGCCGGCGAAATGAGCGGCCACGTTTTCTTTAAAGAACGCTGGTACGGCTTCGACGACGGTATGTATGCCGGCGCACGCCTCTTGGAAATCCTGTCTGCCTTCGACAATCCGTCCGAAGTATTGAACAAGCTGCCGCAAAGCATTTCCACTCCGGAACTCAACATCGACCTGCCGGAAGGCAGCAACGGCCACAAAGTGATTGAAGAGCTGGCTGCCAATGCCAAGTTTGAAGGTGCGACCGAAATCATCACCATCGATGGCTTGCGCGTTGAATTCCCTGACGGCTTCGGCCTGATGCGTGCTTCCAATACCACGCCGATTTTGGTATTGCGTTTTGAAGCGGATACGCAAGAAGCGATTGAGCGTATTCAAAACCAATTCAAAGCAGTCATTGAAAGCAATCCTGCATTGAAATGGCCGCTGTAAGGGTTTAGATTAAAACAAAAGGCCGTCTGAAAATCATTTCAGACGGCCTTTAATATTAGACATTGATTATTTAAAGTTTGGAAACCAAGAATATCCCGGCTTAGTTATCCGACTTGCGCCAACTGTTGACGCATTTCATCGATAACGGCTTTGTAATCCGGTTTGCCAAAAATCGCCGAACCGGCCACAAACGTATCCGCACCTGCCGCCGCAATTTCAGCAATATTGTCTGTCTTCACGCCGCCATCGACTTCCAAGGCGATATGGCGGCCGCTTTGCCGTTCATACTCGTCCAACATCTCGCGCACTTTGCGGATTTTCACCAGCGTATTCGGGATAAAGCTTTGTCCGCCAAAGCCAGGGTTGACCGACATCAGCAACACCATATCCAGTTTGTCCAAAACGTTTTCCAGAATATTGACCGGCGTAGCAGGATTCAATACTAAACCTGCCTGACAGCCGTATTCTTTAATCAAACCCAAGCTGCGGTCGATGTGGCGGCTGGCTTCCGGATGAAAGGTAATGATATTGGCACCGGCTTTGGCAAACGCATGAATCAAATCGTCCACCGGCTCAACCATCAAATGCACATCGACCGGCACGGTTGCATACGGTTTCAAAGCCGCGCAAACCATAGGGCCGAAAGTCAGATTCGGCACATAATGATTGTCCATCACATCAAAATGAATCAAATCCGCACCGGCGCGGATAACTTCGGCAACCTCTTCGCCCAAGCGGGCAAAATCGGCAGACAAAATACTGGGGGCAATACGGTAGTCGGTCATGTTTATTCTCCTAAAGTGTGTTCCTTTTGTTATATACCTAGAAATTAAACTATCTTTTATATTTTACTGTAAACAAAGGCTGTTCTAAATTCCAAGGCAAATTTTGTTCAGAAAATATTTTTTCTATTTTCTGAACAAAAATCTCCCACCTAGGATCATTCTCATCAAACTCTTCATATCCGATTAAACAACAATCCTGGCAAATAGATTTTAATTTATCAGTGCCCTCTAACATTTCTGTTGTCCAAATATCCCTTTCTTGGCATGACATTTCATTATTATCAGCAAATGATGTAAGTTCTATATTAGCAATAATCGAAAACTCATGTTCCAAAGAGTTCAATTCCCCAGAAGGAAAGTCTAAATCAATTAATGACTCTAATAAACCACACTTTATAGCTCTATAAACAAACTCAATACCGACCTGAAATAAATATTTTCTATTTTCAAGATTCATATCTAATGTCATAGGGAAAAAGTTAGATATCCCAAGCTCAATATCAGAACACCATTGCAATTTCTCATACATATTAAACAAATAACTTTGCTTTAACATTACTTAACCTCACTTTTTACTGGGAATTTTAGTTTTAATGAAACTTCATTATTCTGTTGTAGTAAAGCTGATGTCATTATCGCATTTTTAACCCTATGTTGTATGCTGCCGACAACATCTCTACCGTCATTTTTATGAATTTACATTTCATATACATTAATGAAACTTATAATCACATAGTAAGGCTTTGAAAATAAATTATTAGATTACATACATGTGCAAAAAAATCTAACATCATTAACAAAAGTTAACTGCATTGATACTGCCTTTCACACGCTTATCGGTTATATTTCCAAACCTGATGAAACATTAGGAAAACACCGTGTCTGTTGCACTTTCCCGCTATCCGACTTTTATTTTCTTAGCACTCGCCCTACTCTGTTCCAGTCTGCCTGCACATGCCGGTCCGTTTCTGGCCACTTTGGACGACTTTCACCCGAATTGCGACATCCGACAGCTTAATTTATCCGCCGACCAACACGCCGCCCTGCGCCGCCTGCGTACCGACTTCAAACAAATCAACGATAAAGCCTACCGTAAAACCGTACGCTCCGACCGCAACCGCCGTCAAACCATCATCAAAATCCTCTCCGGCGACTCATTCGACTCAAACGCCGCCCGCGATTATGTTGAAAGTCGCTACCTCTCCAGCATGGACTATGCGGTGGATGAAATGGAAATCCAATACCGCTTCTATCATCTGCTCAATCCGCGCCAACGCCAGCAATGGTTGTCTTCATGCTTGCGCTGATGGATAAATAAAATACAAAAAGGCCATCTGAAACCATATTCAGACGGCCTTTACTTTTTCAGCCTTAATCCAGCACTCTTTCTTCCGGCAACCGGCCTGCCCAATCGCAGGCAAACTGCCATGCCGAGCGGCCTGAACGGCTGCCGCGCATTTGCGCCCATTGCAACGCAGCTTGGCGCGCCGTATCGTCAAAAGGCACATTGAAATCGTCCAACCAGTTCGCCACGGCGGTCAAATAATCGTTTTGATCGAAAGGATAAAAACTCAGCCATAAGCCGAAGCGGTCGGAAAGGGAGATTTTCTCCTCAACAGCCTCTTTCTGATGGATTTCGCCGCGAGTGCCCGTAGTACCGCCGTTTTCATCCATGTATTCAGGAATTAAATGACGGCGGTTGGAAGTGGCATAAACCAAAACATTGGTGCAACGTTGCGACAGTCCGCCGTCTAAAGCAGTTTTCAAGGCTTTATAGGTTTCATCGCCGGTTTCAAACGACAAATCATCGCAGAAAACGATAAATTTCTCGGGGCGCTCGGACAACAGCGTCAACAAAGCCGGCAAGCTGACCAAATCGCTTTTATCCACTTCAATCAGTCGCAGGCCCTGCTCGGCGTATTCGTGCAACAACGCTTTAACCAAGGAGGATTTGCCTGTACCGCGCGCGCCGGTCATCAAGACATTATTTGCCGGACGGCCTGCCAAAAATTGCTCGGTATTGCGTTTCAGTCTGTCGGTTTGCGAACCGACTGCCGCCAATCTGCTCAAAGGAAACGTATGCGGACGCGGCAGGCTTTCCAAAATACCTTTTTTGCCCACGCTGTGCCAACGGTAGGCCAAAGCGCGCCAGTCGGTTTTACCGGCTTCGTCAGGCAGGATTAAATCCAGACGGTTTAAAACGGAATTCGCTTTTTTCAAAAAATTGGATAATTTCATTTTGGCTTTCTTTTTTTCAGACGGCCTTTTGCGCCAATACACGCATCACGGTATCGACAACGGCTTGGGTTTGCGGATCGATTTCAATATTGATGAGGTCGCCTTCTTTGCGGCTGCCAAACAGGGTACGCTCCAAAGTCTCCGGAATCAGGTGTACGCAAAATTCGCTGTCGCTGACTTCGCCTATGGTCAGGCTGCAGCCGTCCAAACCGACAAAGCCTTTGGTCAGGATGTAGGGTTTGAGGTTTTCCGGCAGCTCAAACCAAACTGTGCGGTTGAACTCGCTGGATTCAATTCGGGAAATTCGGGTAACAGCCATCACATGGCCGCTCATCACATGTCCGCCGATTTCATCGCCAAATCGTGCCGCGCGTTCCAAATTGACACTGTCGCCGACTTTCAAGCTACCGAGATTGGTTTTGCGTAAGGTTTCGTCCATCAAATCAAAGCTGACTTTGTTGCCGTCGATTCGGGTAATGGTCAGGCAGCAGCCGTTGTTGGCGACAGAGGCGCCGGTTTGCAGATTGTCGGCGATTTCGGGGGGCAGCTCGACAGTGTGGGTACGAAAGTCGGGCGAAGGTTGGGCGATGTCTGTAATTTTGCCCATGCCTTGTACGATGCCTGTAAACATGATGTCTTCTTTCCGATGGTACGATAAGGCGGATATTGTAGCATTTTCCAGGCACAAAGGCCGTCTGAAAGCGGTGATGGCGATGGTTTGGGGTATAATCGGATTTTTATTTCCGCAGCCCGATCATGCTCAGCTACCGCCACGCCTTCCATGCCGGCAACCATGCCGATATACTCAAGCACTTTACCCTCTTCCTCGTCCTCGAATATTTCAACCGCAAAGACAAGCCTTATTGGTATATCGATACGCACAGCGGTGCTGGTTTGTATGATTTGAGCGGCGATGAAGCGCAAAAAGTCGGCGAATACAAACAAGGCATTGCGCTCTTGGAACAAGCTGACAAGCTGCCTGCCGAATTGGCCGAATTTGTCGGCCGTCTGAAACAAATACTGCCGCAAGACAACCTTTACTGCGGCTCGCCTTGGCTGGCACAGGCGCTCACGCGCGACAGCGACAAAATGCGCCTCTTTGAGTTGCATCCTGCCGATTTTGTCCATTTGCAAAACAATATGCGCGAAGTCCGTCCGACGCGCAAAGTGCAAGTCAGCCAAGCGGACGGTTATCAGGGCCTGATTTCACTCTTACCTCCTCCGCCCCGCCGCGCAGCCGTCTTGATTGATCCGCCCTACGAAGAAAAACAAGACTACCGCCGTGTCGTCCAAGTCTTGAAAGATGCTTTAAAACGCTTTGAAACCGGCTGCTACATGATTTGGTATCCTTGCCTGAGCCGCGAAGAAAGCCGCAAACTGCCGGACGAACTCAAAAAAATCGCTCCCGACAATTATCTGCACGCCGAGCTTCATGTTCATACGCCGCGCAGCGACGGCTTCGGTATGCACGGCAGCGGCATGTTCGTCATCAACCCGCCCTATATGCTTGCCGAACAGTTGCAAAACAATCTGCCCGAACTTTCCAAAATTTTAGCGCAAGATACCGGCGCGCATTATCTATTGGAAAGCAAAACGAAATAAACGCCGCCGTCTGAATGTATACCCAAGCGCTTCAACTTTGCCGCCATACCCGTTCAGACGGCCTTAACCCTTTATACTTAAGCCTTTTTCCACTACAATTCACAACATAACAATTAACGGCCGTCCACTCATGAATATACGCACACCCCTAGCCTGCACGCTCCTGCTTTGCGCGTGCAGCGAATCAGCAAAAAACGAATTTAAAGAAGAATTTACCCAAAGTTTCCGCACCGAATTTGTCCGCTCGGCAACCGAAGCCTGCGTAGAAAAAGCCGCAGGAAAAAGCCCGTTTAATTCCGCGACCACTGAAAAAATCTGCCGCTGTATCGGCGAAAAAACAGTCGACCAAATCAATCCTGAAGAAGCGACATCGCTTTTGGGCGGCAGCGACTCCATGAGCGACGAGCTGAAAAAACGCATCAAAGACACCAGCATCGCCTGCACAAAAGAAGTTTTAGGCATGGCTGACAGCAAAACCAAATGAACACGCCGTTTTCAGATGGCCTGAAATTGAAAAATATTCGATTCAAACTTAGGAAAAGAGTGAAACCATGAAGACACTGAACCAATTCTTAGCCCAACACCTGCCCGAACACAAACTGCCGCAAGAGCTGGCCAGCGTACTGGAATCCGTAGCCGCCGCCTGTTTGGACATCAACGCCAAAGTCCGCCTCGGCGCGCTTTCCGGCGTTTTGGGCATGGCAGGTACCGGCAACATCCAAGGCGAAGACCAAAAGAAACTTGACGTCATCGCCAACAACATCATGATTGATGTTTTAAAAGCCAATGCCAACATCGCAGGCCTTGCCAGCGAAGAAGAAGACACCTATGTCGCCACACACGAAAACGGCGGCTATTTGGTATTGTTTGACCCGCTGGACGGCTCTTCCAATATCGACGTCAACATCTCCGTCGGCACCATCTTCTCCATTTTGGCGAAACCTGAAGGCGCATTGACTACCGAATCCTTCCTGCAAAAAGGCCGCGACCAAGTAGCCGCAGGTTATGTTTTATACGGTCCACAAACCCAACTGGTACTGACTGTCGGTCACGGCGTATTCGTCTTCACTCTGGACGATGCCAACCAATTCCTGCTGACCAAAGAAAATCCGCGCGTTCCAGAATCTACTAAAGAATTCGCCATCAATATGTCCAACCAAAGACATTGGTTCGCCCCTGTTCAACAATACATTGACGAATTGCTGGCAGGCGAAACCGGCGTACGCGGCAAAAACTACAATATGCGCTGGGTTGCCAGCATGGTTGCCGAAATCCACCGCATCCTGATGCGCGGCGGCGTATTCATGTATCCGCAAGACAAGCGCGACCCATCCAAACCGGGCAAACTGCGCCTGATGTACGAAGCCAACCCGATGAGCCTGATTATGGAACAAGCCGGCGGCGCATCAAACAACGCCATCGAAGCCATGCTCGACATCCAACCTACCGGCCTGCACCAACGTGTTGCCGTATTCATGGGCAGCCGCGAAGAAGTCGAATACGTTTACAATCTGCATCAAAAATAATCAGATGTATTGATTTCAAACCCAAAAAGGCCGTCTGAAATATGATTTTCAGACGGCCTTTTGTTAAAAAATAAAAAAACAAAAATCAAAAGGGCAGATTCAAATCCACCCTTTGCTGTTTTCCATCTAGTCTTTATTGGATTACGCCGAACGAGCCAGCTCTTCCGCTGCTTTTTGCACCATATCCGGCGTCAGCTTGTTCAAACAATCCGTATGCCCCAGCGGACATTCGCGTTTAAAACAAGGTGAACAATCCAAATTCAAACTGACGATTTTTGCCTTTTGGCTGAGAGGCGGCGTATGGTCAGGGCTGGATGAGCCGTAAACCGCAACCAATTTCCGATCAAGCGCGGCCGCAAGGTGCATCAGACCGCTGTCGTTGCACACGACCGTATCGGCGCAAGACAACAGATCAATGGCTTCAGAAAGATTGGTTTTGCCGCAAAGATTGGTACACAGGCCGTCTGAAAGTCGGTTGATTTCATCTGCAATATCAAAATCTTTTTGCGAACCGAACAGCCAAACCTGCCAGCCCTTGGCCAAATATCGGCGGCCGAGTTCGGCAAAATGACGCGCAGGCCAACGCTTGGCCGGGCCATATTCCGCACCAGGACAAAATGCCAAAATCGGTTTATCCGTCGTCAAACCATGTTTTGCCAAAGCGGCTTGACGGCTTTCGGGATTAATCGTGAAACAGGGATTATCAGAATGCCCGTTAAAATCCGCTTGGGTCGGATGCGCCAGCGCAGTATAGCGGTCAACCATCAGAGGCAATGCAGCCTTATCCAACTTGCGGATATCGTTCAACAAAAAATAGCGCGATTCGCCGACGTAGCCCGTACGCTGCTTAATGCCCGTAGCCAAGGCAATGATGGCGGATTTGAGCGAACCGGGCAAAACAATCACTTGATCATAGCCCTCTTTTCCCAATTCACGCCCGATACGCCAGCGTTTTTTCAATTCCAACGCACCATGTCCAAACGGATTTTCCATCACACGGTTGATTTCAGGCATACGCTCAAATACGGCCATCGACCATTTGGGTGCAAAAGCATCAATGGTGCAGCCGGGATACAGCTCATGCAAACGGCGATAAAGCGGTTGGGTCATGACGCAGTCGCCAATCCAGCTTGGGGTAATAATCAGGATTTTTTTGGACATAATGGAATGTGTTTTTAATTTTGGCTTATTGTAATACGATTTTTAAAAGGCCGTCTGAAACTCGGTTTAATCGCCTTGAGCAGAACGTACTATTTGATACATGTCATTTCAGCGCGTGAAACGTTTGTCTTCCCAATTTATCCGGCAAGTTCTGCAGATACCCAACCTGAAACGCCAGACCAAACAGCGGCAAGCAATATTCTCTTCATTTTTAAAACCTTATAAAAACAGAAAGGCCGTCTGAAATATTTTCAGACGACCTTTTTATACTGGTTTAACGATGGTAGTTAGGCGCTTCTTTAGTGATTTGTACGTCGTGAACGTGAGATTCGCTCATACCGGCAGAAGTGATTTCCACAAATTCTGCTTTCTCGTGCATTTCAGCAATATTGGCGCAACCCAAATAACCCATGCTGGAGCGCAGACCGCCGGTCAGCTGGTGGATGATGTTCACAATCGGGCCTTTGTAAGGAACGCGGCCTTCGATGCCTTCAGGAACATATTTGTCTGTGCTGTCGGTTTTGTCTTGGAAGTAGCGGTCGGCTGAACCTTGGCTCATCGCACCCAACGAACCCATGCCGCGGTAAGACTTGTAAGAGCGGCCTTGGTAGAGTTCGATTTCGCCCGGTGCTTCTTCCGTACCGGCAAACATACCGCCGAGCATGACGCTGTATGCACCTGCTGCCAGAGCTTTGGCAATATCGCCGGAGAAGCGGATACCGCCGTCGGCAATCAGGGGAACGCCTGTACCTTTCAGGGCTTCGGAAACATTGTGAATCGCAGTCAGCTGAGGCACGCCCACGCCTGCCACGATACGGGTCGTACAAATCGAACCCGGGCCGATACCGACTTTAACGGCATCCGCACCTGCGGCAACCAAATCCAAAGCGGCTTGGGCAGTCGCGATGTTACCGCCGATGACTTGGATGTGCGGATAAGTTTCTTTGACCCAGCGCACGCGATCGATCACGCCTTGGCTATGACCGTGGGCAGTATCGACCACAATCACGTCCACGCCCGCTTCTACCAATGCTTTGACGCGCTCTTCGGTATCGCCGCCGGTACCCACCGCGGCACCGACGCGCAGACGGCCTTCGGCATCTTTGTTGGCATTAGGGAATTCGGTTGTTTTCAGAATATCTTTAACTGTAATCAGACCTTTGAGTTCGTCTTGGTCATTCAATACCAAAACGCGCTCAACTTTGTGCGCATGCATGATTTCGCGGGCTTCATCAATGCTGGTACCTTCAGGAACGGTAACCAAACGGTCGCGGGGGGTCATGATGGCAGAAACCGGCAGATCGACACGGTTTTCAAAACGCAGGTCGCGGTTGGTCACGATACCGACCACTTTGCCGTTTTCAACAACAGGCAGACCGGACATTTTGCGTTTGCGTTGCGCGCGCATTTCCAAGACTTCGCGGATCAATGCGGTCGGCGCAACGGTAACAGGATCTTTCACCACGCCGCTCTCATGGCGCTTCACTTTGGAAACGGCACGCGCTTGCAACTCCGGCGTCATGTTTTTATGGATAATGCCGATGCCGCCTTCTTGAGCCATTGAGATGGCCAGACGCGCTTCGGTAACGGTATCCATTGCAGCAGAAAGTAGAGGGAGGTTGAGCGTGATATCGCGGGTGAGTTTGGTTTGAAGTTTGACATCTCGAGGCAGCACGTTTGAGTGCGCTGGAACTAACAAAACGTCGTCGAAAGTATAGGCTTTTTCTACAATACGCATGATGCTCGGTCTTTCAGTTTGTGCAAGATGCACGGCATTATATCACACCGGCTTGATGCTAACATTGGCAATACACGTTTTAACGTTATTTTTTTACATGATTTGATCTGCGGTACAAAAATATGCCAACGCATTGCAGTTTCAAGTAAAATAGTCTAGATGAGAACATCATTTACATAAGAGAAACCCATGAAATCTTCTGTACTCAAAACCTGTCTGATAGCAGCCCTTCTCTCTTCTGCCGCCCTGACCGGCGCGGCCGAGGTTTACACTTGGAAAGGCACATCGGGCAACAGCTATTCCGATACGCCAAACCGCCTGCAACCGAAGCGTTCCGGCGTGGTCAACATCCGCACGCACAACGTCAAACCTGCCGTTGCGCCTGCTGTTGCGGCATCTGAGCCGGTTGCCGAGCAGCCCAACGAACAGGTCGCAGAACAAAACAAACAAATCGAAGAGCGCAATAAAAAAATCGAAGAGCAAAACCGCCAAAACAAGCTGGAAAACTGCAAAATCGCCAAAATCAACCGCCAAGTCGCCGAAAGCGCACGCTTGGCCAATCGTGACAGCCTGATTAAACAATACCAAAACGACGTCAATAAATACTGCAATTAAGCTCTCGAATAACAATATCAAAAAGGCCGTCTGAAATTTAATTTCAGACGGCCTTCATTTTTCAGCCTATCAATAATACAGTTGAACCAACAACAAACCGAACGCCAGACTAAATGCCATGCTCAACAAGCCCGGAATCATGAAGCTGTGGTTGAAGATGAATTTGCCGATTTTGGTCGAGCCGGTTGTATCGAAGTCGATAGCGGCAATAATCGGACCGTAGTTTGGTATAAAGAAATAGCCGTTTACCGCAACAAATGTGCCGATAATGATGGGCGCAGGAATCCCCAGTTTGATGGCGATTGGGAACAGCGTCGCCACTGTCGCGCCTTGGCTGTTGACCAATACCGACAAGACAAACAGGGCAAAGGCAAAGGTCCACGGTGCAGATTCAACCAAATGACTGACGGTCGATTCGACTTCTGTTAAGTGGCCGTTCATTAAGGTATCGCCCAACCAAGCCACGCCGAACACCGCAATCACGGCACGCATACCTGCATGGAATACCGAACCTCGGGTAATCGCATCGCCATTGGGTTTACACGCCAAAATAATCAGCGCAGAAGCAGACAACATCACGATTTCAATCGTATGCGCCATGCCCATAGGCTTGATCGCGCCATCGTGTTCAAAAGCCGGACGCAACTCAGGCAACGCACCCATCACGACCACCAGCAATGCCGCAGTCAAGAAAATACCAACCGACAATTTGGCTTTCGGCGAAATAGTGACATCGGTTTTTTGTTCCTCCACATCAATGTATTCTTTCACATAGTTCGGGTCTTTCAGCAAAGCCTGATAATGCGGATCGTCTTTCAATTCTTTGCCCAGTTTATTTACGAACACGCAAGCCAAACCAATACCCAAAATCGTGGACGGAACGGTAACTTTCAACACATCCGCCATCGTGATGTGTTGCGGCTCAAGCATGGTGACGCAGGCAACAACGGCGGCGGCAATCGGGCTGGCGACAATCGCAAATTGGGAAGCGATAACCGCCATCGTCAACGGACGGGAGGGACGGATGCCATTGCGACGGCTGACTTCGGCAATCACGGGCAAGACCGAGTAAGCCACATGGCCCGTACCTGCCAAGACGGTAAAGGTGTAAGTTACCGCCGGCGCGATAAAGGTGATGTATTTCGGATTGCGGTGCAACACACGCGTGGCAATCTTAATCATATAGTCCAAACCGCCGCTGGCCTGCATGGCCGCTGCGGCAGACACTACCGCCATAATCATCAGCATCACATCAATCGGCGGGCTGGTCGGTTGAAGATGGAAACCAAAAGATAATACGGCCAAGCCGATACCGCCGAGCACGCCCAAACCAATCCCACCAACCTGCGCACCAATCAGGATACACAGCAGCACAATGGCAAACTGGATAAAAAACATAGTTGACATAACAACTCCCAAAATCCGGCCTTAACCGAAATAAAATTACAAACATTCGAATTATAGAGCAAACCCTCTTTCCTAACCATACTTTACCGAACTATACATACTGATTCACATCAAATAAATAATATTCTCATTTAACTGCTAAGCTTTTAAAAATACAAAAAAGGCCGTCTGAAAATTTTCAGACGGCCTCTATGATTTAAAAAATGATAAGGCTATTTTCCGGCTACTTCTTCATCTTTTATAAAATCCGATACGCCATGAACACAGCAGATTTTGCGTTCTGACAAGGTTGCCTCCAACAAGGCATCGTTTTGCGGCAAGGAATCGCGTTCTGCCTCATTGTGCCAGAGGTGGTACGCAATACCGGCAAATTTCAAATTATGGCGTTTCATACCATTATGATAGCAACGAGCGACAAATTCGCTATCTTCCCTACCCCAACCGACAAAGCTATTGTCAAATCCGTTGACGGCAAGCGCATCGCTGCGGAAAAAGCCCATATTGCAAGTTTTGATGCCTTTGTGTTTGCGGTTGCCTTTTCGGCCTGCCAGTTTGGCCAAACAACGGCAACGCAGGGCGGAAAGCCGTTTTTCTATCCCCGAACTGAACATAGATAAGGCAGGCAAATCGCCTTCATCCAAAATATCCTGCGTTTTACCCTCAGTCAAAATCACGCGGGAGCCCTGTATCAGACGGCCTTTGCGGGCGATCTTCAAATGATCGGCGATAAAAGACGGATCCAAAACCATATCGCCGTCAATCAACACAATATAATCGCTTTTCGCCTGCGCCAACGCACGGTTGCGCGATTCGGCGGCACGAAAGCCTCTATCCGGCTGCCATGAATGCTTGACCGGAATACTTGTCCTACGACGGATAAAATCAACCACTTCGGCGGTTTCCTGCCTTGAGCCATCATCCGCGACAATAATCTCATCCGGCAGACGGGTTTGCGATAAAGCCGATTTCAACACCAGCTCCAAAGCATCGGGGCGGTTGTAAGTGGTGATGATGAGGGAGACGGTTATCGTGCGGTTGCGCTCATAGAGTTTGACATATTTGTAATACGAACCTTGCGCGTTAGACACCGAAATCGTCAGGCCGTCTGCACCATAGGCAAAACCGCGCTTGAGCAGGTAATTTTTCACAAACGATACGCCGCCATGCAGCAAAGCCTTAAACGGCGAACTGTCTTTCTTGAAGCGGTTTTCTTCCGCATACAGTGAGCTATACTGCTGCATTTTCTGAATCAGCCCTTCGGCGTTTTCAAAAGAATAATGTTTCAGACGGCCATCGAGTTGTTTAACCTTGGCTTCCTGCGGCAACACCAAAGACTCATGCACCTGACGGTCGGAAAAACGGCTAAATCTGCGATGATAAAGGCGCGGAATAATATCCGGATACCAGCCGCAGCCTTTAATCAGTCTGCCGTGGTAATGGTTCAGACGGGAAAGCGAAAAAATATGTTCCTTCTCATTTTCCAAAACGGCCGCACGAATGGATTCGATTAAAGCCTCATCCGCCACTTCATCACTGTCTATGCTGAAAATCCAATCGTTTTGCGCCAGTCTGGCCGCCAGATTTTTCATCGGGCCAAACCCGATAAAGTCATGCTTGTAATAGCTGACATTGGGAAAGCCCTTAGCAATTTCAAAAGTACGGTCGGTCGAGCCGTTGTCCAACAGCAGGACTTCGTCAAAGTCTTTCAGCGCACTCAAAACTTCTGAAAGATAACGTTCTGAATTTTTTACCAACATGGCGGCGGTTGCCGGAATTGTGTGCATCATAAAAAGGCCGTCTGAAAAAGGAAGCTGTATTTTAACCGATATACCGCTACAATATGTCCTCCTTTTTTCAGACGGCCTGACCCATGCAGCTTATTCTTGCCCCCATGCAGGGGCTGGTGGACGATGTGATGCGCGACCTGTTGACGCGCATTGGCGGATTTGACGAATGCGTCAGCGAATTTGTCCGCATTACGCACACGGTCCACTCACGCGCCACTTGGCTTAAATATGTTCCCGAAATCGCCCATGCCAACCGCACGCCGGCCGGCACGCCCTGTACTGTCCAACTTTTGGGCAGCGATGCGGAAAACATGGCCGTCAATGCTTTAGAAGCCGTGCGTTTCGGGGCGGACAAAATCGACCTCAACTTCGGCTGCCCCGCACCGACGGTCAACAAACACAAAGGCGGCGCGGTCTTGCTCAAAGAGCCCGACTTGATTTACCACATCGTCCACACCCTGCGCCAACGCCTTCCGCAACACATTCCGCTGACTGCCAAGATGCGGCTCGGTTATGAAGATAAAAGTCTGGCATTGGAATGTGCTTCCGCGATTGAAAACGGCGGCGCATGTGCATTAACCGTCCATGCGCGCACCAAAGTCGAAGGCTACGAACCGCCGGCACATTGGGAATGGGTGCGCAAAATCCGCGATGCAGTCAGTATTCCCGTTACTGCCAACGGCGATGTATTCAGCCTTCAAGACTATCTCGACATTAAAACCGTCAGCGGATGCGACAGCGTGATGCTCGGGCGCGGCGCAGTTATCCGTCCCGACTTGGCGCGGCAAATCAAGCAATATGAAAACGGCGAAACAGTCAAAGATACCGACTTTGCCGAAGTCTCCTCATGGATAGTCCAATTCTTCGACTTATGCCTTGCCAAAGAAGCCAACAACAAATATCCGGTTGCCCGCTTGAAACAGTGGCTGGGCATGATGAAAAAAGAGTTTGAACAGGCGCAGGTATTGTTTGACCGTATCCGCGCCGTTAAAGAAGCGGATGAAGTAAAACAGATTCTGCTGTCATTTGAACAAGAGATGCATTCATGATTCAAAAAGGCCGTCTGAATTTCAGACGGCCTTTAATATGATTACTGACAGATATAATCAGCCAACAGTCTGCCTTTTTCTGCACTGGCTGCATTAGCCATATTCACCTGTCTGGTCTCAGGGCCATTCTTGGATTTCAGGGCTTCACCATATTTTCTGGCAAACTCTTTATTGGCACTGGTCACCCTTGACTCAGTGGAATCCAATATAAAACCGTCTTGCTCATATTTGCCTTGCGCAGTAATAATCAAGATATTTTCAGGCGAAGGATAATCCGGAAAATTAACATAGTTGGTAACCAGCTTGTAGGAAACGCCTTTGCCGTGTTTCATATCCTGACAGATGCCGTTAGGCGCGGTAAAGACTGCATGGCCGATCCGACTACGTCCGAAATCGTAAAAATCGACTCTCTTAGCAGTAGCCAACAGTTTTCTATCATTGTCGTCATTAATATTTAATGACTTGCCGTTTACCAAAAACAGGGTTGGCAACAAGGGGCTGCCATAAGATGCTTCCAAATTATATGCTTCGCCCAACAGCTTGCCCTGACGATACACTGTCAAGACAGGCTTTTTCAGACCATTTTCCGGATTACCGGTTTTCTTAAAAGAAATCTTCTGAAGTACATTGCCAAATTCATAATAAGGCCGCGACTGCACGCCTGTTTTCGCATCCTGCAGGGCGCTCCAGTCTCCGTCCGTCGTTTGGGCGCATGCAGTCACAGCAGCAAACAGAATACCCGATAGTAAAACTTTAGAATGTTTCATTCATAAACTCCTTCTCAAGTAAACAAAAGAACGGATGTGTGCCTTTACTGCCTAATTTTGTTTCTTTCTTTATTAAAATTTTAGAACTATTGCACTAACTTAGCAAGGGATTAAAGAACAGGCCGTCTGAACATTCAGACGGCCTTGATTAAGCTCAAATTTTAAGAAGCCAAAACGCGGTGGAACAAAATCTCATTTTCCAAATGGATATGGTCTTTCAAATCATCCACCATCTCTTTGGCCAAAGTATACAAACGGGTCCAGCTGCCGCAAGCGCCTTCGGGAAGTTCAAAATTATTGGTCAATTCTTCCAGACGCGCGATGGCTTGGTCGTGTTCTTCATGCTCGTGCATCATCACGCTGATGGGCATTGCCGCGCCGCGACCCACGCCCTGATTAATCATCGGGAACAACATGCGCTCCTCTTTCATCATGTGCATCAACAGCTCGTTTTGCATATAGGCCAACAAATCAGGAACTTCGGCAGGGAAAGTATCAGCATGAACCTGCGCCACTTTTTGCGCCAGCGGAACCAACTCTTCAAACTGGGCGCGGTGGACATTGTGGTAACGCTGCAAAATATGGTCAATGGTGGAATTGAAAGGTGCGGTTTCCCAAAGGGTAAAGTCGGTCATGGCTGTGTTCCTTTAAAGATTGATATTGGATGAATGTTAGACATAAGGATACACGCTGCAAACGGCTTTGTATAGTTTTTTAATTGCTTAATTAATTGATAATAAAAGTTATTTTCAAAATTAAAATACCAAACAGGCCATCTGAAACATAAAGTCAAAGTTTCAGACGGCCTGCCCTTTTCTTAAATAATCCAACGATATAACGCAATCATTACCGGCATGGTTACCACACAAAGCAAGGTCGTCAACCCATAAATCGCGCTGGCTTTTTGGGCATTTTTGCCGTAAACAACCGCCATTTGGGTAACCGTCGCTGCGGCAGGCGAAGTCGTTGCCAAAAAGCTGATTAAAACAACCGTATCCGCATGCGCATCATGATGGGCAAAACCGCAGGCTTTAACGGCGAAAAGCAATAATACCGGAATCAAAATCAGCCTTAAAAAAGCAACGAGATAAAGCCTCGGCGTCCACATAATCGAGCGTAACGGCAGAGAAGCCAAAAGCATGCCCGCCACCAACATAGCAACCGGGCCAATCATACTGCCCACCGTCGCCAAAGTATTATCGATAATGTGCGGCAGCTTGATTTGAAAGGCAAACATCAGCAGCCCGACCAGCATGGATAAGATGTTGATATTGGTGAAAATGGTTTTCCAAGCCACATTGCCGCGGCCGCAAATCAACAGGCGCAGATGCGTCCAAAATAAAAACGTCTGCACCAAGATAAAACCAGTGGTATAAATCACCCATTCCGCACCAAATACCGACATCACCAAAGGGATAATCAAGTTGCCCGAATTACTGTACACCGTCGCCGCGTGTTCGAGCCCATCGAGTTTGAACAAGTGTTTAAACACCCTGCCCAAAACAATCAACACCACATGGAAAAACACCGCCAGCATGACGGAAAGCTTCAGCCCTTCGATAATCTGCGGCGTATTGTCCATCTGAAAGGCATGAATCATGACGGACGGGCTGATCAGGTAAAGCGCGATAACGGAGAGCGTGTAGCTGTTTTCCGATTTCAACAGCCCGGCTTTTACCAAGGCCACGCCCATCAAAACAATCAGCGTCAGCTCGGTAATTTTTCCGGCAAGCAGGAAAGAGGTTTCCATGATAAAAAAGCGGCAAAAACGTTGATTTTACGCTTCTACCGCTTCGCATGCCAAATTCAGACGGCCTCAACATTCAAGACTATCTGAAATTTTCTACCACAGATAGGTTACGCTGGCTCCACCGCCTGCACCACCCTTAGATGCGCCGACAGCAGAACCTTTCACCAGCCATTTGCCGCTGGCGGATACTTTCGATACTCCGACAGCAAAACCGGCCTTTCCGCGCCAAACGCCGCTGCCAATGGATACCGCACCCTGTCCCGGCTGGTAAGCCTGTCCCAGATTACCCACCGCAATCGCAGCGGCAGAGCCGGCATCCGCACGGTCTTCCAGTTTTTTCATTTCTACGCGTGTTTCAGCTCGTATCTGATTGATTTGAGCAGCCACCGCCGACTCTTTTTGCTGACTATCGGCCTGCCATCTTTCCGCAAGCCTTTTAACCTGAGCCACATTTACCGCATCCGTATCCTGAGTACCGGCAGCCACATGGGTAATTTGACGGCTGTCCTTTTCATTGCCAACTGAAACCGCGCCCAATGTCGATTTCCATGTCTTGTCTTCAGATTGACTTGCCGACTGTGTCGCAAAATCATAGCCTGCCTGACCTGCAGCCAAATCTGCGATGCTTTGCGCACCCAGAGCCACCCCTTTCTCGGCTTTACCTTTGGCTTGGAAACCGAGTGCCAAAGATTTCTCTTCCAAAGCCGATGCACCGCCGCCGACTGCCGTACCACCTTCTTTACGCACACTGGAGCTGGTGCCGACAGCCAGACCGTTCAAGGCTGTAGCGGAAGACTCGACACCCAAAGCTACACTGTTTACGGCATTCGATACCGCACGCGTACCAACCGCCACTGCTTGATAACCTTCTGCTTCAGCAGCCGATGCCAGCGCAAGTGATTGAGTTCCACGTGCTTTAGCTCGATCACCTAAGGCCGTCGCGCTGAGCGCATCCGCCTCACTATCTCTGCCGATAGCTACTGCATCAATATTACTTGCCTGAGCGCCATTACCTACCGCAACGGCACGCAAAGCCGAAGCCTTGGACAGCAGACCGACTGCAACGGATTGACCGCCAGAAGCAGCCGCTGCGCCACCGACTGCTACATCATTTGTTCCCTTGGCATGGGCCCGAAAGCCAACCGCCACCGACCGCAATGCCTCCGCTTTGGATTCGCCACCCAAAGCAGTTGCGCTCAAACCGGAAGCGGCAGAATCATAACCCAAAGCCATCGCCTTATAGCCATTTGCTTTAGCCTTGTCGCCAACTGCAGCGGCATTTTCGCCCGATACGGATTCCTTACCGACAGCCAAAGAACCCGTCTTGTGCATGGTTCCAGCAACAATACCTCCGTCCGCATACGCAGTACCGAAAAAAAGCGCTAAAGCCAAACACAAAGGACTGAGCGATACATTCAGTTTCATCTTTATATTCTCCATTTTTTAAATATTAAAAATATCTCGTTCAATCAAATTAATACTTTTGAACTAGTTATATTGTATATATTTTTATTCTTATATTAAATAGTTTGGATAAATATTTTGATTTGTGTCATAAATTTCAAACATCCTGGCAAATGTTCCTGGCCATCTTTCTAAACAACCATCAGTTTCAGACGGCCTGAAGCCTTTTTCCAACAACCCGATATAATTTGCCCTGCCGCAAAGCAAATCAATATAAATCTGCCCGTATATCCGCTATAATCAGCCATTTTCTTCAAACAGGAAACATCATGTCCCCCAGCCGTTTCAATCAAACGGGCCCCAAAATCGGCCTGAGCGTACGCCTTGCAGAAACCCAAGCTGAAATCGAAGCCGCCCAAAGATTGCGCTATCAGGTTTTTGCCCAAGAACTGGGGGCGGAAATCGAAAGCGATGACGGCCGCGATGTCGATCCTTATGATGAGCATTGCCACCATCTGCTCGCGTTTGACGATGCAACCGGCGAAGTTATCGGCTGCTACCGCCTGATTACCGAAGAAACCGCAAAAAAAGTCGGCGGCTGGTACAGCGAGCATGAATTCGACCTTGAGCCTTTGAAAGACATTCTGCCGCAAACCGTCGAACTCGGCCGCGCCTGTACCCACCCGGACTACCGCAACGGCGGCTTGGTCATGCTGTTGTGGACCGGTTTGGTCAAATTCATGAAAGACGAAAACCTGCGCTTTATGATTGGTTGCGGCAGTATCGAAATGCGCGACGGCGGCAACGATGCAGCGGGCCTGTATCATGCTTTAAAAGACAAATACCTCGCTCCGGAACAATGGCGTGTCAAACCGCTCAACCCACTCAAATGGGACAGTATCACGCCGTCTGAAAATCCGCCCGTACCCGCACTGATCAAAGGCTATCTCAAAGCAGGCGCGTGGTTCTGCGGCGAGCCTTGCGTCGATGAAGCATTCAACTGCGCGGATGTGCTGATCATGATGGACATCAACCACCTTTCCGACCGCTACTTGCAGCGTTTTGCCCCTAAAACCGATTCATAATAAAAGGCCGTCTGAAACTTCAGACGGCCTGCCTAATCTTTATAAAAAAACACACACAATGACCGCCAAAATCCGTTTTATCTTCCGTCTCCTCTGCATTGCCGGCTGCCTTTTGTACGGCATGGCCGAAATGTTTTTTCTGTTTCCCTTTTACAGCAGCAAACGCAAACTGCGCGCGATCCAATTATGGTCGCTGCGCGTGCTTGCTTCCTGCGGCATGAAACTGCAAACTTTCGGCACGCCGCCGCAAGAAGGCCGCGGCCAGATGCTTATCAGCAACCATATTTCATGGTTGGACATTATGGCGGTCAACGGCGCATTCCCCGGCCGTTTCGTGGCTAAAGACGATGTGGCCAAATGGCCGGTGGTCGGTTATCTCGCTACACAGGCGCAAACGGTTTACGTCTCGCGCAACCGCGGCATCAAAGGCAATTCCGCCAAAATCGCCGGCGTGACCGAAGCGCTGAAAAACGGCGATACCGTCACCATTTTCCCCGAAGGCACCAGTACCGAAGGCCGTGAAATCCTGCCGTTCAAACCCAGCTTTTTTCAGACGGCCTATGATGCAGGCGTACCGATTATTCCGGCACTCTGCCGCTATCCGAATCCGGACGGAAGCAGCCCCAATCCGCACACCGCCTACTACGGCGACATCAGCCTCTGGCAATCTATCTGCATGGTCATCAGCCAGCCTTCCAGCACGGTCGAGCTGCATTTTCTTGATCCGATTGAAGCGGGAGAAGACCGCTACGCTACCGCGCTTCACGTACACGCCCTGTTGAGCGAAAAGCAAAAACAGTTGGGCTGATCAAACAAAAGGCCGTCTGAATATTCAGACGGCCTTTTCCATTATCTTATGTCTTAAGATGAATATTGTACCGAATCGCTACCGCTTTTCTTTTGAATAAATTCGATTTTGTAGCCGTCCGGATCTTCGACAAACGCAATCACTGTCGTGCCGTGTTTCATCGGGCCGGCTTCGCGTACCACTTTGCCGCCCATCTCTTTGACACGTTCGCACGCCGCGTAAGCATCATCGACTTCAATCGCGATATGGCCGTAAGCCTCTCCCAAGTCGTAAGACTCGGTATCCCAGTTGTGGGTCAGTTCCAAAACAGTATGGTCCGCCTCATCGCCATAACCGACAAAAGCCAAAGTAAAACGGCCTTCAGGATAATCGCGGCGGCGCAGCAATTGCATGTTCAATACGTTTTGATAAAAATCCAAAGAGCGTTCGAGATTGCCGACACGCAGCATAGTATGAAGCAAGCGCATGATTTTGTTCCTTTCTGAATTATGTTTGGTCATGGATTATAACACATCGGGCACCATCCTCTTCAGCCTCAAAATACCGACACTAAAACTGCGTAAAAATGAAGCACACACCCTGCCGTCATTTGAATTTCATGTATTAACAAGCACACCGACTGACTAAATTGCTATAATCGCCACACTTACAACACAACACTTCAAACCGCCATGAAAACCTTTGTTCTTCCCGATACCCGCCCTTATCCGCAAAGCCCTATCAAAAACCACCTTCTGCTCAATGCCTATCAGCTGGCGCACAATTCCTCCTCCGCATCACGCAAACTTTCGGCCGGTCAACTGCAAACCGAAATCCGCACCATGCTCAGCCAAAACCATTACATCAACCTTTCATTGGCGATGACTATGGCGCCCGATGTCGGCACTTACACCAGCCTGATTCAAAGCGTGGGCGAAGTCCTGAAGGCAGAAAACGATAACGAAGCCCAATGGTTTTCCCTGCCTGTCGTTTTGGTTGCCGGCTGTAAAAAAGAACAAACCCTGCCGCTCACGCTGCCTACCGAAGCCCTCTTCGCCTGCCTGCAAAACTACCCCAACCTGCGCGCCCTCACGCAAAACACGCAATGGCTGCCCTACCTCGTCCAATCGACCGACTTGAGCAGCGTTACCCCGGGCGAATGGTTCCAAGCCAAGCAAAACGATGAAGCGGCAGGCGCATTCCTGCAAAAATTCGAATACAAACCATTGGCGCTGCCCGAAGGCCAATCCGTCCATGTTGTTTACGCGCTGGGCTACGGCAATAAAGACATTCAGACGGCCTTGGGCCTCAACCTGCAACAGGCAGGCCTGCCATTGATGCAGGTTTGGCAAGAGCATCTCGCCCTCGACGGCGTTACCCTCTTTACCAACCCGCTCTCGCCCAATACACCGCTTGACGCACTGACCGACGGCAGCCACACCCGCCAACGCATGGCCATGGACGTTTTTGCCACCAACGCCATCCGCGCCATCCGTATGCAAAGCCCGCGCGTCGGTGTTGTTGCCGCAGCCAAGGCGGACGGCAAGCTCCAGTTTAGCTTCAACGCGACAGACAGCGCATTTGAAATCGTTCCGCAGACCTTCACTTGGGAGCTGGCCTCAACCGACAATATCGCCATCGTGCAGCAAAACTTCCTCGACCTGATGGCCGAATGCCGCATCGAGCACCTCTACCTGCTGCACAACCCACTGGGCGAAAATGAGAACATCCCGACTTATGCCCAAGCGTTGAAACTGGAAGGCCACAATCCTTTCTTCAGCAATGTAAACTAAATTGAAAATGCAACACGCAAGGCCGTCTGAAAACGGTTCAGCGTGTTGCATTGATTTTCAAACCTTACCGCTCATTTTCACAAACATGAAAACCCACAAAATCCTTTTCGTCTGCCTCGGCAATATCTGCCGCTCCCCCATGGCCGAATACGTCCTACGCCACCGCGCCCGCGAAGCAGGCATGGGCAATGCCGTCATCACAGCCAGCGCAGGCACATCAGGCTGGCACGACGGCGAAAACATGCACGAAGGTACGCGCCGCGTGCTCAAACAACACGGCATCGACCCGTCAGGCTTTACCAGCAGCAAAATCAAACCCAGCGATGCCGAACATTTCGACTACATCATCGTGATGGATGACAACAACCTCAGAGAAACCGAAAAGCAGCTCGGTTTTCACCCCGGCAAAATCTTCAAACTGACCGACCTTATTCCCGATTCAGGCTACAACCACGTTCCCGATCCGTGGTACACAGGCGACTTTGACGAAACCTACCGCCTGGTCGATGCCGGCAGTTTGGCCTTGTTGGAAAAATTGAAACAGGCTTAAACCGGCGGGAACAATAAAAGGCCGTCTGAACAGGTATCCGCAAAAGCCATGCTTTCGTGATGACCTGTTCAGACAGCCTTTATTAATCACCGCATCAACCTACGCGGTAAAACGCCAGGCTGCCCAATAAGTTCGGCAGATGTTTGACCTGTCGGTTGCCCGTCATGACCGCACGCTCAAGCACGCGGATTTTGTTTTTGGCACACAGCAAATCAAAATCTTTGAGGGTACACCAATGGATATTGGGCGTATCGTACCAATGATACGGCATGCGCTCGGAAACCGGCATATGGCCGCCGACGGCGATTTGAAAACGGTTGCGCCAGTAGCCGAAGTTAGGGAAGCTGACAATGGCCTGTTTGGCCACGCGCATCAGGCAGCGCAGAATTTTTTCCGTGTTCTGCATGGCTTGAATGGTTTGGCTCAAGACAATCACATCAAAACTTTGATCGCCAAACGCCGCCAAGCCCTCTTCCAAGTCGGCCTGAATAACGTTTACACCGCGGGTCATGGCGGCAATCACGCTGTCGGTATCGATTTCGATGCCGTAACCGGCACAGTTTTTATGCGCCACCAGCGCGGCCAGCAGCTCGCCGTCGCCGCAACCTAAATCGAGTACGCGGCTGCCTTCGGGTATCCAATCGTAAATGAGTTGCAAATCGTCGCGCAGATTCATTGTTGGCAGTCCTTGTAAACGTTGTTCATGTAAGCGGTAACCGCGCGGATATAGGCTTCGTCTTCCATCAAGAAGGCATCGTGGCCATGATTGGATTTAACTTCAATGTATTGCACGGATTTTTGCGCGGCGATTAATGCCTTGACCAATTCATGCGAACGTTGCGGCGAGAAGCGCCAGTCGGTGCTGAAGCTGGCAACAAAAAACTTGGCCCGCACATTCTCCACGGCGCGCGTGAGGTTGTGGCCGTAATCGGCAGCCGGGTCGAAGTAGTCGAGTGCCTTGGTCATCAGCAGATAAGTGTTGGCATCAAAGCGGCCGACAAACTTGTCGCCTTGATAGCGAAGATAAGATTCCACTTCAAATTCAACGCCGTAGCCGTATTGATAGCCGTCTGATTTTAAATCGCGGCCGAATTTTTTACCCAAGCCGTCTTCGGCAAGATAGGTGATGTGTCCCATCATGCGCGCAATACGCAAACCGCGTGAAGGAACGGTATGATGGCTGCGGTAATTGCCTTCATGGAAATCGGGATCGGTCAAAATAGCTTGACGGGCAACATCGTTAAACGCGATATTTTGAGTGGAAAGTTTAGGCGCAGAAGCGATAACGAGCGCGTGTGCAACGCGTTCAGGCAAAGAAATCGTCCATTGCAATGCCTGCATACCGCCCAAGCTGCCGCCGACAATGGCCGCCCATTTTTGAATACCGAGATAATCAGCAAGCATGGATTGGGACTTCACCCAGTCTTTGACGGTTACAACCGGAAAATCCGCACCATATTCGCGGCCGGTTTCAGGATTCTCGGACAAAGGGCCGGTACTGCCGTCGCAACCGCCCAAGTTGTTCAAACCGACTACAAAAAAGCGTTCGGTATCAATAGGTTTGCCGGGGCCGACCATATTGTCCCACCAACCGGCGTATTTATCCTCCGCACTGTGCTTGCCGGCAACGTGATGATTGCCTGACAGGGCGTGGCAGATAAGAACGGCGTTGCTTTTGTCGGCATTGAGTGTGCCATAGGTTTCAATCATCAGGTCGAAACGGGGTAAGGTTTTGCCGTTTTCCAGAGCAAGCGGTGTGTCAAACGGGATTTTCTGGGGCGTTACAATGCCCACTGAGGCATTTGTTGTCATTTGTAATTTCCAAGTGAAGCGGCAAAAGGGGTATTATAACGTTTCGTTTTTGTTTTGTGCATGAGGCTTCAGACGGCCTGCCCTGATTAAAGGCAATATTTTTGGGAGAATGTGGAATGATTGGCAGGCTTTTGCGATTTTTTTTCTTTTGCGCCATAGCGGCATTGATTGTGAACCGTTTGTTCAGCCGCCAACAAAAGCGCACCATTCGGGAAATCGCCAAAATCAGCGCGTGGGTATTACTGGGCGCGGCGGCCGCTACGCTGTTTTGGTATCTGATGATGCTGTTTTTCAAGCATATTCCCAATTCTTATTGAAATAAAATATAAAAGGCCGTCTGAAAACCTTAATCCAGCGTTTTCAGACGGCCTTTTGATATTCAAACTTAAAACAATTCTTCCGGAATCTTGCAAACCGGAATCGGATTGACTTTGTGCTGCATGGCTTTGTGCAATCGGGTATAGATTGCCAAAACTTCGCGCTGTCTGCCATCAAAATCTTCAGGCTTGTGACTGTCGTACACGCTCATCGCCCATTCGAGTTCGGGATAAGATGCGCCCATTTGTTCTTCATCGGTACGCTCGGTATCCCAAAGGCCGTCCGTCGGTACGGCTTTTTGAATGTCTTCCGAGACGTCCAGCTCGGCAGCCAACGCGTACACTTGAGTTTTGGTCAAATCGGCAATCGGGCTGATGTCCACGCCGCCGTCACCGTATTTGGTGAAGAAACCGACGCCGAAATCTTCAATTTTGTTGCCCGTCCCCGCCACCAGCAAACCATGCAGCTGACCGTAATAATAAAGCGTCGTCATGCGCAGGCGGCTGCGTGCATTGGCAAGTGCCAGCTGTTTGTTGGGAAATTCAGTTTCGCTGACTTCAACGGTATCGGCGAAAGTATCGAAAGTTTGGGTCAAATCGACACTTTGCGCTTTTACATTGGGATAACGCTGTTTCAGACGGCCCATGTGTTCTTGCGCGCGGTTGACTTGGTCGGATTTCTGACGAATCGGCATTTCCAACAACAAAACCGACAAACCGGTTTGCGCGGCAAGTGTGGAAACCACGGCAGAATCGATGCCGCCGGATACGCCGACGACAAAACCTTTGGCACGCGCCTGTTCGGCGTAATCTTTGAGCCATTGAACAATATGGCGGATGATGGCTTGGGTTTGCATAGGGATAAATGTTCGCTTCAAATAAAACGAATGATAGCCTGATTTGCACTTGTCTGAAAGACGACAGGGTATAATGCCCTTTTTATTTCTTGCACACACACCATGTCCAAACCCATCCTTCTACGCTGGCTCGCCGTCTGCCTGATTCCGCTCGCTACCCTTTTGTGGTTTGTCCTCAACCCGCCCGAAGACAAAACGCAACACCTCATCAACGGCATCATCCTTGCCTGCGAGGCCACATTTCTATTCAAATTCGTCCTCTTTGACGTCATCAAACACCACCTCAAACAAGAGCCTGAATTGAAACGGCAAAGCATATGGATGTTTATCCCGATTGTTTTGCTGATTGTTTATTTATTCCATTATTTCGGCGCATTCTGATGTTTTCAGACGGCCTTGGGCATATTTTTCCATGAACACCACCCCACCTTATACCTGCTGGATTTTCTGCAACGTCATCGACAACTTCGGTGACATCGGCGTTTCATGGCGGCTGGCGCGTGTTTTGCAACGCGAACTCGACTGGCAAGTGCATTTATGGACAGACGACTTCCCGTCCCTTCAGGCACTCTGCCCTGACTTGGCCTCGATTCCCAATATCCATCAAGGCATCTGCGTTCACGCTTGGCAAACCGACCATGCCGAAGATACCGATACAGCCCCTCCCCCCGACATCGTCATCGAAACCTTCGCCTGCGAACTGCCCGACAACGTTCAATCCATCATCCGCCGACACCGACCGCTTTGGCTCAACTGGGAATACCTCAGTGCGGAAGACAGCAACGAGAGGCTGCATTTAATGCCCTCGCCCCAGGCTGGCGGCATACAGAAATACTTTTGGTTTATGGGTTTCAGCGAAAAAAGCGGCGGCCTGCTGCGCGAACGCGATTACGCCGAATCTGCCGGATTTGATACGGAAGCCTTACGCCGACAACTCAAACTTCCCGCAAAAAACGCGCCTGAATGGCTGCTTTTCGGCTATCAAAGCGATATTTGGGCAAAATGGCTGACCATGTGGCAACAGGCCGACCAACCTATTACCCTGCTGCTTGCAGGTACACAAATCATCGCCAGCCTGAAAAACAGCGGCCTAGTGCCGCAAAATGCCCTGCTTGAAGACGGCGATGTGTATCAGAGCGAACACGTTACCCTGATCAAAATCCCTTTTGTCCCCCAACAGGATTTTGACAAACTGCTCAACCTTGCCGACGGCGCCGTCATACGCGGCGAAGACAGCTTTGTTCGCGCCCAACTTGCCGGAAAACCTTTCTTTTGGCACATCTATCCGCAAGAAGAAAATATCCATCTTGACAAACTACACGCGTTTTGGGACAAAGCGCATCAGGTTTATCCGGATGTTGTCGCCACGGCACACCGCCGCCTTTCCGACGAACTCAACAACGGTGAAGCACTCAGCGACAGCCAACGCCTGCAGGCATGGCAAACCCTGACGGCACACCAAAACGAATGGCTGCAAAGCACGGCAAAATGGCGGGACGGACTTTTTGCCCAAAAAAGTGCCGTTGAAAAACTTGCCGCCTTTATTTCAAAGCACAAAAAAATACGCTAAAATAGCGCGTTTTATTACAACCGATTTGATTGGAAAACTACAATGAAAACAGCACAAGAACTGCGCGCCGGCAACGTATTCATGGTTGGCAACGACCCTATGGTTGTTCAAAAAACTGAATATATCAAAGGCGGTCGCTCTTCCGCCAAAGTCAGCATGAAACTGAAAAACCTGCTGACCGGTGCCGCTTCTGAAAGCATTTACAAAGCCGACGACAAATTCGACGTCGTAATCTTGGCCCGCAAAAACTGTACTTACAGCTACTTTGCCGATCCAATGTACGTCTTCATGGACGAAGAATTCAACCAATACGAAATCGAAGCCGACAACATCGGCGACGCGTTGAAATTCATCGTTGACGGCATGGAAGACGTATGCGAAGTTACTTTCTACGAAGGCAACCCAATCTCCGTAGAATTGCCTACCATCATCGTTCGCGAAGTTGAATACACCGAGCCTGCCGTTAAAGGCGATACCTCCGGTAAAGTGATGAAAACCGCACGTCTGGTTGGCGGCACCGAAATCCAAGTGATGTCTTACATCGAAAACGGCGACAAAGTCGAAATCGATACCCGTACCGGCGAATTCCGCAAACGTGCTTAATCAGTCCGTAACACAAAAAGGCCGTCTGAATATTCAGACGGCCTTTTTCTCAATCTGCCTTATTGTTTCTTCAAGCCCTTGGCTTCAACAGTTGCAATCGTACCGTCAATGCCTTTGCTCTTAATCAGCTCGCCAAATTGGTTGCGGTATACCGTTACCAAGCTGGTACCGTCCACGCGGATGTTGTAAATCTTATACGCACCGCCACTTTGGTAAAGCTGGTAAGCCACTTCATACTTAGTGCCTTTTTTGGTTTGAATTTCTGAGAAAACGTCAAACTTATTGCCGTTTGCCGTCATCTTCGGCAACAGGCGCACATTCGCATCCGCCGCACCAATCAGTGCAGAATGCGAGTACATCGCAATCACCATATCTTTGAATGCACGGATAAAATCGGTTTTCTGTTTGGCAGAAAATTCACGCCATGGCGCGCCGACAGCCAAAGCCGAAATACGCTCATAATCCAAATAACGGTTGGCATACTGCTCAACCTGTTTCACACGTTGCGGCTCTGTCAAAGACGTATTGCGTGCAATTTTCAACACAGCATCAATGTTCTGCTGCATCTGCTTTTGCGCAGGATGCGTTTCCGCCGCCACATAAGGCGCGGCAATCACCATCGGCGCGGCCACAATCAAAGTCTGAAGAAAACGGTTCATGACGATATCCATCCAAAATAAAACCGCATTGTAAAAACAATCTATTCCAAAAAACTTAATTCTTTGTAAAAGCAGTCATGAGCAATGAAAAATCCTGCAATCAAATTTCAGACGGCCCGATAAAAATAAGATAACATATGAACGCTATTTTAAAAGGAAAAAGCCATGCCTTACGTCAACATCAAAGTAACCGGCGGCAGTGAAGCCCCGAGTGCAGAGCAAAAAGCCGAATTAATCCGCGGCGTCACCGAATTACTTTCACGCGTTCTCAACAAAAACCCTGAGACGACCGTCGTCGTCATTGACGAAATCGATATGGACAACTGGGGCATAGGCGGCAAAAGCGTGACGGTTCGCCGAAATGAAGCGCGCAATAACTAAACTTTGGCCGTCTGAAACCCTTTTAATTTACCCTCAAAAAGAGTACATTTATCCCATTGTCTACAATTTTACGGAACACACATCATGGAGAAATTCCCCAAATCATCAAAACTGGACCACGTTTGCTACGACATCCGCGGCCCGGTTCATAAAAAAGCCCTGCAACTGGAAGAAGAAGGCAACAAAATCCTCAAGCTCAATATCGGCAACCCTGCCCCGTTCGGCTTTGAAGCGCCCGACGAAATCTTGGTTGACGTCATCCGCAATCTGCCGACTTCTCAAGGCTATTGCGACTCCAAAGGCCTTTATTCCGCACGCAAAGCCATCGTTCATTACTATCAAACCAAAGGACTGCTCGACGTTACCGTCAACGACGTTTACATCGGCAACGGCGTGTCAGAGCTGATTACCATGTCCATGCAGGCATTGCTCAACGACGGCGATGAAATCCTGATTCCTGCGCCTGACTATCCACTGTGGACCGCCGCTGCAACACTGGCCGGCGGCAATGTGCGTCATTATTTGTGCGACGAAGAAAACGACTGGTTCCCGAATCTGGCCGATATAGAAGCCAAAATTACGCCGAAAACCAAAGCCATCGTCATCATCAACCCCAACAACCCTACCGGCGCGGTATACAGCAAAGAAATCCTGCTGGAAATCGCCGAATTAGCGCGTAAACACGGCCTGATTATTTTTGCCGACGAAATTTACGACAAAATTCTTTACGACGGTGCCGTACACCATCACATTGCCGCCCTTGCCCCCGACTTGCTGACCATTACGTTTAACGGTCTCTCCAAAGCCTACCGCGTAGCCGGTTTCCGCCAAGGCTGGATGGTGCTCAACGGCCCGAAACATCATGCCAAAGGCTATATCGAAGGCCTCGACATGCTCTCGTCTATGCGCCTTTGTGCCACCACACCCATGCAACACGCCATTCAGACGGCCTTAGGTGGATACCAAAGCATCAACGAATTCCTCCTCCCCGGCGGCCGCCTGCTCGAGCAACGCAACAAAGCATGGGAACTGGTCAACCAGATTCCGGGCATATCCTGCGTCAAACCCATGGGTGCATTGTATATGTTCCCCAAAATCGATACCGAAATGTACAGCATCCATGACGACATGAAATTCATCTACGACTTACTCGTACGTGAAAAAGTCCTGTTCGTCCAAGGCACAGGCTTTAACTGGATACGCCCCGACCACTTCCGTATCGTTACCCTGCCGCCCGTTCATCAAATCGAAGAAGCCATGGACAAACTCAAACGCTTCTTGCAAAACTACCATCAATAAACCTAAGCCAAACAGGCCGTCTGAAAAAGCAAACTGCTGTTCAGACGGCCTTTTCAATCAATCGGTAACTTGGCAAAGCACGCTGACATGCGTATAATTGACTTTTCCTATCTGGGGGCGATCTTGGTTTCGACGGGGGTTGCAAAGCAGATGCGGGCATACCGGGGTCTCAGATTTCCCGTTAAACACTGAATTTAAATAGTCGCAAACGACGAAACTTACGCACTGGCCGCTTAAGGCCTGCCGTTGCAGCAGTTGGTCAATGGGCTGTGTAGCGCAAGCTACCGCAACGTCATTCTACATTGACTGGTTTTCTGTCGGGTTACTTGGCAGGAAACGAGACTTAAGGTAACTGGTTCTCTGAAGGCCTGTTGGTCGGCATGATGGGAACGAGATTCTAAATAGACACAACTAAGTATGTAGAACGCTCTGTAGAGGACTTTCGGACGGGGGTTCGATTCCCCCCGCCTCCACCATACCCTATTTTCAGCAGTATCCTGTAATACGCATAAAGCCTTGAGCCATAACGGTTTCAAGGCTTTTTTATTACCTTGAATATGCTGGCGTATGCTTGAGTTTTCGCAATTTATAGGGTAACTTTTGGGGTAACTTTTCAGGAATTACCCAAAAAACAAGCCCGGAAAGTGGGCAAATTAGCCCTATTTTTTGAAACAAGTTACCCCAAAAGTCCATAAAACCAATTATTAACAATGGCTTAATGAGTTTTTAAAAGTTACCCCAAACTGGATTAAAAATGCCTAAACAGACGCTGCCACTTACAGATAGCCAATGCAAAAAACTACAACCGCCGAATCAATTATCAGACGGCGGCGGGTTATATCTTCAAGCAAGGGGAAACGGCAAATACTGGCGTTTTCGTTACTACCGGCCAAGCGACAACAAACGCGATGAAATGCGACTGGGTGTCTATCCTGAAATCAGCTTAAAAGAAGCAAGAGAAAAACGCGAAGAATTACGCGGGCTGATAGCAAAAGGGATAGACCCTAAGCTACACCAGCAAGACAAAGCACAGAGGCAGGCAGAGCAGCTAAAAAACACATTTGAGGCTATTGCGCGCAAATGGCACAGCGACCAAGTAGCAAAGCCAAATAAATGGAAGCCCGACCATGCACAAAGAGTTATCCGCAGCCTTGAGCTTCATATTTTCCCTGACCTTGCAACACGCAAAATAGACGAAATCATGCCGCTTGAGGTTTTAGGACTGTTGCAGAGGCTGGAATCGGCGGGGAAATATGACACGGCACAAAAAATTTATGACGTAGTAAATCAAGTTTTCAAATATGCCGTGAAACTTCGCTTGAGCCTGTTCAATCCAGCCGCCGAATTACGGGGAGAGCTGGCAAAGGTGGAGCAGAAACATTACCGCTTCATTAAAGACCCGCAAAAGCTAGGCGAAGTGTTACGGGCTTTTGACGGTTACACTGGCTTTCCGCAAACACGCGCCCTATTACAGCTTTCCCCTTATGTATTTGCCCGCCCTTCCGAATTGCGTTTATTGCGCTGGTGTGAAATTGATTGGGAGGAGCAGCAATACTATAAAGACGGCGTAAACATGAAGAACAAGATAGACCATATTGTCCCCTTGAGCCGCCAAGCCTTAGCAATACTGGACGGCTTGAAACCCGTAACGGGGCATTATGAATATGTGTTTTACAACACCAGCAAAAAACAGCCCTTGAGCGAGGGGGCAATACGGAAAGCATTAGACCGTTTAGGATTCTTGGAAGAAACCACACAGCACGGCTTTAGACATACAGCTAGCACGATATTGAATGAGATGGGCTATAACGCCGATTGGGTAGAAAGGCAACTAGCCCACAAAGACCCCAACACGACAAGAGCAGCCTACAACCATGCGGAATATTTAGAACAGCGCGCCGATATGGTTCAAAAATGGGCTGATTATCTCGATGAATTGAAAGCACATTCAGGCATATTGCAGGAAACGGCAGAATAAACTATCATCTTAAGCATTACGAAAGAAAACCATGCGGATATTTAGAAACCAGTGGATAACGAAATTTGCCAAGAAGCACAAAATCAGCGATTCCGAGCTGATAGAAGCGGTAGAGCGGGCAGATAAAGGAGTGATAGACGCAGATTTAGGCGGCGGCGTTATCAAGCAGCGCATAGCAAGGCAAGGACAAGGCAGAAGCGGCGGTTATCGTAGCCTGATATTTTTCAGGCGTGGGGAACAGGCGTTTTTCATGACTGCCTTTGCCAAGAACGACCGCGAAAACATCACGAACAAAGAACTTGCAGAATTAAAGAAAGCCGCCGCCATCATCTTGGCAATGACGGAAACCGACATAGAACAAGCCAAATCAAACGGCACTTTCACGGAGATACAGCCATGAAATACAAAAGCGAGATTTTCGCAGCAATACATGAAACCATGCAGGGACTTCACGACATCGGCGTCATTGACAAAAAAACAATGCGCGATTTTGACAAATCATGCCTGACCGAAATCAAACCATTGAGCGGCGAAGACATCAAGGCAATCAGAGAGCGCGAAGCATTATCACAAGCCGCTTTTGCCATGTATCTAAACATCGGCAAAAACCAAGTTTCCGAATGGGAGCGGGGTATTAAAAAGCCGAGCGGCGCGGCTTTGAAGCTGCTTACTATCGTCAAGAACAAGGGAATTGAGGCGATTGCCTAAAAATACGTCTGAAAATATCCGCTTCAAGTTATCGGGGAAATTTAAGGCTAACATAATGAGAACATGGGAAGAATTAGAAAATTTGGCTTGGCAGGCTAGTAGCTTTTCAGCACCAGCTACAAGCAGACTGTTAGCAGCGTTAAAGCGATTGTTGCAGAACAGGACGCATGAGCAAATTGAATATGCTATTAGATTGATTGATGAAAACATCGAATATTATTTTCAAGAGGAAGAAGATACAGCCATTCGTGAACTAAAAGAAGCCCTTCACTTTGATGATAGTCTGCATAATTTGTTCGAGTGGGATTATTCAGATGGAGAGGTAAATTGTTATCCAACACATCGAGCTATCGAATATATTCAAGAGACATCATACTTAGAAACAGAGGAAAACACTGAAGATTATGAAGCGCTACTAGGGTATGTTGAGAGATATGGGATAGATGATGAAGATGATGAGCTTCCAAATGTAAAAGAGTTTGAATTAGTCGCAGTTTTAGCTTTAAAGCATTTTGAAAATGCTATGAGTGGGTTTTGCCCACAAACTGTTGAAGATGAAGCAAGTGATATAGATTTTCCAATCCCTCTTCAAGAATGGAAAGAGTTTCATAGAAAAAATGCAGTGAGCGATTTATTGAGGGCATGGAACATTTTAAGGATTGCTGAATATGATTTTATGAGCAGTCAGAGAGATGAGGAACTGAAGAAACTTATAAAAGAAGTAAAAGAAAATGCAATTTCGGAAAACGCTAAAAGAGCAGGAAAAGCCAAGCAAAGCCCTTATGAAAAAGCAGGAACGATAGCAGCCGTAAATCAGTTATTGGAGGAAAGAAAGGGAAAGTTAAATCAAAGAGGAGGAAAAGCTGAATTAATCAGCCTGATTATCCGTAAAATTAATAACGGTGAAATCCCCGCCCCTGATGTTCCAACAGAAAGAACGGTTGTAGAGTGGATAAAAAAATTTGAGCAAAACATGAAATCAACTAGCTGACTTCATGAAATCAACACGCTATTTCATGAAATCAACACGCTACTGCCTAAACAGCCGCCCATTGAGGCGGCTATATTTGTGCCTATCGAAACGCCAGCAACCCGCAGGCGTGATTAGCCAAACGGAGGCAATAAATGCACATTATCAATATCGACAGCTTACCTGATACCGCGCAATTAACTATTGCAGAACTTGAGACAAGCCAAGCGAAAGGACGGCGCGGAATCACTCGCTTGAGTAGTAGCCAAATCAGACGACTGGAGGCAGCAGGACAATTCCCGCAATCACGCCAAATCACAGGCACGCGCAGCCGCTTTTATGTAGCAGGAGAAGTGAAGAAATGGCTTACAGAACAGGCAAGCTAATGAAAGGAGAACAGGAGTTTTCGTAACAGTACGCGCCCGCGCGCGCGATTGTAACTCAAAACCTGATTTTTAAAAAATAAGACCGCCTGAACGGACATTCAGACGGCCAAACAAATCAAAAGGTAAAAGATTATGAAAAATAATTCTATCAGTATTAAGTCCAAAACGCCAAGCCAAAGAGAGCGCATTTTAGCCCGATTGAGAAAAGGGAGCGTTACATCATGGGAGCTGGCACAGATGGGCATACTTGGCTATAACTCACGCATTATGGAGCTTCGCAGAGCGGGGCATGAAATCATAACCGTGATGGAAGAAGTGCAAAACCAATTCGGGGCGACCGTGAAACGCGGGCGGTTTTCTTTGCTGGTGTCGGAAAAGAGTAAGTCATAACGCCGTCTAACCCCGTAAAAACCATTTGACAGATTGAGCTTTGGGAAGCAGAATTAAGTTTCTCTCTTAAATACGATTAGCCCAAATCAGCAGGGTAACGCTGATTTTTTATCGCCATTTTCTCTTATGGCGTTTGAAGCCTATCACAGGCTTTGGACGGCATATCAAAGTTTATGGCGGTGTGTGGTAACGGTAACGTCCACGCCTGACTAATCGCAGGAGAGAGCACCGCCCCCTATTTCGGGCATTTCTCAAATCTCACTTTACGATTAGGAGCATTTCAAATGCAATCTTGCACTTCTACCCAAATCCAAACCATTCAAAATCAAGCCCAAACGGTAACCATCCCTTTAGAGCTGGCAAACCGCATCATGGACGCGCTGTATTACGGCGGCGAATTTATCGCCAATACGGGCGCAATCATCGACACCATTTGCGACAACATGGCCGCCCATCCCGTCCACAACACCCCCATAAGTGCGATCAGAAGCACGGCACGCCTTGCCACAGTCATTCAAACCCTAGTCCCCCATGCGGAAAACTTGGAATCTTTCGATTTGTCATCCGAGCTTGAGGGATATATTCAAAACCGACCCCATCCCGCGCCCTGACGATTCAGACGGCGGCGGCTACATCTGCAACCAATGCACCCCCAAAGGCGGCAGCGGTTTTGACCTGCTGGCGCTGGTGTTTGGTTACAGCTTTACGGAATCTGTAAATCAGGTTTCCGCCCTGCTGGAGCTTTCAGACGACCTGAAAGAATGGGCTTCTTACAGCGGAACCCACGCCGGTTAAGCCCACCTATTCCCTGAAATTTACCCGCCTTTATGCCGCCTATTTCAGACGGCATAGGGCAAACTTCGCCCTAGTGTTTTCATAACTAATTGATTTTATTAGATTCATGTTTTGAAGCACTGGAGGCAGAGCAAAGGATAAAACCATGAAACAGACCAATAAATCCGACCGTTTCCGCCGGTATTTAAACCGCGCTTTGCTGGTGTTTTGGGTGTTGCTTTTGGCTTTGGTAGTTCGAGCCTGTAACCAGCCCGCCCACGCTGACACGGAGCAACTAGAGCAGGAAACGCCCGCAATATGGGGAACCGACCCAACAGCCGGAATTGTTTTAGAACCAGTATCAGAGGAGGTAGGAAAATGAAACCAACATACCAAGACATTAAAGCCGCCGCACAATACCGCTGGCCGGAAATACACGCCGCATTAGGCATAGACCCGCGATACCTGAAAAACAAACACCAGCCCTGCCCCGCGTGTGGAGGGAAAGACCGTTTCAGATATGACGACAAGGACGGAAACGGCACATTCATTTGCAACCATTACAACAACGGCGCGGGCGATGGTTTCGGCTTGGTAATGCACTTTTTCGGGTGTGATTTTCAGACGGCCTTAAAGCAGGTTTCAGGCGTTTTAGGCATGGACAATGCAGACCCTTTGCCGATACCGCCAACACGCCCACAAGCGCAACCACGCCCCGAAAAAGACCAAATCGAGAAGCTGGCCGCATTGTGGAGAATCACAGAACCTATCCGCCCCGATTCCCCTGTTATCCAGTATCTAAAATCACGCGGTTTGGACATGGCGCATTTACCCGAAAACGTCCGTTTCCTACCTGAAAAAGACTATTGGACAACAGGCGAGGATAAGCCGCTTATGCTTGGTAGTTTCCCCTGTATGGTTTGCGCTATCCGCGATATGGACGAAGAGTTACAAGGCTTGCACCTGACCTATTTGCAGGCGAGCTATGACAAGCCATGCGGGGAGGACGGACTACACGCCCCGCGCTATCAGAAACTGGCAATCAAAGACCCTGTAACAGGCGAAACATTACCGGCCAAGAAAATGAGAAGCCGAAAGAAAGGCAGCATATCGGGGCAAGCCGTCCACCTGTTCCCGATTCCTGAAAATGGCCGCCTTGTCATTGCAGAGGGTATAGAAACCGCCCTTGCCGCCCGTGAATTATGCAAGGCTTACGATTGGGGCTTATACGCGGCCTTGAGCGCAAACAGCTTGGCAAATTTTCACTTTTTGAACGGTATAAAAGAAATTGCAATTATTGCCGATAACGACACGCCCCGCCCCGTTGGTTACAGAGCCGCTTATGACTTGGCAATGCGAGCCATTAAGCAGGGAATCAAAGCGAGCATATGGCAAAGCAAAACGCCAGGCTATGACGCATTGGACGAACTGAACGAGAAAAAGCAATCAGACAATCATTTCGGAGGACAGACAGCATGAAAAATACCGAAACAGCGAAGCAGGAAAGCACCAAAGACTACAACCTTGAGAATATCGAGTCATTCCGCCCACACCCACGCTTTGACACCAATAATCGGGGCGTATGGTGGATAAACGTTAGAACCGACAAAGACGGAGATATTGTCGAAGCAGAGCCGCTATTGCTTTCCGACCCTATCGACATCATCGGCACAGGGCAAGACAATGACGGCGCGTATTATCGGATTATCAAGTTTAAAGACAAAATCACACGCCAACAAAAGACCGCCGCCCTGCCACAAGCAGAAATTGCCGATGGGAAATGCTGGGGGCGTTTGGGGTTTTACGGCTTATCCATTGAGAGCAACCCAACAAAAAGGCGAAAACTGGCAGACTATTTGCAGAAAGAGGGAAGCCAGACAGCCTTTACCATTACCGACCGCGCAGGCTGGCACGAAGACAGCTACATTATGCCCAGCGGGGAAACCATCACAGCGACCGACAAAGACCCCGCCATTATCTACAACGGCGACACCAGCCAAGCAAAGGCATATCAGCCAAACGGAGAGCTTACCGACTGGCAACAAAACATAGCCCGATATGCAGTAGGAAATAGCCGTTTGTGCCTTGCTTTGGGGGCTTCATTTGCCGCCCCATTGCTTTCCCTGTTAAACGAAGAATCGGGGGGCTTCCACTTGATGGGCGATTCTTCAGACGGCAAAACCACAGCCGCAAAAGTAGCCTTGAGCGTATGGGGCAAACCATCAGGAAGCCTGTTGTCTTGGAGCGGTACGAAAATAGGCTTTTCCAACACAGCCGCCGCCCGTAATGATGGCTTGCTGGTGTTGGACGAAATAGGACAGGCAAGCCCGCACGTTATCGGCGATACTGTTTATAGCGTTATGAATGGTATCAACAAAGTGCAAGGCGCAAAACAAGGCGGAAACCGCGCTTTAAGCCGCTGGAAAGTGATGATGTTTTCCACCGGCGAAAAGACCCCCGATTCCATCTTGAAGCACCATAAGGGCGATTGGAACGCAGGACAAGCCGCCCGCTTGCCTAGTATCAGAGCCGCCGCGCAATACGGCATTTATGACACATTGCACGGATTTGAAGATGGCGCATTGTTGAGTGAGCATATCGCCCAATCAGCCGAAAAATATCACGGAACGGCAGGAAGACTATTTATCCGACAGCTTTTAGACGACCTAGAACAAGCCAAACAGCAGGCAACGGAGCGCATGGCCGCATTTATGGCAACCATTCCCGAATTATCAGGACAGGCGCGAAGAGTAGCAAAACGCTTTGCTATCGCCGCCGCTGCTTTGGAACTTGCCGCCCCTGTTACCGGCTTGCCCGTAGGTGTAGGCATGGCAGGCGTGAAAAAATGCTTTGATGAATGGCTGGAAGCCAACGGAGCAGGAAAACACGAAGACCGCCGAATCATTGAGCAGGCAGAAGATTTTATCGCCCAGCACGCATTAGGCACGCGGTTTATGGAATGGAGCGATAAAAGCACCAATAAAGACCATGCAGGATATAGGAAACAGGAGGGGGAAAAATTGGAATTATGGGTAATCCGCCGTGTCTTTGCCAATGAAATCGCCCAAAGTTTCGATGAAGCGAAAGTTTGCCGCGTATTGGCAGATAATGGATTGTTGAAATATAACCACAAAAACAGAGGCTATCAACACCAGCGGAAAGGTAACGGCTGGTTTCATGTTTTAGCTACAAATATAGAACTGGACGACTAATCATTTACATGGGGTTAATTCCAAAATCCTAACCAAGCCCGCCATGACCAACACAGGCGGGCTTTTTTACGTCTAAACATTCAGGCAGACCAACCAAGAAAGCATAAAATCAACAGGAATCCCCTAAATTTCAAAAATTAGGACTGTTTGACCCTTTCCCTATACCTACCCTACCAAAACAAAGAAACGCGCTTACAGCGCAATTACGCCCTGTTTCCGCTATAACCAACAAAGACAGACGAGGGATAAATAATTTCGACACCAATACGCGCGCGCGTAATAATGTAGCCCTTGAATTTTTGGAGCCCATAAAAAGGAAAGGAGACCAAGACACGCGAAAAGATAAAACCATATGCGCGAGACAAAATCACTTGTTACCTTTGTTACCACAAAATTTAACATTTATAACTATATGAATATAAATATAAAAACACAGAAAAAACGGTAACAAATGAACATAAATTTACTTGTTACCGATTTGTTACCACTTGTTACCCTTTTATATTCATATGGTTACATTAAAAAAACAGGGGCGGTAACAAATGGTAACAAGGTTAAGATTTGTATTTTGTTACCACGAAATCCACGAATAGCAAGCCTTTCAGCCATTGGTAACAAGGTAACAAACGATTTTTGCGTTTTTTTTGTATATATACGCTTTCTTTTGCGGGCAAATGAACGGCAGAACTGATACAGACAAAAGCAGACCGAAAGGCAATATCGGACGGCTGGAAAATAAAGCAAGCACCAACCCACAAGACGGCGCATGATTGCCGGTGTTACAATCAGACCATATTTCACAGCTTGGCAGAAATGCCACAAAATATTTTTGCCCCTGCCACCCAAACAGCTTAAACTGGCAATCTGACAAGGGGTAAATAGTGCCAAAAAAATGCCCCTACCTTAAAGTTTTGGGGTAACTTTTGGGGTAACTTTTACCGCAAACAAAAACATTATTATTTTTAAATCAATAAGTTAATCTCAAAGTACGATTCCCCCCGCCTCCACCAGATTTAAAGCGCAAACTTTTGATATAAAAAGGTTTGCGCTTTTTTATAAACTTAAACAGGCCGTCTGAAACTTTTCAGACGGCCTGTTTTTGTCTCAAATATCTGAGAGAAAAACTTTTTCTTTCGATACATTGCCAATAGTGCTTTAAAAAATTTCAGCCTTACATTTTTCTATCTGATTTCATATTCATTTTACGATGAGGTCTAACCGTTACACTCAATGGCAGATGATCTGACAAATGCTGCCAGTCTTTACTGTTGTGGATTTCAGAATCGATGACATCAAGATTGCGCGTATAAATGCGGTCGAGGCTGAGGATGGGCAGGCGCGAAGGGAAGGTTTTGGGGCGTTTGCCTGTATTATCGACAAATACTTCGTTCAAATTTAATGCCCTGCCCAGCTCATGGGCTGATTTCTGCCGCCAGTCATTGAAATCGCCAGCGATAATCAACGGGCTTTCCGGACGAATATATCGGCCAACGTAATCGCTGATGGTGCGGTATTGTTTAAGGCGGTCCGGCTCGCGCAGATTGAGGTGGACGCACAAACACACCAGCGGATCTTCCCAACCTTCAGGCACGACTTCGCAATGCAACAGGCCGCGTTGTTCGAGTTTGTTGACGCTGATGTTGAGGTTGTTTTCCGTTTTCAGCGGCAGGCGGCTGAGAATGGCGTTGCCGTGGTGGCGTTTGGGATAGACGGCATTTTTGCCGTAGCTGCGATGATAATCGAGGCTGTCGCCGATGATGTCGTAATGCGGCGCATCGGGAAAGTCGGTACGACGGCTTCTGTTGAGATGTTGTCCTTGGACTTCTTGTAAAAACAAAACGTCCGAACCCAATGCACCCAGCGCATCAGCCATGCGGTTGACCTGCACTTTGCGGTTGAGCGCAGACATGCCTTTGTGCATATTGTAGGAAGTAATGGTAACTGGACGGGGAGACATGATGTGTGATGAAGCGGTTTATTTGTTTCAGTATAGCACCGGAGCGTGTGGTTTTACGGCAATTTTGGTTATACTTGTTTAAAGAATAAAACGGCGTTTTGACAGGGAATTTCCCAATCAAAACGCCTTCTGTTTTTCAGACGGCCTTGCGTCCGAATCAGTTGTTGATTACTTCAACATTGGTTTCAAAAGTAACGGTATGTTGATATTTAGATGCGGTTTTGCGTTTCGGATAAGGATATTTGGAAACGCTTTTCACTGCGCGTTCGTCCATTTCAGGATTGCCGCTGGATTGAATGATATTCACGCGGTCAACGTTGCCGGCAGGAGTTGTAAAAACATCCATCAAAACGGTTTTAACGCTGCCGTTTTGTGCTTTCATGGCTTCCAGAGTTTCGGTATCGGCTGCTTGTGCGGTACCGAATACAGCGGCAAACAACAGGGCTGAGGCGAGGAGTTTAGTCGTTTTCATGTTTTATCCTTATTAGGGTTGTGGTTAGGTTAAATATTTCAGACGGCCTGATTGATCGTTATTTGAAATTCAAAATCGGCCAACCTTTTGCTTTGGCTTCTTTTTCCAGCTCGGCATCCGGATTGACGGCAACAGGTTCGTCCACAATACGCAACAAAGGCAAATCGTTTTTGGAGTCGCTGTAAAAATAAACTTTACCGTAGCTTTCAAATGTCTCGCCACGCTCGGCAAGCCATTGGTTCAATCGGGTAATTTTGCCTTCTTTCAGGCTGGGCGTACCGACATAGTTGCCGGTATATCGGCCGTCTTCACCGGTTTCAAGCTGTGTGCCGATGACGTTGTGAATACCGAAAAGATGGCAGATAGGGGTAATGATAAATTCGTTGGTCGAAGAAATAACCAACATTTCATCGCCTGCCATTTGATGGCTTTGCACCAACATACGCTGCATCGGAGAAATATGCGGAACAATATATTCGGCCATAAACTCGCGATGAAACTCAGCCAATTCTTCCTTGCTGAAACGGGCTAAAGGCGCGAGATGGAATTTGAGGAAGGCATCGATATCAAGACAACCGTTTTGATAGTCTTGGTAGAACTTTTCATTTTGCGCCTCGGTTTCAGCCGCATCGACTATGCCTTTTTTAATCAGGTATTGCGGCCAAGAGTGATCCGAATCGGTATTGATTAAGGTATTGTCGAGGTCGAAAATGGCAAGGTTTTTCATTGGGTTTCCTGTTGTTTTAAAAGCTGGCGCAAAAGCGGCAAAGTAATGCGCTGGCCCATCATAACGGCGTAATTGTCGAGGGTATCGAGCATTTGCATCAGGCTGTCCATATCGCGCCGCCAATGGTTCAGCAGGTATTCGAAAATTTCTGGATCGATGGTTACCTGACGGATAGCCGCCATGCTGACGAGCGCATCGATTTTTTCCCGGTCGGTCAGCGGTTTGACTTCGTAAACCAAGCAATACGCCATGCGTGTGCGCAGGTCTTCACGGATAACGAGTTGCTGCGGCGTATATTCGGAACTCAAAAGCAAAAAGCCTTTGCCGCTGTTGCGGAAGCGGTTGAAGATGGCAAACAGTAAAGCCTGTTCTTCATTATTGAGCTTTTCGATTTGGTCAATGGCAAGATATTCCGCATCCAACGCGGCTTCTGTCAGCGGCGTGGCGGCGGCATCAATATAGATGGCATTTCGTCCGGCATCGAGCGCCTGTGCGACCCATGCCTGCAAGAGATGGCTTTTGCCTGCGCCCTCTTCGCCCCAAACATAGATAAATTGCCCATGTTTGTGCTGCAACACATACACCAGCTCGGCATTTTCTGTTCCCAGAAATTTGTCGAAGCCGGGATAATCATGGCTGGCAAAATCGAAGATGAGCTGGTTCACAAAGGCGCACCGGTTAGGTTGAAATCGGCTTTATTTTACGTTGTTTTGCCGTCCACCATCAAGGATAAAGGCCGTCTGAAGCCTATACCTGCAACATATCTGCACTTCTAAACATATCTTGACGCGCTCACGGCATTGGTTTTATTACGCTTTGGTTTTACAATGTCGAACTTCTTGCCGAAACATTTGTCTGTTCTTTTTCAGACGGCCTTTTTATTTGGGGAACCCTAGTGATTTCTACCCTTATTGATTTCATCCTCCATATCGACCAACACCTTGTCCACCTCTCCGCCCAATACGGCCCGTGGATTTACGCGATTTTGTTTGTTGTGATTTTCTGCGAAACTGGTTTGGTCGTAACGCCATTTTTACCCGGCGACTCGCTGCTTTTTGCCGCCGGCGGTATTGCGGCCATCGGCGGCATGAACATCCACGTCATGGTATTGCTGCTCTTGGCGGCCGCTATTTTAGGCGATGCGGCCAACTTTATGATTGGCAAGTATTTTGGACAAAAACTGTTTGCCAATCCTGATTCCAAAATTTTCCGCCGTTCGTATTTGGAAAAAACCCATGCGTTCTATGAAAAACATGGCGGCAAAACCATCATCATTGCGCGCTTTGTGCCGATTGTGCGGACGTTTGCGCCATTTGTCGCCGGTATGGGCGATATGCACTACGCGACGTTTATCCGTTACAACATTATCGGCGCGGTGTTGTGGGTATTGTCGTTTTCCTATGCAGGCTACTTCTTCGCCAATATCCCCGTCGTCAAAAACAATCTGGGCTTAGTTATGGCGGCGATCATCGTGATTTCGATTTTACCCGCGGTAGTCGAAGTCATCCGCGCCAAACTTAACGCCAAAAAATAACAATCAATCGAAAAGTTTGAAAGTTTAAACACATCAAGGAATTGTCATGCCGTTGTTGTCTATTGAGTTTGCGGTATTCTTTATCGTATTTTTGCCGCTGTACTGGGCATTTGCACGTTTGCCGAAAGTTCAAAACGTTTTACTTTTGGTTGCCGGGCTAGGCTGGCTTTACCGTATCGATCCTATCTTTGCCGCGCTGATTTTGGTTTACTCGTCTGTGGTTTACCTGATCAGCGTACTGATGTTTTCTGAAAACGAGCATATCCGCAAATTTTGGCTGGGTTGCGGTATTTTGGCGGCATTGACTGTTTTGTGTTTCTTCAAATACTTCGACTTTTTCCGCCCGATTATTCAGCAATATACAGGACAAAGCGCCGTCATCGACATCCTTTTGCCTTTAGGCTTGTCTTATTACACCTTCCAATCGCTGGCTTACTTGGTGTATTGCTACCGTGAGCCTAAGGGAGACCGTTTTGAATGGCACGAGCTCCTACTGCATTTGAGCTTCTTCCCCACCATCACATCCGGCCCGATTATCCGTGCGACCGCTTTTAAAAGCATAGACGGCGAACAAGCAGGTGCATTGGCGCAAATCCGCACCAAACAAGCACGCCAACTGATTTATCCGGCTTTGGCAGTCGGCCTGATTGTGTTGGGCATTGCCAAAAAATGGTGGCTTGCCGGCGTATTGGCGGAAGGCTGGGTATCGCCTGTTTTTGAAAATCCGGCTCAGTTCGACGGCTGGGGCGTGTTATCTGCGATTTATGGCTACACCTTCCAACTCTTTTTCGACTTTTCCGGCTACTCGGATTTGGTCATCGGCTTGGCCATGCTGCTCGGCTTCCAACTGCCGAAAAACTTTGCCGTGCCGCTTCGCGCCATCAACATCCGCGACTTCTGGGACAGATGGCACATCAGCCTGTCCACTTGGATTCGCGACTATATCTATATCCCTTTGGGCGGCAGCAAAAAAGGCTTCGGACGCACTCAGCTTAATCTGATGATTGCCATGTTGCTTTCCGGCATTTGGCATGGCTATGGCTGGAGCTTTTTGATTTGGGGCGCGCTGCACGGTGCAGCTTTAGTGTTCCTTAACTGTGGCGACAAAATCGTCGGCCGCAATGCCTTAGGCCGTCTGAAAATCGGCAAACCGCTCGCCTGGCTGTTTACCTTCCATTTCGTTTGTTTCGCGTTTGTCGTGTTCAACAGCGCAACGCTTGCCGATACGGAAATGCTGTTCAGCGCATTATTTGCCAATGACAAAGGTTGGAACGCGCCTCTGCCGACCGACCTCATGTTGCTGGGTGCATTTGCGATGATGCTTTTGCTATACCCGTATTTGCTTCGCTTATTTGAAGCATCGGTAAAAGGCTTGGACAAACTGCCTGCATGGCTGTGGTTTATCCCCATCACGCTTATCCTCGCCCTGATTATCGTCTTCGCCCCGTCCGGCATTCCCGGCTTTATTTACGCCAATTTCTAAGGAGCAGAACATGAAACGCTTTATCTCCCTGTTTGTTTCGATTCTGCTCAGTGCAGTTGCGCTGATGTGGTTTGCCCAAAACTCCATCAATGCCTATTGGCAGCAGACCTATCATGAAAACAGCCCGCTTGAGCCTTTATCCGAATACACTTGGTGGCGTATCGGTGCAGATTGGCAACAAAAAGCCTACGAATTTTCAGACGGCCTGAAAGCTTCGCTGGAAGCAGAAGACACTTTGGCTTCGGAAGACTCTGGTATTGAAACGACAAGGCCGTCTGAAAATACGGAAAACATTGAAACATCGGACAATCAAAAAGACTTTGTTGCTTCTGATGCGGCTAACAATACGGATACCGCCGCCAGCGAGCCAAGCAATCAGGCTGATCAGTCGGCAACACAGGTTGTATTGAAAAAAGGCAACAAAGTTTTCTTTGCCGGCGACTCATTAATGCAGGGCGTTGCACCTTTCGTACAAAAACACCTCAAGCAAGAATATGGCGTACAATCGGTCAACCTCAGCAAACAAAGTACCGGTTTGTCCTACCCCAACTTCTTCGACTGGCCGAAAACCATCGAACAAACTTTGCAAAAAGAACCCGACATCCGCGTTTTGGTTGTATTCTTAGGCCCTAACGACCCTTGGGATTTCCCGATGGGTAAAAAATACCTGAAGTTCGCTTCCCCCGAATGGGAGGCAGAATACCTCAGCCGCGTCCGCCGTATTCTTGATGCAGCCTCTACACATGATGTCCAAGTCATTTGGCTGGGCATTCCTTACATGAAAAAAGCCAAGCTCAACGAACAGATGCGCTACCTCGACAAAATCCTGTCGGGTACGGTGTCGCCTCAAGCCATTTGGTTGCCGACCGACAAACTGTTGAGCAATGGCGCAGAAGAATATGCCGACTCTGTCAAAGTAGATGGAAAAATCATCCGTTACCGCAGCAAGGACGGCATTCACTTTTCCGCAGAAGGCCAAAAACTACTGGCCGGAAAAATTATGGAAAAAATTAATTTTACACACGATACACAACCATGAAATTTAATAAAACCTTACTCCTCACGCTTCTCGCACTCCCTATTACCGCCTGCGCAACCAATGACGGCCTATTAAGCAACTACGACTCCAACCGCCCTGCCTGGCTGAATAAACTCCAACAGCTCAACAACACTTCAGACGGTAAGTTCCGCATTATCCAAGTCGGCGACTCCCACACCGCCGGCGACTATTTCACCGACCGCCTGCGCCGCCGTTTACAACAACAATGGGGCAACGGCGGCATTGGTTGGGTTTATCCCAACACCGTCAAAGGCCAGCGCATGGCAACCGTCCGTTACAACGGCAGCGGTTGGAACACCATCAGCAGCCGCAAATCACACAGCGATTTTTCTTTCGGCGGTATTGAAGCACGCGCCGATGGCGGCAGCGTTACCTTAAGCGCAGCCGACGGCAGCATGGATATGCAACAAATCTCCATCTTCGGCAAACCGGTTTGGTCCGAGCAAACCCTGACCGTCAACGGACGCGAAATCCCTGCCACACAAAATGGTTGGCAACTGCTGCATACCAATACCTCCCTGCCAATGACCCTCAGCAGCGGCATGCCTTGGCAAATCGGTTTCATTAATATCGAACGCCCCGGACGTGGCGTAACCGTTTCCGCCATGGGCATCAACGGCGCGCAGTTATCCCAATGGTCAAAATGGCGGCCGGGCATGTGGGAAGATTTGGCACAAACCAAAGCCGATTTAATCATCCTTGCCTACGGTACCAATGAAGCCTTTTCCGGCAATCTCGATATTTCCTCTACCGAACGGACATGGCGCAATTACATCCGCCAAATCAAAAACACCCTGCCCAACGCAGGTATCCTGATCCTCGGCGCTCCGGAATCTTTGAAAACCGCCTACGGCAGCTGCGGCAACCGTCCTGTCTTGCTCAGCGAAGTACAACAAATGCAGCAACGCGTTGCCCGTGACGAAAAAATCATGTTCTGGTCTTGGCAAGATGCAATGGGGGGCGCATGCAGCATGAAAAGCTGGATGGCTCAAGGCTTGGCAGCCAAAGACGGCGTTCACTTCTCTGCACAAGGTTACGAAACTGCAGCCGATAAGCTTGCCGACAGCCTGATCCGCTTTGCTCAATAAATTAGCCAAAGCCTAAGTACTTTTCATTAACAGTACACAAAAGGCCGTCTGAAATTAATATTTCAGACGGCCTTTTATTTATCGCTTATTCAGCAAACTGCTTAATTTTTAAGCCAACATATTGCTGCTCATGCGTTGCGTTTGATTTTCCGTAAAACGAACCAATCCTGCCTGCTTGTCAAAGCCTAATGGCTTGGCGACAAGACGGTTGGGCAGCTTGTTTAAATGATGGTTGTAACTTCCGGCTCTGCGATTGTAAGTGCGGCGTGCCAATGCGACTTCCGCTTCTGCTGCATTCAGCATTTCCATCAAACCGGCCAATTTCTTATCAGGATACTGTTTCAAAAGACCGTTGACGGCAGTTTGCAATTTTTTCAGCGCATAATTCAATGCTGTTTCGGCTTCACACAGATGTTTGATTTTGGATTCGGAAAATGTTTTGACAGTTTGCGCCAATGCGGTTTCGACTTCGGCACACATCTGCTGAACGTTTTGATCCGATGCAATGCCCTGCTCTTGCAGGTGTTTGCTGTATGCATCCAATACATGACGGACAGCCTGATGGCGGCAGTCGAGCGCAATGCGCAAAGAGACAAAGGATTCGTGACAGTCTTTTTTGTGGTCTTTCAACTGTTGTTTGAAATACAATAAGACTGCGGTGATTGATACGAAGATAAGTGCAAGACTAATAATACCCATAGTAAGTTCCCTAGTTATGATGCCACTTATATCGGTGGCTGATTTTTTATATTGATTATAATCCAATTTTAATATTTTTTCCCAATTTTCATAAAAAAGGCCGTCTAAAATTCAGACGGCCTGAAGTTTATATTTCTATTTCAATGCTTTGACTTGATGTCGATAACCCACACTTCTGATTGCGAACCCAAACGAAGGGGAATGCCCCAGAAGCCGTAGCCCGAAGTGGTGAAAAAATGGCCGTTGCCGATCGCCTCATAACCGTAAGCAAGACGATAAAGCGTACGGACGATAAGGTTGGCAGGTGCAACTTGGCCGTTGTGGACATGGCCGGAAACTTGCACATCAATCGGCAGCCGTGCATGGGCTTCGATTGAAGTAGGACGGTGATCCATCAATAAAACCGGTAATTCGGTATTTTGACCTTCCAAAAGCTGCTCCGTGCTGGGACGCTTGCGATCCAAATCATCGCTCCGCCCTACCAGCAACATACCATTCACTTCCAAAACCTGATTGGCCAAAACCGTCAAACCTGCCGCTTCCAATTCATGTTTGATGCGCTTCTGATCGCGGAACCAGTCATGATTGCCCAAAGTGGCATAAACACCCATCGGCGCAGTCAGCTTCTGCAAATGCGGTTTCATGTTTTCTTTAAGGTAGGCATCGATGGTATCGTCCATCAAATCGCCCGGCAGCAACACCATATCGACTTGTTCCCGCTTCATGATGTCCGTCAGCTTGTCTAATTGACGTGCGCCGAACAAAATCCCCAAGTGCAAATCGCTGGCCACGCCTATACGCAACGGCTTATCCATTTTCTTATTGATGAATACGGTCTGATGGCGGACAACGGGCGTATAGGCGTTATACATCCCCAAACCGAGCAAACCGACCACAAACAAAGGCGCAAACAGCCGCAGGCTTCGTGACAGTGGTTGGCGCGCCATAAAACGGCGCAGCAAAAGATACAGGATAAATGTCGCCAACGCGGCATACATCACAAACAGCAAGATTACCATCCAAAATGCCACCACGCGGAACATCATATGCCCCAACTCCAGCAGCAAGCCGACCAACAAGCCGTTTGTAATGAAATAGGAAATACCCATCAGCCAACGCCTGCCGACTTTGCCAATCCAAGGCGCAAACAGCCATTGCAGCGAACGCCCGAGCCCGAATGTAAACACTTGCAACAGAATGACGCTCACAAAAAACATCTTGCCAAACATGCCTTTCCGCCCTAAAAAATCAAAAGGCAGATTTTAGGCCGTCTGAAACTTTCAGTGTATAATCCCCCGCGTAAAAACCCATAATATAAGGAATCATCATGAGCCATCCCCAATCAGCCATTATTCCTGATCACGCACAAGCCGGTATTTTTATCGAAGCAGACATTTCAGACGGCCGCAACGAAGACATCAAATCTGCCTGCCGCCTTTCTTTGGAGGCTCTGGCCAAATTAAAAACTCGTTTTCCGAATGATATTTTGGGTTTGACCATTGCCTTCGGCAGCCGCGCATGGCAATCGTTCGGCCATACTGACGAAGGCAGTGAAATCAAACCTTTCCCAGAATTGGGCAACGGCCTCGCACCCTCCACCCAACACGACCTCTATATCCACATCCAAGCCACCGAGCAAAAAGCCGCCTATGCCTTAGCACAATCCGTATTAAGCGCATTCGGCGACAGCATCCGCGTATCCACTGAAGAACACGGCCTGCGCCTGTATGAAGACCGCGGTTTGGACGGTTTTGTCGATGGCACGGAAAATCCGCAGGGCGATGACAATGTGCGCAATGTCGCCATTATTCCCGAAGGCAAACCGGATGCCGGCGGCAGCTATGTTTTGCTGCAAAAATACCTGCACGATTTAAAAAAATGGGATGCCGTTCCTACTGCCGAACAAGAAGCCAGCGTGGGCCGCAGCAAAGAAACCAATGACGAATTCAGCAAAGACGTGCGCCTGCCCGACTCCCATCTCGGCCGCGTCAATGTCAAAGAAAACGGCGTTGGCTTGAAAATCGTCCGCCGCAGCCTGCCCTTCGGCAAACTCAGCGGCGAACATGGTTTGATGTTCACTTCCTATTGCAACACGCTGCACAATATTGAAGTTCAACTGCTCAATATGTTCGGCGATGCAGACGGCAAAACCGACTTACTGCTGAAATATTTGTCTAAAGCCGTATCAGGTGCTTACTACTACGCGCCTTCTGTCGAGCGTTTGCAAAATCTTTAACGGCTCAAAGGCCGTCTGAAAAAACCTGCCTTTTCAAAGGCAGGTTTTTGTTATTTAAATTCCCTTAATATTTTTATGGTATCATCATAGAAATTTATTCTATCATTGCTTAATAAACCCTGATTACAGACAACGATAAAAACCGATACGCCCCAAGCAGCTATTTTCGATAAAATAAACCCAATTATTATCCCTATAAAATTACGACACCATGTATAAATCCCGCCTTCTTCCCCTGCCCGTATTGATTCTCTCCGCACTGAACGCCTACGCGGCCAATACGCCGAATCCGCCTGATCAAATCGATAAAAACGTATCCAACCAATTCGACAAAGACTTCCGCGACAATCTCGACCAGATTCATTCGGTTGAAATCCAAAAACGCGAGCAGTCAGCATGGGATTTACAGAAAAAACAAGATAACGACACGGTTGCACAAGAGGTGCCGTCTGAAAACAATACCGAATGCTTGGATTACACCGGTATCGAGCTTTCCGGCATTACCCTTATCGATTCCCAAAAGATTGAAGCCAAGTTACCCAAATGCATCAATCAAAACAGCATCAACCAACTGAACCGGGACATCGTTGCCGAGTATATCGCTCAAGGCTATCCGCATACGCAAATCAAATTTGAAACCACGCCTGAACGCGTCCTGAAATTGGCAGTCATCGAAGGCAAAATCCGTGAGATTACCGGCGGCTCCCGTACAGTCAACGTCGATACCCTCTTCCCCGATCATCAAGGCAAACCTCTAAACATCCAATACCTCGACCAAGGTATCGAACAGGCAAACCATGTTGCCGGCAACAACGTCAGCATCGATGTTTATCCGCATGATGACGGTACTGCCTCCATCCAACTCAACAACGATGCCCAAAAACATTGGGGCGGCAGCGTCACCATCGACAATAAAGGCAGCAAACCCAATACCACGACACTGCGCGGCAGCCTGAATATCGGCAGCCCGTTGGGATTGAGCGACTCCCTTTATTTAAACGGCTACACCAATCTAAACAACCACGACAGCCATTACAGTCGCGGCGGCAGTATGTTCTACCAAGTACCTTATGGCGCATGGACATTCAGCACTTACGCCGTCGCGTCGCAATCGCAAAGCATCTTAACGCCCAGCGTAACGCGCTATGCCTACCGCTCCAAATCCAAAGCGGCAGGAATCAAAGCGGACCGCGTATTTTCACGCAGTCAAAAACACATTACCTCCGCCTATGCCGGCATCGATTATGTGAAACAGACTGCAAAATTTGCCGACAGCAAACTGGAACTGCAAAGCCCGGAAATCTATTCGGCACAAGTCGGCCTGTCGCATACAACCATCCTGCCAAACGGTATTTGGCTCAACAATATCGGCGTGGAACAAGGGTTTGCGAAAAATACCGAACACACGCCATTCGACAAGCTCTATACCTCTGTATCCTTGCAAAGCAATTTGATTCAAAACCGCCCATTGGGTAAATGGATCGTGCGCAACCATCACCAAATCGATGCCCAATATAGCCCGCATGATTTGTTTGCCACCAAAGAAATGGACATCGTCGGTTATCAAAATGTACGCGGTTTCCGTTCAACTTCTTTGAGCGCAAACAGCGCAGTCCTGTTAAGCAATACTGTTTATTTCCGCCGCAATACGCCCCACGGCATCTATATCGAGCCTTATCTAGGCGCGGACATTGGCGTTGCCAAAAACAATAACGAAGGTTCGCAACGTGCCATGGGTGTGGTTGCAGGTTTAAATTTAGGCAAGGCGGACAAATGGCAGCTTTCTGCCGACTATGGCAAAGGTTTTGCGCGCATGCCCAACCAATCAAATAGTGAAATACAGGATCATGTGACTGTTTCTTTGCGCATTCCATTTTAAAGTTATGTAAATATATATCCTTTTATCCAATATATAAACCGCCCATCTTAACATTATTAATTTTTCATTAATATCAATAAGATGGGCGGTTTATATTTGCATTTGAAATAGTGCACACAAGGCCGTACTGGTGGTATGATTGTAAAAAATCTTATAACAATGTTAATACATTCAAAATTTCCTCAACAGAAATACCATACCCGATATGGGATTTCTGATTCAATCTCCATCACGATAAATAAGGATTAAAATCCATGAAAATCGACACTTTATATCAGCCTAAGCTCTCAGCTTCCGGCAAAGTAACTGTCGCCGTGTGCTTTGCATTCCTGGGAAATGCAGCGGTGGCGGCCAATATCGAAGCCATCGGCCAAACTTCGGTACAGCAGCAACGCAATGTTGACATCGTCAACATTGCCGCACCGACGGCTCAAGGTCTTTCTCACAACCAATATAACAAGTACAACGTTTCCCAACACGGTGCCGTTTTGAATAACGCCCTGTCTGCCGGTAAATCCCAACTGGCTGGAAACCTGTCTGCCAATAAAAACTTCCAAGGTCAGGCCGCATCTGTGATCTTGAATGAAGTGGTCAGCAAAAACCCTTCTCTGATCTTAGGTCAGCAAGAGATCTTCGGTATTGCCGCAGACTATGTTTTGGCAAACCCTAACGGCATTACCCACAACGGCGGCAGCATCCTGAATGCCAACCGCGCATCCTTGGTTGTCGGTACGCCAACCGTTTCAGACGGCGCGTTGAAATCTTTCAATATCAGCGACAATGGCAAACAACTGCAAGTAAACGGCAATTTGAGCGGCAACCACGTAGTTGACCTGCTCGCGCCGCAAGTTGTAGTCGGCAAATCAGCCAACGTTAATGCCGCCGATGCCATCAACGTTTCTTCAGGCAAAAGCAACTTCGACTACAAAACCGCACAAATCGAAACATTGGACGCTGCTTCAAATGCGCCGGTGCTTGACGGTCATATCTTCGGCAGTATGCGCGCAGGTACTATCCGCATCCACGCGACCGACAAACGCGCCAAACAAAACATTCAAAATGCCGCCATTACCGGCACCCGCTACCTGAATATCGACAGCAAAGGCAACCTGAGCATCCAGTCTGCCAATCTGACCGGCGCACAAATGGAATTGTTTGCCCGCGATACCGACATCAAAGGCACGGTTACCAGCCATTCTGCTAACAAATCTTCCAGCGGCAAAGAGGCGAAAAATGTTCAGCACTTCCGTTCAGACCGCAACAAAACGGAAACCTTTACCGCCAGCAATATCAATGCATCCGAGTCATTGACTTTGAACAATAGCGGCAGCCTCAACCTGAGCGCGGCCAACATCAATGCCGGTGCGCTGACCGCATCTGCCACGGGCAATATCAATTCTAACGCGGTAAAAACAACCAACCGTATAGAATCCGACCATACTCAAAGCAAAGGCCTGTGGTACAACAACAACCTGAGCTCTTCTGCTGACGAAAGCCTGCATCAAACCAAAATCAATGCCGGTTCTGTCAATATTGCGACCACTGGCAAAGTCCAACTGGACGCGACCGAACTGACCTCGGCTGCTGATGCACGCATTGCCGCCCAACAAGGCATCGTATTGAGCAGCAACAGTGAAACCGACAGCAGCTCGACTTATGTCAGCTTCAAAAACGAAACTGCCGCTCTGAAAACCGGTATCGCTACAAAATCTTCAAAAAACTCTACCGCCCATCAAACCAAAATCTCTGCAGCCGGTGATATCGGTTTGATTTCCGAAGGCGATTTGAGCACTTACGGCGCAAGCATCGCGGCAAACGGCAATGTCGTTACCGATGTCAACAAGATCAACTTGGGTACTCAAACCACCATCAACACCAACAGCCTCGATGACCAGAAAAAATACTGGGGCGGCCTGTTCGGCGGAGAAAGCCAAGTTCAAAACAACCGTACAGAAAACCTGCACGGCAGCAGCATTACTGCCAACTCAAACGTAGTCTTGGGTGCAAAAAACGGCGTCAACGTTTACGGCAGTACCGTTGAAGGCCAAGCCGGTACATTCGTCAGCTCCAAAGCAGGCAATGTTGATATTAAAAACGCCACCAGCACCGATACTTCCTCACAAAGCGCGCGTAAAGGTACGATTTTCAATATCACTACCTCTAAAACCAGCAGCAACAGCAGCATTGAAAAAGTAACCGGTTCAACCCTGGTTTCCAATGCCGACCTGACCGTTGTTTCCAACAAGGACATCAATGTAATCGGTTCTGCATTGTTTGCGGCACAAAAACTGCAACTCTCTTCCGCAGGCGATTTGACCATTGATGCTGCCAAAGCAGTAGAAAACAAACAGGTCAACGAGTATTCCATCAAAGGCTACTCTGGTATCGAAACCAATAAAGAAAACGGCAGCGTGACTGCCAAAGCCGGTATCAAATTTACCGATACCCACACCGACACCCATTCTGTCGGTCTGAACGGCAGCATTTTGACCGGTAAAAACACCCAGTTGTCTTCCAACTCAAACGTTACCGTCAGCGGCAGCCAAGTCAACGGCGAAGAATCCGTCAACATTTCCGCAGCCAATGACGTCAATATTGTTGCATCCAAAGGCAGCAACACTGTGACCGAATCCGGCCGCGTAACCGATTTGGGCGTATCTGCTACTGCATACGAAAAAAATAACGTTGCAGGCATCGGCTTGTCTGTCGGCATTACCAGCACCAAAACAGATGCAACTACCGTAACGAATACATCCCATGTATCCAACATCAACACCGGCGGTAATACCACCATCACTGCCAACGGCAATATTAATCAAGAAGGTACCGTGATTAATGCGACTGGCAATGTGGTTGAATCTGCCAAAAACGTTACCCATGCAGCGGCACACAGCGGTGCGAAATCCGATGTGAAACAAAACGGCGGCGGTTTGGTCGTTTCTGTTGGCATCAGCACCAACAAAGGCATCGGCGGTGAAATCACTGCACAAGGTCAAGGCAACTCTTCGACCCACAATGAATCCACTGCAACCGTAACCACCATCAACGCAGGCAATGCCATCGTTTTGGCAAATGACAAAGTGTCTGATGAAGGTACAAAATATGATGTTACCGGTGCGATCAACATTGATGCAGGTTCATACCACAACACTGCCGCCCACAACACCAGCAACAGCAGCAGTAAACAAGGAGGCGCTTCTTTGACTGTCGGCGCATACACCAAAGACGGTTCAAACGTTGATGTGAATGCCAACCTGAACGTCAACTACGCTGATGAAAACAAAAAAGAATCTACCGCCGTCAAAGGCGATATGAATGCGACCAATGTTGTCATCAACGCCAAAGACTCTGCTGAAATCGCATCCAACATTACTGCCAACAACAACGTCAACATTACCGCAGGCAACGGCGTAACCTTCACCGAATCAGCCAATACTGCCTCCAACCAAGGTACAGCCGTTAATGTCGGTATCGGCGCTGGCGCGACAATCAATGTTGAAACCGGTGTTGCCGTTCCTCACGTCAACGGCTCTGTCGGCGTCAACAAAACCGATAACGCGTCTTCTACCGCCGCAGGCGCAAATGTAGCGGCCGGCAACGATATTAAAATCAATGCCAACAACGGCGACGTCAACCTGCACGGTACCAACCTGGTATCCAATAACTCCGTTGAAGTAGAAGGCAACAAAGTCAATACTTCCGGCGCGATCAGCAGCGTTAACGAAAAAAATCTGACCGTCAATGTCAACGGCAGCTACGCTTCAGGCAAACCAAACGGCGGCATCAACGCCAAAGGTAAAAACGACGCCACCGTAACCAATACGGCAAACACCATCCAAAGCGACAATGTTGTTATCACTACCGGCTCTCCAACTGGTTTGAGCGTCAACAATACGACCATTAACGGTAATAATGTTGCGTACTACTATGACGACAGTAAAGCTCCTGCGGCGAACCGTTATACCTACCGTCCTCGCCAACCAAGCTACGCCAGACGCCGTTTGCGCTACTAAGATGCACTATTGAAGTCATTTAATAGCCATTAAGACATGCCGTCTGAAAACAGAAAGTTTTCAGACGGCATTTTTATCATCAATGCAAAACAACACACTATCTCTGTTATGATAATGCCTCGCTAATATTATTCCGTTCCAACCATGTCTTCCGCCCTTCCTTTTGACGCGCTCACACTTTCCATCGACGGTACCAACCTCATCGAAGCTTCTGCCGGTACGGGTAAAACCTACGGCATTGCCGCGCTTTTTACCCGACTGATTGTTTTAGAAAAAAAAGACATCGAGAAAATTCTGGTCGTTACCTTTACCAAAGCGGCGACGGCAGAACTGAAAACCCGTTTGCGCGCGCGTTTGGACGAAGTGTTGCAGGTTTTGAACGAAATCCAAACCTTGGGCGGCGAGCCGGAACATATTTCAGACGGCCTGAACAAATATTACGAAAAAGAGAAAAAATCCCCCGATGACTTTCTTAATCACTTGATTCCTTTGGCTTTAGGCGAGCAAGATGGACAGGAAAGCTGCCATCGCCTGATTCTCCGCCTCAAAGCCGCGCTGAGCCAGTTTGACAACGCCTCGATTTACACCATCCACGGCTTCTGTCAGCGCGTCTTGCGCGATTACGCGTTTTTGTGCGGCGCACCTTTGGATGTCGAGCTGTCGGACGACTCGCGCGAAAGGCTGCTGATTCCATCGCAGGACTTTTGGCGGCAGAAAGTGGCAACCGATACCACATTGGCACAATTGGTTTTTGACCGAAAATGCACACCCGAAGAAATGCTTGCCGAAATCAAAAGCTATACCGGCCGCCCCTATCTGAAATTCAGACGGCCTGAAGGCGATTTGCAAGAAGCCCAAGCCAAGCTTCAAGAAACATGGGAAAAAATTTGCGGCCAGTTGGAAGACTTGGAAAAAGCGTTTTGGGCAATTTTTCCCAAACTTAACGGCCAAACCTACAGAAGAAATACCTTTGAAAATGTTTTTACCGATTTAAAAACAAACGCCGAATCCAACCGTCTGCCCCGCCTGAGCAAACAAACGCTGGAAAAATTAAGCCTCTTCAGTATCGACACGCTCAACATCAAACTGAAAAAAGAATATAAAGCCGATGCCGATACGCCGGAAATTATTCAGCTGCAAGCCTTGGCTAATCTTGGTCGTGATTTGCAGGCAATGAAAAGCGCGGAAGAAGCAGTCTTCATCTGCCTGCAACTCGACCTCCTTTCCTACATCAATCAGTCCATTGCCGAACAAAAAAAATCACGCCGCGAGCGTGTGTTTGACGATTTGCTGCTAGACGTCCATCAGGCATTGACCACCAATGAACACGGCAACGCATTGGCAAAAGCGGCAGCGGCAAACTGGGAAATCGCGCTGATTGACGAATTCCAAGATACCGACCCGCTGCAATACGAAATTTTCCGCCAAATTTTTATCGAACAAGGCTGCCCGCTGTTTCTCGTTGGCGACCCCAAACAGGCGATTTACAGCTTTCGCGGTGCGGACATTTACGCCTATTTGCAAGCCGCGCAAGATGCGGACAGGCATTACACACTCGCCGTCAACTACCGCAGCCATGCCAAGCTGATCAACGGCATCAGCGCCTTGTTCAAACAAAAAAAACACCCCTTCGTGTTGGAAAACATCGATTACAGCGAGGTCTCCGCCAGCCGTGCCGAAAGCCGGCTGTCGCCACACCGCCCCGCCATCCAAGTGCGCTGGCTCAATACGGACGATCAAACCGGCAAAGAGATTTTACGTGGCCGCGCCGCCGAATATTGCGCCGATGAAATTGCCTTTGCGCTCAATGAAGCAGCCGAAGGCCGTCTGAACTTCAAAGGCCGCGCGCTGGAGTCCGGAGATATTGCCGTTTTGGTCCGTACCAACAACGAAGCTGCGATGATTGCCGGAAAACTGAAACAGCGCCGTATCCAAAGCGTGTTGCTGTCGCGCCAGTCCGTTTTTGATTCCGCCGAGGCCGACTCGCTGTCCGCGTTGATCGGCTTTTGGCTCAACCCAAGGCAAACCGACTGGCTGCGCTTTGTCTTGACCGGCGTTTTGTTCGGCTATACCGCCAAAGAGATTTACGAACTCAACCATAACGAACATCAGCTGCTGAAATGGCTGGAGTCGTCAGCCGAGGCCATGGAAAAATGGCGGAAAGGCGGTATTTTTGCCGCCGTGCAGCAGTTTGCCGCCCGACATGACATCGAAACACGCCTGCTCAAAGGCGGCAACGAGCGCAGCCTGACCAATTACTACCAAATTTTGGAGCTGTTGGCCGAAGAAGACAGCCAAAGCCGCAACCCTGCCGCCCTGCATAAATGGCTGAACGAACAAATCAGCCGTGCGCGCAGCGGCCATTTCCCGTCAGACGCGCAAACCATCCGTCTTGAAAGCGATGAAAAATTGGTCAAAATCGTTACCATGCACGCGTCGAAAGGTTTGCAATATCCTTTGGTTTACTGCCCCTTCGCGTGGGATACCAAAGACAATTCCAAAGAAAACTGGAAAATCCTGCATACTGAAAACCACGAAACCGAGCTGCTGGCCAAATCTCAAACCTCGGAAGCAGAACTAAGCCATCTTGCCGACGAAAAGACGGCAGAAGATTTGCGTCTGCTCTATGTTGCCCTTACCCGCGCCGAAGAACAGCTCAACATCTACGCCGCCGCCAACAAAAACTGTACGCCAAACAATCCTTTTGCCTATCTGCTCGAAGGTTTGCCAGATGCAGGCCGCGAAAGCGTCAGCCAAAGCTATAAAAGCGCGACAGACGTTGTAGAAATGCTTAAAACCAACTGGCAACGCTTTATCAAAAACGCGCCTGAAAATACGGAGTTTGCATTCACGGAAGAAGCCCTGCTGGAAACCGTCTATCAATACAGCCGCCAGCAAGACCAAGCCTTGAGCGCACATAGCATTAAACGCCGCAATTTTGACTTTATCCGCCACACCAGCTTTACCGGTTTGAGCCGGCACACCAAGTCAACCGACGAACAACACGAGCCTTTGCAACCTGCCATCGATCCGGCAGAAAGCGCAGACCGTGCCATGCCGTCTGAAAACCTGCCGCCCCCACTTTCAGACGGCCTCGATATCCACCATTTCCCCCGCGGCACCAATGCCGGCGTATGTTTGCATGAAATGTTGGAAAAACTCGACTTCGCCGCCTCTGCCGAGAGCCAATCCGAAATGATTGCCGAAGTTCTGCAACGCCACAGCTTTGAAGACAAATGGCTGCCAACGGTAAGTGCCATGCTTGACACCTGCCGCCTGACACCTTTAATCAACGAGAGCCTGTCGCAGATTCCGCCGGCCCAACGCCTGCCCGAAATGGGGTTCACCCTGTACATGGACGATTTCAAACTGGACGACTTGCGCCGTTGGTTTGCCTCAAGCGAAGCAAACCTGCCGCCTGAATGCGTCCAAGCCGCGCAACTACTTGATTTCCATGATTTGCAAGGCTATTTAAACGGCTTTATCGATATGGTTTGCCAAGATTCAGACGGCAATGTCGTTTTAATCGACTATAAATCCAACCATTTGGGCAACGATGCAAGCGCCTACACGCAACAGGAGATGAACGAAGCCGTGGCGCATCATCACTACTACCTGCAAGCCCTAATCTACGCCGTTGCCATTGCGCGCTACTATGCCCTGCGCGGCAAGCCGTTGCCTAAAATCGCCATCCGCTACCTCTTCCTGCGCGGCATGGACGGCTCGGAACAAGGCATTTGGAAATGGGACATCGATACTGCCCTGCTCTCTACTTTCGTTGAGCGGAAAACAAATTCCTGATAAATCATTTTGTTAAATCGTCAAAAAGGCCGTCTGAAACGTTTTCAGACGGCCTTTGATTATTTGTGCAAACCGCACTCCTTACTGTCTTTGCTTTCCCACCACCATCGCCCGGCGCGGATATTCTCGCCCAACTTGACCGGACGCGTGCAGGGTTCGCACCCAATACTGGGATAGCCCTGATGATAAAGCGCATTGAGCGGAACTTGGTGCTCGTGCGCATATGCCCAAACATCCTGCTCTTCCCAATCGAAAATAGGATTGAATTTGGCGATGTTGCGACCCGTATCCAGCTCTTCAAAATTCAATTCGCTGCGCGTTTCCGACTGGCTGCGGCGTTGTCCGGTCAGCCATGCGGGGGCGTTGTGCAAAGCGCGGTTAAGCGGTTCGATTTTGCGGATATGGCAGCAACGGCGGCGCAACTCGACGCTGTCGTACATGGCGGTCGTGCCGAATTCCTCTTCAAATTCATCGGCGGTTTGCTGGTTGGGATAAAACACTTCCAATTCGGTTTGATAGCGCGCATTGGTTTCGGCAATCAGCGCGGCGGTTTCGGGATTGAGTTTGCCCGTATTGAGCGTGATGATGCGTATGGGCAGTTTCAGACGGCACACGGCATCGGTAATGACCATATCTTCAACCGCAAGACTGGATGCGAAGACGGCTTGCGGATAGCGTGCGGCAATGTCTTGCAAACGGTGCTCCAAAGCAGCCGCCAACTCAGGCAGGCGGCGGCGTTCGTCATCGCTGATTTCGGGGATTTTCCAGAATTGAGGGCGGAATAAAGACATGGCTGGTTGTTCCTAATAATTTTCAGACGGCCTGTTAAAACGGCTGTCGATATGGTTATGGAACGATATTGTCCAGCGCCCTATCTTCAAACGGAAAGAATGCTTTTCTATTTCTTTATAACCAAAGCGTCTGCTGCTGGTTTTTCGGCAACAAATGACTCACGCCGATACCGATCAGGCGGAAGGCATCTTCGCGTTGCGGCGGTATGCGCTGCAGCAAAGTATGCGCCGCCTGAAGCAGCGAAGCACTGTCGGGAAGGACGGAAGAATACGTCAGCGAACGCGTAATAATGCGGAAATCGTGGGTTTTGAGTTTGAGGGTAACGCCTTTGGCTTCGACGTTTTTGCGTTCGATTTGCCGCCAAAGGTCTTCGGCAAGGTGCGGCAAATGGCTTGAAGCCTGTTCCAAAGACAAATCTTCGGGCAAGGTGATTTCGGTTGAGATTTGCAGGCGTTCACGTTCGGCTTTGACAGGCCGCTCGTCGATACCGCGTGCCAAATCATAAAGGCGGTAGCCGTAGCGGCCGAAATGGTTTAAAAGTTCGCCGCGCTCAAAACGGCGCAAATCGCCGGCAGTTTGCATACCGAGGGCATTCATCTTTTTCAGCGTGACTTTGCCGACACCGGGAATCTTACCCAACGGCAGGCTCTCCAAAAACGCCATGATTTTTTGCGGCGGCAACACAAACTGCCCGTTTGGCTTCCGCCAATCTGAAGCAATTTTTGCCAAAAACTTATTGGGTGCAATACCTGCGGAGGCGGTCAAACCGGTTTCTTCAAAAATTTCGGCACGAATGCGTTTGGCCACATCGCTGGCGTACGGGATATTTTCAAAATTTCGGGTAACATCCAAATAGGCTTCATCCAAAGACAAAGGCTCGATCAAATCGGTATAACGCTGAAACACGGCATGAATCTGAGCCGATACCTGGCGGTACAAATCGAAATGCGGCGGCACAAACACCGCCTGCGGACACAGCCTTTTCGCCGTTGCCACCGACATGGCCGAGTGCAAGCCGAATTTGCGCGCCTCATAAGAAGCGGCACAAATAACCGACCGCGTGCCGTCCCACGCCACAACGACGGGCAGCCCTTTCAGGTGCGGCTGCTCGCGCAGTTCTACCGAAGCGTAGAATGCGTCCATATCGATATGGATGATTTTGCGTTGAGACATGGGAAAAGATGGATAAGAAAAAGGCTTATTGTAACAAAAGGCCGTCTGAAGTTTCAGACGGCCTCTATATTCAAGCCTTATTTTTTACTGGAAAGCTGGTCAAACAATCCGCCGTCGGCAAAGAATTTTTTCATGATTTCTTCCCACGGGCCAAATTTCTCATTCGGATTAAACGTCTCAATCTCAGGGAAATCGGCTTTGTGTTTCGCCAATACTTCGGCATTGCGCGGACGCAGGTAAAGATTGGCGGCCAACTCTTGGGCCGGTTCGCTCCAGAGGTTTTGCAGATAGGCTTCGGCAGCGGCGCGTGTGCCTTTTTTATCGACTACGCTGTCCACGACAGCAACCGGCGCTTCGGAAAGAATGGTGTAGCTTGGGTAGACAATTTCAAATTGGTCTTGGGTCAGCTTTTTGCTGACGTAGTTAGCCTCATTTTCAAAGGTAACCAAGACATCGCCGATATTGCGTTGGCTGAAGGTCGTCGTTGCCGCACGGCCGCCGTTTTCAAACACAGGCGTGTTTTTCAGCAATGCGGCCACAAAATCTTTGGTTTTGCCTTCATCGCCGTTATTCACTTTCAAACCATAACCGTACGCACCCAAAAAGGCGTAGCGGCCGTTGCCGGTGGTTTTCGGGTTGGCCAAAACGATTTGCACGCCGTCTTTGGCCAAATCGCCCCAGTCTTGGATGTGTTTCGGATTGCCTTTGCGTACCAAGAAAACGACGTTGCTGGTATAAGGCACGGCATTATCCGGCAGGCGCGTGTTCCAATCGGCTTTGACCAAACCTTTTTTTACCAAAAGCTCGATATCGGAAGTCTGGTTCATGGTCACCACATCGGCAGCCAAACCGTTGGCGACAGCCAAAGCCTGCTTGCTGGAGCCGCCGTGCGACTGTTGGACTTCAACCGACTGTCCACCGTTTTTTGCGGCAAACTCTTTGACAAACAAAGGATTGTATTCTTTATAAAAATCACGGGCGACATCGTAGGAAACATTCAGCAATTTGACTTCCCCTCCTTTACCTCCGGCAGCTTGAGAAGCATTGTCGGCGGATTGTTCGGCTTTTGGCGAGCACGCGCTCAAAGCCAGCGCGGCAGTCAATGCGGCAAAAGAAAGCGTACGGATATTCATGATCGGCTCCTGTTGAAAATATGGGAGCACTTTATCGGGATTGGATGCAAACTGGAAATAATGTTTACTTTCGCGTTTATCAGTTTTGGTTATATACAATCCGGGCGGAAGTCGGAAAAAAATGCCCACTCAGACAAAAATCACAATAAATTATATATACATCAATCAGATAAAGATTAAAGCAGCTATTTATACAAGATAAACATACGTTGCAAACAGCATTACCAATACGTCAGGCCGTCTGAAAATTCAATATAAATAATTATTTATAATTAAAAAATATAGTTCTTATTATTTACAAAAAATGCAAATAAGAGTAATGTTTCTACTCGCCAAAATACAAGGCCTTTCATTCAACAACAAAATGGAGTGTAGAAACTATGAAACAATGGATGCTTTTAGGATTGCTGGGATTAGGCGCAGCGGCACAGGCGCACGATGTTTGGGTGGCCGCACCGACACATCAGCCTGCCGGCCAAATCCTGCATGCGGATTTGGGTTACAGCCATGACTTCCCCAATGTCGAAAAAATCGCCGACGACCGCGTGCATATTTTCAAACCGCTGCAATTGACCGACAGCTCAAAGAAAACCGTTGATTTGGTAAATAAAGGCGAAAACTATCAATACGTTTCCAGAGCTGCTTTGCCTGAAGGTTCCTACTGGGTCAGCGCAACCTACAAGCCTACTTTCTGGTCGAAAAACAAAGATGGCTGGAAACAGCAAACCTTAAAACAACTGGCCGGTGCCACCTATTGCGAACAGGCACAAATGTTCGGCAAAAGCTTTGTCCAAGTGGGCAACGGCGCAGTCGATGAAGCGGTATTGACCCGCCCTATCGGCCAAGAGCTGGAACTGGTTCCGCTGCAAAATCCGAACGAAGTCAAAGCCGGCGGCATTTTGCCGGTCAAAGTCCTGTACAAAGGCGAGCCTTTGGTTAAAGCCACCGTTACCGCCAGCTCGGACACTTTGGCCGAAATGGACTTGGAATCAACCCATGACCACCGCGAGCCTCAAGGCTTCTCCGGCAAAACCGATAAAAACGGCGTGGTCAATGTGATTACGTTGATTGACGGCTTGTGGAAAATCAAAGTCGTGAACGAGACCGATTACGGCGATAAAAGCGTATGTCAGAAAGACAATACTTACGCAACGCTGATTGTGCCTGTCGGTACCAAACGCGCGGCTGCACGCCATGCCCACCATCATCAACATTAACAGCCATTAAAAAAGGCCGTCTGAACTTTCAGACGGCCTTAATTTATTCCCATTCATAACCCAAATTTCTAAAAAAACGGGAGTATGTTTCCAATTTATCCTCATTCAATTGGGCAAACCGGACACGGTTGCAGCCGGTCAAGACCACATTGCCCATCCAATGCGCCCCAAAGACGCGCTCTAAAGGGACATTCCTCATTTGATTGATAAACGGTACTTCTGAAGAGAATTGCGTAGCAATATCCGGAGGCGCGAATTTCAGACCCAAGTCCTGCAATCTATAACGGTGTTGCGCCGTCAAAAACATATCTTCGTGGTGCAGCCGTATCAGCCATTCCATATCGGCAATTTTTTCGTCTTTCGGCGGCAAAGGCGGTCGGATTTCTACATTTAAGCCCAGTTGTCGTGGCATAGCTAAAAGCCGTCTGCTGCGCAGGCTGAAACCGCCATTCTGCGGCTCGTCCAAATTTGGAGAAGTCTGAATCAGATGTTGTTTGGCCAAATATTGGTCGGTTCCCTTCAGGAAAAACTGCCCGTCGGCTTCGGTTTCCAACAAAATCGGCAAAGGTGCGCCGATATAGTCATATTCCCGATAGGCATCCTGCCAGTTTTGACCGTTCAACACCCAGCCGTCATTTTGAACGATCAAACAATAATCAGTATCGATGTAATACATCAGTTGGTACAAAACAAACAGATTATATTCGAGATAACCGAATGGCCGGCAAGGCTGATGTCGGATATTTTCCGGCAAACCTTGCGGACAGCTCGGGCTGATCAGCAATCCACGGCTTCCAGGCAATTCGGCACAGCTGCGGATAATTGCATACATCGTGCCCTCGGTATAAGAATCTGCACCGGTAATACCAACCACGGTAATGTCAGCAAAACTCATTATATGTTTCTCCTGTTTCAGACGGCCTTTGAGTTATTTACGACACCTTGTTGCAAATTTCTTTCAAGCGATACAAGGCATCCAAGGCTTCGCGCGGCGTGAGGTTGTCGGGCTGAATTTGCGCCAAAGCTTCAGCCAATTCATTGGCCTGCAAATGATCAACAGGCTCAACTTCTTGTTCTTTCCCTTCCTCATCTGCCCCATTCTCAGACGGCATGGCGCTGAAAATATCCAGCTGCGGACGGTTGGCGGCGGCTTGGGCTTCGAGTTCGTCCAGATGTTTTTGGGCGGCTTTGAGGGCGCGGTTGGGCAGGCCTGCGAGTTTGGCAACGGCAATACCGTAGCTTTTGCTGGCGGGGCCGGGCTCGATGTGGTGGAGGAAGACGATGTCTTGTCCTTGTTCGAGTGCGGAGAGGTGCATGTTGACTGCTGTTGCGTGGGCTTCGGGTAGTTTGGTCAGCTCGAAATAGTGGGTGGCGAAGAGGCTGAAGGATTTGTTTTTTTGCAGCAGGTGTTCGGCGATGGCGTGCGCGAGGGCGAGGCCGTCGAAGGTGGAGGTGCCGCGTCCGACTTCGTCCATGAGGACGAGGGATTGTTCGGTGGCGTGGTGGAGGATGTAGGCGGTTTCGCTCATTTCGACCATGAAGGTGGAGCGGTTGGAGGCGAGGTCGTCGGATGCGCCGATGCGGGTGAAAATTTGGTCGATGGGGCCGATTTGGGCGGCATCGGCGGGGACGAAGCTGCCGGTGTGCGCCATAAGGACAATATGGGCGACTTGGCGCATATAGGTGGATTTGCCGCCCATGTTGGGGCCGGTCAGGAGCATGAGGCGGTGTTTGTGGTCGAGGCGTGTGTGGTTGGCGGTGAAGTGGCGCACTTGTTGCTCGACGACAGGATGGCGGCCGTTTTCAATATGGATGACCGGATAGTCGGCGAACTCGGGACAGACGAAGCCGCGTTCTGCCGCAATGGTGGCAAACGTAGAAAGTACGTCGAGGGCAGCCGCGGCTTTGGCTGCTTTTTGAAGCTGCGGCAAGGCCGTCTGAACTTCTTTCAGCAGGGCTTCAAACAGGCGTTTTTCCAGTGCCAATGCCTGCTCTTGCGCGGTCAGGACTTTGTCTTCGAAGGTTTTCAGTTCGGGGGTGATGAAGCGTTCGGCGTTTTTCAGGGTCTGGCGGCGTTGGTAGTCGGCAGGCGCTTGTTCGGCTTGAACTTTGGATAGCTCGATGTAGAAGCCGTGGACGCGGTTGAACTCGACTTTGAGGGTAGAAAGGCCGGTGCGTTCGCGTTCGCGCGCTTCGAGCTCGAGCAGGAATTCGTCGCCGTGGTTTTGGATGTGGCGCAGTTCGTCCAGTTCTGCGCAATAGCCTTGGTTGATGACGCCGCCGTCTTTGAGCCAGACGGCGGGTTCTGGCATCACGGCGGCTTTGAGGGTTTCGGCGACGGGCAGGGTTTCGGGGAAAACGGCTTTGAGGGTTTCTAAGAGACTGCTGCCCTCGGCGGACAATTCGATTTCGGACAGGGCAAATAGGCTGTCGCGCAGGGCGGCGAGGTCGCGTGGGCGGGCGTTGCCGACGGCGATGCGGGCGGCGATGCGTTCGATGTCCGCAATGTTTTTCAGACGGCCTTGCAGGTTTTCGTATTGCGAACCCAGCGCGGCAACGGCTTCTTGGCGGGCGCGGATGTGGGCGCGACTGCGCAAGGGATGGTGCAGCCAGAGTGCCAAGAGGCGGCTGCCCATGTGGGTGGCGCAGCCGTCGAGTATGGAAAACAGGGTCGGCGATTTTTTTCCGGAGAGGGTTTGCGTGATTTCAAGATTGCGGCGCGTGGCGGCGTCCATGCCGATATATTGGCTGTCGGTTTCGAGCGAAATGCCGTCTAAGTGTTGCGGCATCAGGTTTTGCGTCAGGCGGATGTAGTTCAGCAGCGCGCCCGCCGCGCCGACGGCGGCTTCGTGTTCCTTGCCGTCCAAACCGAAGCCGTACAGGTCTTGGCAGCCGAAGTATTCGGTCAATAATTTCGCGCCCGCGTCGGCGGCAAACTGCCATGAGTTCAGGCGCGTGATGTTGGCGGAGGTTGCCTGAAAACCGTCAGGCAGACTTTTACCTTCAGGCAACAGGATTTCCGCCGCCTGCAAACGCGCCAGCTCGTCGGCGAGTTTGTCCGCCGTCGTCAGCTTGGTTTTGAATTCGCCGCTTTGCAAAGAAGCCCACGCAATAGCAACGTGTTTTTTATCCGTGTTCACCGCCACAATGCGGTTGGTTTCCTTGTCTTCCAAAAACGCCGCGTCGGTCAGCGTGCCGGGCGTTACGATGCGCACGACTTTGCGCTCCACCGGCCCTTTACCCGCGCCGACTTCGCCCACCTGCTCGCATACCGCCACGCTTTTTCCCATCTTAACCAGTCGCGCAAGATACTGCTCCGCCGCATGAAACGGCACACCCGCCATCTTAATCGGCACGCCGTCCATCTGCCCGCGCGTGGTCAGGGTAATGTCCAACAGCTTTGCCGCCTCCACTGCGTCATCCAAAAACAACTCGTAAAAGTCGCCCATACGGTAAAACACCAGCTTGTCGGCGTGTTGCGATTTGATGGCGAGATACTGCTGCATCATCGGGGAAACGGTGGGTTTGGACATGGAAAAGCCTTAGAAACGCAAAAGCGTTATTGTAACAAAAGGCCGTCTGAAAAACAGGTTTCAGACGGCCTTTAACAGTAGCTTGGTTTTAAGCCAAATCCACTTCCAAATTATCAATCAGGCGCGTGGTACCCAAACGGGCGGCGGCAAGCACCACCAATTCTTTATCGCCGACATGAGCCACTGCCAAGCTGTGTGCATGGCGGATTTCAACGTAATCAACCACCCAGCCGGCATCGCTCAAACGGCGGATACATTCGGCCTCGAGCTGGGCGTAATCCAGATTGCCGTTTTTCAGGGCGGCGGCAATGTTTTGCAACTCTTGATAGAGGCGGGGCGCTTCTGCGCGCTCTGCTTCGCTCAAATATTGGTTGCGGCTGGAAAGTGCCAGGCCGTCTGAAGCGCGGCCGGTATCGACAGGGACGATTTCGATATTTAAATTCAAGTCTTCGACAAAGCCTTTGATAATCGCCAGCTGCTGATAGTCTTTTTTGCCGAAACAGGCGGTATCGGGTTGAACGATGTTGAACAATTTGGTTACAACGGTCGCAACACCGCGGAAATGGCCCGGGCGGAATTTGCCGCACAATTCGTTTTGCAGGTGCGGAGGCTCGACATTGAAACGCTGTTCCACATTCGGATACAGCTCTTTTTCATCAGGCGCGAACACGACGGCAACGCCCTCGCCTGCCAATTTGTCGGCATCTTGCTGCAAAGTGCGCGGATATTTGTCAAAATCTTCGCCTTGTCCGAATTGCAGGCGGTTGACAAAAATACTGACCACAACGTTATCGGCACGTTTTTCCGCTTCGCGCACCAGCGCAAGATGGCCTTCGTGCAGATTGCCCATGGTCGGCACAAATGCCACTTTTCCGGCAGTTTTGCGCCACTCGCGCAATTCTTTAATCGTATGAATGATTTGCATGGTTTGAAAAATCCTTTATCTTTTCCGCTGTTTCATCAACGGAAATCACGCGCCGATTATACGCTTTTATTCATCAAAAAGGCCGTCTGAAATAAGTTTCAGACGGCCTGGTTTTTATTTTATCCGGCAAACGTATGTTCGACAGATGGGAACGTTTTTGCTTTAACTTCGTCCACATAGGCTTTGACCGCAGCTTGAACGCTGTCTTTGCCCTGCATAAAGTTCTTCACGAATTTGGCGGTTTTACCGGGGAAAATGCCGAGCATATCGTGCATCACCAAAACCTGACCATCGCAATCCACGCCTGCGCCAATACCGATGGTCGGGCAAGAAACTGTCTCGGTCACTTTTTTCGCCAATTCCGCAGGAACACACTCCATCAATACGATTGCCGCACCTGCCGCATCATGTGCTTTAGCGTCGTTGAGCAACGCTTCCGCCTTGTCGCCGCGACCTTGAACTTTATAGCCGCCGAATGCAAACACGGATTGCGGGGTCAGGCCGATGTGGGCGCAAACAGGAATGCCGCGCATTTGCAGAAATTCAGTGGTCTCCGCCATCCAAACGCCGCCTTCGAGTTTGACCATATGCGCGCCGGCCGCCATCAATTCGGCCGCCGCCGCAAATGCCTGCTCTTTGCTCTGCTGATACGCGCCAAACGGCAAGTCGCTGACAATCATGGCATTTTGAGTGCCGCGAGCCACGCATTCAGTGTGGTAGCACATATCCTGCAAGCTCACCGGCAAAGTGGACTGACGACCTTGCACCGCCATACCCAAAGAATCGCCGACCAGCAATACATCTACGCCGGCATTGTCCATCAGCGCGGCAAAGCTGGATTCATAAGCGGTCAGCATGGCGATTTTCTCGCCCTCTGCTTTCATTTTTTGCAAAGTGTTTACGGTAATCATGGTGTTGTGTGTTCTGCCCGACGGGCAGCCCTTTGTTATAAATGGAAACGCGGTATTATAAGGTCTGCTTTTAAAATATCAAAGCATAAGCAAAAAGCCCGACTGCTTTCACAATCGGGCTTTTAATTGGTGCCGGCACCAAGAGTCGAACTCGGGACCCCCTGATTACAAGTCAGGTGCTCTACCAACTGAGCTATACCGGCTTACTGAAATGCCTTGCGGCACCATCAGTCTTTAACTGGTGCCGGCACCAAGAGTCGAACTCGGGACCCC
>NZ_KV809536.1:109671-209742 GCF_001812605.1 Neisseria sp. HMSC073G10 | reverse complement strand
AAGTCAGGTGCTCTACCAACTGAGCTATACCGGCAAGGAAGTCGGCATTATGCCGATAAGTTCCCATCTTGGCAAGCATTTTAAAACAAAGTTACTCACGAAATTATAAAAACCAATGATTTTAAAGAAAATTAAATACACGCCTTATCTTTCCATCCAACACGCAAAAAGGCCGTCTGAAAACCGCCCCAGCGCAAAACATCATTGTTTCTGTTAAAATAACGCCTTTTATATCTTTCGTCTGCACCCATGCCACCCCGCCATCCTTACCGCCGCCTGCGCCCAGCCAAATCTCATCTGCCCGAAGTCGGCATTTCCGAAGAAGGCAATATCCGTTCCCTGCACTTGGGCAGCGACACGATTCAAAGCTCCATGAATGTCGATCATCCGTCAGAGCTGGTGTTGTCGTACAGCCGCTCCATGATGGGTTGGCTGCTGTTTGCAGAAACCCCGCCCAAACACATCACCCAAATCGGCTTGGGTGGCGGCTCGTTTGCCCGTTGGATAGACAGCTATCTGCCCCATACCAAGCAAACCGCCATTGACATCAATCCGCAAGTCATCGCCGTAGCGCGCAGCCTGTTTGAATTGCCGCACGAAGGCGAAAATTTTGAAATTATCGAGGCAGATGGCGCGGAATATATTAAAGTGTTCCGCCACAATACCGATGTGATTTTGGTAGATGGTTTTGACGGCGAACAGATTATCGATGATTTGGTAGAAGAACCATTCTTCCAAGACTGCCGCAATGCCCTCTCCCCCGACGGCGTATTTGTCACCAACTGGTGGAGTGGCGACCAGCGTTATCAACGCTTTGTCGAACGCCTGCTCAACGTCTTTGACGGCCGCGTGCTCGAGCTGCCTGCTGAGAGCCACGGCAACGTAGCGGTCATGGCATTCCAAAGTAGCCCTAAAGAACAAAATCTCGACAACCTGAAAAAACGCGCCGAAAAATTAAGCGAAAAATACGGCTTGGACTTCAAACGGATGCTTGCTGATTTGAAAGCCAACAATCAAAACAACGGCAAGAATTTTTATCTATAAACCGCTTCAGGCCGTCTGAAAAAACAAACAAGGACACACCCATGCTCAAACCCGACATCATTCAAATCCCCGGCCCGGCCGGTTTGCTGGAAACCATCTACCTGCCAAGCACACAAGAATCCGCCCGCGGCGTCGCCATCATCAACCATCCCAATCCCCTGCAAGGCGGCACCAACACCAACAAAGTCATCCAAACCGCCGCCAAAGCCCTCAGCCAACTTGGCTTCCATTGCTACCTGCCCAATTTGCGCGGCGTAGGCAATAGCGAAGGTGAACACGACTACGGTCGCGGCGAAACGCAAGACTGTATTGCCGTTATCGACTACGCCCGCGCGCAACATCCTGACGCGCCGCAATTCGCCCTGGCAGGTTTCTCATTCGGCGGCTACGTTTCCACCTTTGCCGCCCAAGAACGCACGCCTGATTTGCTGTTGCTGATGGGTGCCGCCGTCCATCACTACACCGACCGCCCGGAACCATCCAACGTTCCCGATGTCGCCAAAACATTGATGATTCATGGCGCGGAAGACGAAGTCGTTGAAATCAACAAAGCCCTGACATGGGCAGAACCACAAGGCCTACCTGTTATCACCATTGCCGGTTCGTCCCACTTCTTCCACGGCAAACTCATCGTTTTGCGCGATACGATTACACGATTTGCACCGGCTTTATTAGGCTAAAATCCGGCTACGAAATAAAACAAGGCCGTCTGAAAGCTTTTTCAGACGGCCTTGTTTGTATGAAACCTTATCATCTAAATATCAGGCTCAAGTATTCAAAAATCCATCAAGGATTGTCTGCTTAACATATCAATTCTGAGTCAACCAATACTGCAAACCAATCAAAGTCTTACCATCTTTGATTTCATCGTTTGCCAATGCATTGCGCACCTCTTCCTTGCTCATCAGGACGGTTTCTGTAATTTCATCCTCATCGTTGCTCAATTCGCTACCCAAACGCACACCTTGCGCTTGGTAGAGATACATTTTTTCATCACAAAAACCGACTGCGGTATAAAAGGAGTACAACAGTTTGACGCTGTCGGCGACATATGGCGTTTCTTCCGCCAACTCACGCAAAGCGCATTCGGCAGGATCTTCATCCGCCACATCCAATTTACCCGCCGGCAATTCCAACGTCGCCTGATCGGCGGCATAACGCCATTGTCTCACCAAAACAACTTTACCATCTTCCGTTTCCGCCAACACACACGCAGCACCCGGATGACGGATCACAACCCGTTGGCTTTCGTTGCCGTTGGGCAGGCGCACCCGATCGCGGCTGATGGTAACAAAAGAACCTTCGTAGATTGGCTCACTGCTTAATTTAGTTTCTTTCAAATCCATTTTTTACCTCATTTCCAAATTATTAAATATTAAAGGCCGTCTGAAATCCTTTTTCAGACGGCATAGATAAGCCCTATTCCCGAGTGCGTTCAATTTCAATACCAACCTGCGCCACATCAGGCAAGATACCGGGTTTCACAATACGGACGCGCACTTTGGCCGCACCAAAATCATTTAAAATCAATTGGGCGATATGTTCCGCCAAAGTTTCCAGCAGTAAAAAATCCTGTTCGGCAAGGCTGAGGCGTACGACTTCGCATACTTCGCCATAATGGATGGTGTCGCCGATATCGTCGCTCGTGCCGGTACGCTCGGGAACACTGATTTCCAAATCCAAAATCAAAGTCTGTTTACGCTCGCGTTCCCAATCATATACGCCGATTAAAGTATCGGCCTTCATGCCGTACAAAAAGATTTTATCCATTTGCCTGTCCGTTTTTTTGATAGAATAACCGTTCCCATTTTAAGTAAAGCACCCAAAATGTTCAATGTACTCGCCATTATTGCCGCCTATCTTATCGGCTCCCTGTCTTTTGCCGTCATCGTATCAAAATATTACGGCATGGACGATCCGCGCACTTACGGCTCCGGCAACCCCGGTGCCACCAACGTCTTGCGCAGCGGTAAGAAAAAAGCGGCCGCACTGACCCTGCTCGGCGATGCAGTAAAAGGCTTGATTGCCGTCATCTTGGCACGCTGTCTGCAAGATGCTTTAAATTTGTCAGATGCAACGATAGCCCTGATTGCCATCGCCGCATTGGTCGGTCATATGTGGCCAATATTTTTCAATTTTAAAGGCGGCAAAGGCGTAGCCACCGCATTAGGCGTCTTACTTGCCCTCTCCCCCGCAACCGCCCTACTCTGCACATTGGTTTGGCTAGTCATGGCATTCGGTTTCAAAGTATCCTCACTCGCCGCACTGGTTGCCACCATCTGCGCACCCATCTTCGCCTTCTTCATGATGCCACACGCCTCTTGGGCATGGGCAACTGTATTCATTGCCGCATTGGTGTTGTACCGCCATAAAAGCAATATTCAAAATCTGATTCAAGGCAAAGAAAGCAAAATCGGAGATAAAGCCGGAAAATCTTAAAAACGTAGATACAATCAATAAAAGGCCGTCTGAAAGTATATTTTTCAGACGGCCTTTTATAGCTTCACTTGCTTTATTCACGCATAATCAGTCAATCTTAATATATTCCACCGACAGAATCTCTATAACCTCACGCCCTTCCGGTGTATCCAAGACAACTTCATCACCTTCGCGTGCTTTAATCAGGCTGCGTGCCAAAGGCGAAATCCATGAGATTTTGTTTTTAGCAGTATCGATTTCATCTACGCCGACGATTTTGACGGTTTGTTCACGACCGTCTCCGCGCAATAAGCCAACGGTGGCGCCGAAAAAAACCTGGTCCGTGGCTTCGCGCGCTTCAGGGTCGACGACAACGGCTGCTTCCAAGCGTTTGGTTAAGAAGCGGATACGGCGGTCGATTTCGCGCATACGGCGTTTACCGTAAAGATAGTCGCCATTTTCGCTGCGGTCGCCATTGCTTGCCGCCCAGTTAACGATTTGGACGATTTCCGGGCGTTCTTTGTTGACCAGATGATACAGTTCGTCTTTCAATGCCTGCCAACCGGTAGGTGTGATGTAATTTTTGGTTTCGGTACTCATGATGTGTCTAAAACATAATTAAAGGCCGTCTGAACGTTAATTTTCAGACGGCCTTTATTGTAAGTCAATTTACTTTATTCTTCATCATCGCTATCGCTGATACTGATGCTGTGTTCCATTTTGCTTGGATGTACTTTTAAGCCGCCGCAACCTGATTTTTCGGCGGAGAGGCGGTTTAGGTATGCTTCGTCGATATCGCCGGTTTGATAAACACCGTTGAAGCATGAAGAATCAAAGGATTCGATTTTCGGATTGAGTGCTTTGACTACTGCTTCCAAGTCTTCTAAGTTTTGGAAGACGATACCGTCCGCGCCAATTTCGGCTGCGATTTCTGCCGCGCTGCGGCCGTTTGCAATCAGTTCTTCACGGGTCGGCATATCGATGCCGTACACATTCGGATAGCGTACTTCGGGAGCGGCAGAAGCAATGTAAACTTTGCGTGCGCCTGCAGCGCGTACCATTTCAACGATTTCACGGCTGGTCGTACCGCGCACGATGGAGTCATCCACCAATAAAACGCTTTTGCCGTTAAACTCGGTTTCCATCGGGCTGAGTTTTTGGCGTACTGATTTTTTACGCGTTGCCTGGCCGGGCATAATAAAGGTGCGGCCGATGTAGCGGTTTTTAATCAGACCTTCGCGGTAAGGTTTTTCGAGATGAACGGCAAGCTCCATCGCGCTGGGTCGGCTGGTATCGGGAATAGGCATAACAACATCGATATCGTCGACCGGCAGCTCGCGTTTGATTTTTTCTGCCAAAGATACGCCCATATCCATACGGGACTGATAAACGGAAACGCCATCGATGACAGAGTCCGGGCGGGCAAAATAAACATATTCGAAAAGGCAAGGGCTTAATTTGGCTTTATCGCTGCATTGACGGGAAATAATCGTACCGTCAAAACCAATAAATACGGCTTCGCCCGGATGGATATCGCGTTCCAAATCATAGGCAAGTGCATTGAAGGCAACGGATTCGGAGGCAACGGCATAAGATTTTTTACCGGATTCGTCAATTTGCGAACCCAAAACCAACGGACGGATACCGAAAGGATCCCGGAAAGCCAGCATGCCGTATCCTGCAATCATGGCTACTACGCCGTATGCGCCGCGCACCAAACGGTGCACTTCGGAAACAGCGTTGAAAATATTGTCGATGGTGAGTTGGTAAGGAACTGTATTTTTAGAGACTTCGCGGCGCAATTCATGCGCGAATACATTGAGTAATACTTCGGAATCAGAGCTGGTATTAACATGGCGCAGGTGTTTGTTGCATACATTCTCATACAGCTCTTCGGTATTGGTCAGATTACCATTATGTGCCAAAACAATGCCAAACGGAGAGCTGACATAGAAAGGCTGGGCCTCTGCGCTGCTGCCTGCATTGCCGGCAGTCGGATAGCGGACATGTGCGATGCCGGCATTACCTACTAAGTCGCGCATATTTCGGGTACGGAACACTTCACGCACCATGCCTTTGCCTTTGTGCATATGAAACGTGCTGCCCTCTGCAGTCACAATGCCTGCCGCATCCTGACCACGATGCTGCAGCATCTGCAGACCGTCATACAGCAGCTGATTGACCGGCTCATGACTGACCAAACCTAATACACCACACATATCGAGACTCTCCGAGTTTTAGGGTTAAATGGGTAAGGCGTCATTATAAAATAATTTAGAGGAGTTTGCCCAAATTGTTGACAATATAATGCTACCTTCAGACAAATAAAAAACGGTTTCAAACGACCTTCAGGCCGTCTGAAACCGTTAACATTAATCATCCGCTTCCTCATGCGTATCTTCTTTTCCCGGCAGATACGGCATTGCGGCATCGGCAAGTGATTCAAAATACGGAATCGTATGGGAACTTTGCCACTCTTCCGTCTTCGGTAAATCGGTATGCGAAAAAACCATCACAGCCAGTGTTACCAAAATCACACCTTTCACTGCACCGAATACGCCGCCAAACAAACGGTTGATGCTTCCCAGACCAACGGCAGACACCAAACTGCTTAACAGCGACCGTGCCAGTTTTTGCAACAGCCATGCCAGAAAAAACACAGCGGCAAAACCCATGGCAACCGCCAAAGCATGCGGCTCAACCGATTTAAAGACTACATCGGCAAACGGCACGGCAAGCGTTCTGGCAGCAATAAACGACACGACCCACGCCACCATCGCCCCTGCTTCAGCAATAATCCCCCGCGTCAGCGAGATAATGATGCAGATGACGATGACGGCGGCAGCCAACAAATCGGCGACAGGCAAATTACTCACTGGTTACCTGACCGGCAATACCATGTACACGCAATTTGTTCAAATCACGCTCGGCATCGCGTGCATTTTTATAACTGGCTGATTTCACGCGATACACCTTACCTTTATCGGTCATGACTTCAGTAATGGTCGAATCGATGCCTGCCGCTTTCATTTTACGTTGCAGGCTTTGCGCGCGTTCTTTTTCAGCATAACCTGCCTGAATAGCGGCTTTTTTCGCAGGCTTGGCTTCTGCTGTTTCTTTTTCGGCTTTAGGCTTGGCTTTTTCAGACGGCTTCTCGGCAGTTTTTACCTTATCGGCTTTTTCAGCTTTGGCTGTTTCCGGTTTAGCCTTTTCATTTTTTGGTTTTTCAACTTTGGCTTCTGCTTTCTTAGCAGGTTCGGCCTTGTCTTTTACGCTATCTTTACTGTTTTTGGCAGATTTACGCTCGGCAATGGCTTTCTCTGCCTTTTCCAATTGAGCCAATTTATTGCGCTCGGCAGCGGCTTCACGCTCTGCTTTTTCAGCACGCGCTTGAAGTGCGCGTTTTTTAGCGGCCAATGCGTTTTCTTTTTCATCCGCTTCCTGTTGGGCTTGTGCCTTGCGTGCCGCAGCACGTTGTTCTGCCTGACGTTGGCGGCGTTCTTCGGCTCGGCGTTCGGCAGCTTCGCGTTTGGCGGCCTCAGCGCGTTGAATACGCTCAGACTCTTCCAAACCTTTAATATTGCCATCATCCAAAGTATCGTTAATCAAAACCAACGGCTCGCCGACATCTTCGGGAGCGGATTCACGGCTCGGCTTCAGCACTTCGACCGGTGCATTGTCTTCTTCGTCGCCGGCATTTTGAGGTTTGCTTTGCGCTTCGGCATCCGCATGGCGGGCTGCCTCTTCAGCCATCGCGACATCCTCTTTATTCGGCTCTAGGACAACAGCCTTGCTGGGCTCATCCGCCGTTTTGACTTGAGTCTGACCGACAGGGGCTTCTTTAAACGGTGAATTTTTATCGTCGCCCGATGTCAGCGCCAGGCCGAACAGCATACCTGAAGCCACCACCAAGCCGGAGGCCAAAACCAAGCGGCGGCGGTTGCGGCGTTTGAGTTGTTCGTAACCGTCTAAATCGTATCCGTTTGGAGTTTCTTTTTGTTTATTGTCGGACATGATAATTTCCTCGTTAGTGTTCTTTCAAAACAGCCATTACATCGGCAACAGTATGGAATGAGCCGAAAACAACGATTCTATCATTTTCGGTTGCTTTCGCCAAAGCAGCGCGGTAGGCTGCGGCAACGGTTTCAAAAACATTTACATTGTCGATGCCGTGTTCTGCCAATTTGGCCTGCAAAGCCTCCACAGTCATGCCGCGCGGTACATCTAAAGGCGCAATATTCCACTCGTCAAACTGGTCTTTAACGATTTCCAGCACGCCGTCAATATCTTTGTCGGACAACATACTGAATACGGCGATCCGTTTTTGTGCAAAGGCAAGGTTAATCAGACTGCGGCGCAAAGCACGGGCTGCGTGCGGATTGTGGCCGACATCCAAAACCACCAGCGGACGGCCGGGCAAAACTTGGAAACGTCCAGGATTCTCAACCAACAGCAAACCGCGTTTAATCGCGCCGATGTCAACGGGCAGCTGATTGTTCAGACACTCTAAAACAGTCAGTGCGCACGCGGCATTGGACAACTGATACGCGCCGCGCAAAGCAGGAAACGGCAAAGAATTGCGGTTACGGCTTTGGCCGTCTGAAGATTGCGGATGGAAGCGGTAGTTCCACTGCACGCTTTCCATTGACGCAAAATCAAAATCTCGCTGAACCATCAACAGTTTTGCACCAATTTCTTCTGCGTGTTTGACCAATGATTCAGGCGCAGGGTTTTGACCGCACACGGCCGGTTTTCCGCTACGGAACACCCCGGCTTTTTCAAAACCGACCTGCTCGACGGTATCGCCCAAAAATGCCTGATGATCCAAATCCACGCTGGTAACGACCGAACAGTCGCCATCGAATACATTCACGGCATCCAATCGTCCGCCCAAACCGACTTCCAAAATCATGACGTCCACATTTTCACGCATGAAAATATCGACGGCGGCCAAAGCATTAAACTCAAAATACGTCAGCGAAATTTCACCGCGTGCCGCTTCTATGCGTTCAAATGAGGAAACAATCAGGTCGTCTGAAACCGGTTGAGTGTTGATGGCGATTCGTTCGTTGTAACGCAGAAGGTGCGGACTGGTCAGCGTACCGACTTTAAAACCGGCTTCTTTATAAATATGCGACAAATAAGCGCATACAGAGCCTTTGCCATTGGTACCCGCCACCACGACGACAGGACACTGCGGCACCAAATTCATGCGTTTTTTCACTTCTCCCACGCGCTCCAAACCCATATCGATCAGGCCGGAACTATGGGCAGTCTCCAAATGAGAAAGCCAGTCTTGTAATGTTTTCATTGTATTGATCGCTTAAAAAGGCCGTCTGAAACAGCCGTTTAATCCATATCTGCCGCAAGTTCTGCTTTGTCTTCTTTTTCCCGACACCAGCGCGCCCATACTTTCAGACGGCGGTAGGCATCGCGGTCGGCCATATCGGGCAAGATACAGTGTTTGACTATTTTTCCGTCAACTTTCCATTGCAAAAACAAAGCGTAAACCGTCAACATACTGCTGTCTTGCAAAACCGCGCTTCTCCCCTTTTCTTCGACATTCAAGTAAACCGTCGCACGGTATTGGCGGTCTATGATGATTTTTCTTACCGCATTTTGAGCGTAAAAATTAACGCTGCGCCAAGCATAGGCAAAACTGCCGGCCAACGTCGCCAAACCCAGCCACATCATCCAGCCGTAAAACTCTGCAAGGCATAAGGCCAACGCCGAAAGGTGTAAGAAGACAATCAGAATTTTCAAAGAACGCGAGGGCTTTAAGGCCGTCTGAAAACTTCGCACGGCTTTACATCATATTGTCGAAAACAGGCGTAATGTTCAATTCCGCCTCTTCCATATCCAAAACCATATCGTGGATTTCGGTATCGAAAAATTCCCAAAAAGCCTTCAGGCTCATGTCTTGCGGCCATTTGCTTTTATCGATGTCCCAGCCGGCCAATTCGGCTTCAAAAATCTGCTGGTAGCGTTCGTCAAAATAAGAAATGACGGATTCTGGCTCGTCAAATTGCGGCACCAGGAATACGGAGCAGTTGGTGCGCAATTGCTCGATGGTCAAATCGGGCATATTCTCATCGGAGGATTTCAACCATTCCAAAAAACGGGCGGTCGGTTTCAACACGACAGCAGTACGGTCAACAAAATACATAATGTTCAACTTTCAAAAATCATTCAAACCGATCATGCCGTCTGAAATTTCAGACGGCCTAAGTTTAATGTGTCATCACCTGTTGCAGGAATTGTTTGGCACGCTCGTGTTTCGGATTGGTAAAAAACTCTTCAGGCGTTTCATCTTCCAGAATCTGGCCTTTATCGACAAAAATCACACGGTCGGCGACTTCGCGCGCAAAACCCATTTCATGGGTTACGCACATCATGGTCATGCCGCTTTCCGCCAAGTCTTTCATCACTTTTAATACTTCGCCGACCATTTCAGGGTCAAGCGCAGAAGTCGGCTCGTCAAACAACATCACGCGCGGCTCCATCGCCAAACCGCGTGCAATCGCCACACGCTGCTGCTGACCGCCGGAAAGCTGGCCGGGCAGCGCGTCTTTTTTATGCGCCAAGCCGACGCGTTCCAAAAGCTCCATTGCTTTCTTTTCCGCCTCTTCACGGCTTTGGTTTTTCACTTTCATCGGAGAAAGAATAATGTTTTCCAAGACAGTCAAATGCGGATACAGATTGAACCCTTGGAACACAAAGCCCACTTCTTCGCGCACTTTGTTCAAATCGGTTTTCGGATCGGCAACATTGATGCCGTCCACCCAAATCTCGCCGCTTTCAATGCGCTCGAGTTGGTTTACCGTACGAATCAACGTCGATTTGCCACTGCCCGAAGGGCCGCATACAACGACCACTTCGCCTTGTTTGACTTCCAGATTCACGCCGTTGATAACGTGCAAATCTTTAAAATGTTTGTGTACATTTTTGAATTTAATCATTATTTCTTTCCAAACTGCCAAAATTTTCGGGGCTTAAGTTGCGCTTGCCGCTGCCAAAGCAAAGGAATAGCCGTTTCAAGCCCAAAGCGGCAACTGACTATGCCGCCTGAGATTTTGCCTTTATTGTACCGATTGACTTTAAATTGCTCTTCCCTATCGAGACGATGCCCGGTCAATACCCAAACTGCGCCGATAATTGCCGCTTCAAAACGGTGCCGCTCAGGCGGCATATCCTTACCTGCAAAATACTGCGCCAACTCGCGCCACAAATATGAATCACCCCGAAACCCCCATTGAATAGGAGGTTGTTTAAAAATTGCCATCACTGTTTCAGACGGCCTTTTGAACCAGATAATTGCTCAATTCCACATATTTCTCTGCGGCAATGTGTTCTGCCCTGTCCTGCGGATTGATGCCGACTGCCTGCAAATCATCATCGCCGGCAAGTTCCTTCAAATTATTGCGTATGGTTTTGCGGCGTTGATGGAAAGCCAGTTTCACCAGTTTGGCAAAATGTTCAAAATCTTCCGCTTTACCGATGCGGTGTTTCACCGGAATCATGCGCACGACGGCCGAATCCACTTTCGGCGCAGGATCAAAGGACTCGGGCGGTACTTCAATCAACATTTCCATATCGAAGAAATATTGCAGCATCACGCCCAGACGGCCATAGTCGTTGGTTTTCGGCTGCGCCACCATGCGTTCGACCACTTCTTTTTGCAGCATAAAGTGCATATCGATCACATCGTCCGCCACTTCGCTTAATCGGAACAAAAGTGGCGTGGAAATATTGTACGGCAGGTTGCCGACAATTTTTTTCTTGCCTTCAATGCTGTTGAAATCAAACTGCAATACATCGCCTTCGTGTATCACCAATTTATCTGCAAACGGCAAGGTTTTCAGACGGCGTACGATGTCGCGGTCGATTTCGCAAACATGCAGGCAGTTGAGTTTTTTCGCCAAAGGCTCGGTAATGGCGGCCAAGCCCGGGCCGATTTCAATCACGATATCATCGGGCTGCGGTCTGACTGCGTTGACAATATCGCTAATAATCCGCGTATCCTGCAAAAAATTCTGCCCGAAGCGTTTCCGGGCCTTATGTTCTTTCATATCTTTCTTCAAGCAAGCTGTTTAAGGCAGTATTGTAACTGAAACAGGCGTTTTTGTCGGCACGCTTTCAGACGGCATTTGCCTAATTTTAAGCAAACGGCGGCGCTTCCAAACCCAAAGATTTCAGTAGTTGCACGGTCTCATAAACCGGCAAACCCATCACGCCGGTAAAACTGCCCTGCAAATGCTCGACAAATACGCCGCCCAAGCCCTGAATCCCATACGCACCGGCTTTATCCATCGGCTCGCCGCTGGCAACATAGGCTGCAATCTCCTCAGCCGTCAACGTTTTAAAGCGCACTTCGCTCGTCTGCACCACATCATGGCGCACGCCTTGCCAATAAACACATACAGCCGTCAATACTTGATGCGTCCGTCCGGACAAGCGTTCCAGCATATCGACCGCATCCGCTTCGGATTCCGGTTTACCCAAAATAGCCGCACCATCCGCCACCGTCGTATCCGCCGTCAATACAGCAAACTCAGGCTCTTGATCATGAGCAGCAAACCATTGCGCCACCGCCGCCTGATTTTTCTCGCAGGCCATACGGCGCACATACTCCAGCGCGGCTTCGCCTTCTTTAGGGGTTTCATCAATATCCGCTGGGAGGCGGTGTACCGTGAAACCCAAATTTTCCAAAATCTCACGACGGCGCGGACTGCCCGAAGCCAGATAAATTGCGTTCATTGGATTGGTTTTCCTTATTTTGAAATTTTATGCTGTCCGGACAGGCGGACATAATGCGCAGAGGAATACGTCAAAAATGCCTTTTCCTCATCCGTCAGCGGACGCACTTGTCTCACAGGCGAGCCGACGTATAAAAAACCGCTTTCCAAACGCTTGCGCGGCGGCACCAAACTGCCCGCGCCTATCATCACATCATCTTCGACAACCGTATCGTCCAAAATAATCGAGCCCATGCCCACCAACACACGATTCCCAATTCGGCAGCCATGCAGCATGACCTTATGCCCAATCGTCACATCATCGCCGATAATCAGAGGCGAACCGTCAGGCTTTGCCGCATTCTTATGCGACACATGCAAAACGCTGCCGTCCTGCACATTACTGCGCTTGCCGATAGAAATGCTGTTCACATCGCCACGCAATACGGCATAAGGCCAAACGGATACATCTTCCGCCAGCGACACTTCGCCAATCACAACCGAAGTCTCATCTATAAAACAAGACTCATCAACCGACGGCACATAATCCAGAAACGCACGAATAGGGTTTGCCATTTCCAATATCCTTTTCTCAAAACCAAAACTGATCAGGCCGTCTGAAAACACGGCGTAAAACGATTTTATACTACAACAATACTAAATCAAGCCAGAAAATCATCAAAAGGCCGTCTGAAATAGTTTTCAGACGGCCTTTCATCATAAACCCTTTATCTTGGCTCACCACTATTTATCATTAGCGCCTCATCTATATTTTATGGAATAATTGTCTTCATTTGATTGATGGAGAAGCCGATGGAGACACGTTCGGGAAATTATGCAGCGCCCCTATTGGTCGTCGGCTGCGTCGTCTTCGGCTTGGGCAGTTTGATCGTCAAATTTGTCGATGTCGGCTCTTATGCCATCGCATTCTGGCGTTTGCTGATTGCCGCCCCTATATTTTTTCTGCTCGGACGTTTTTTCAGGCAAAAAATGCCCACAAAAAGAAAAACGGTTGGCTACGCACTCTTATCCGGCGTTTTCCTCGCATTCGACCTCGCCCTTTGGCACGAAAGCATTCACGCCGTAGGCCCCGGCATTTCCACCTTGCTCAACAGCCTGCAGATTTTCTTTTTAGCCGCCATCGGCTTCTTCTTTTATTCGGAACGCCTAAGTACCTTACAAATTTTAAGTTTGATATTGGCCACCATAGGCGTAGCCTTGATCGGCAGCCCGGAGTTCGTTCATAACGACAACGCCGCATGGGGATTTGTCAGCGGCGTAGTGTCCGGCGCCATGCTGGCCCTGTCTATGGTTTTCGTACGCAAAACCCATGAGCAGGAAAAAGTCGGTTTGTTTCCGCTGATGATGATTTTAAGCTTCGGCGGTGCAATAGCTTTGGTCATCCCATCGCTGCTATTCGATGCCGCCCATCTATATCCTAAGACTTTAAACGATGTGATTCTAGTCTCCATCTACGGCATCGTTATGCAATGCTTCGCTTGGGCATTGATTGCTTACGCCATCCCGCTTTTATCCTTGTCACTAACCGGCCTGCTACTACTCTCCGAACCAGTCGCCGCCATGTTGATCGATTATTTCTGGCTGGATAAACCGATTAACGCCGTCCAATGGAGTGGCGCTACTTTGACTTTATTGGCGATTTATTTGGGTTCGTTAAAAGACAAAAAATAGATACCAAAAAGGCCGTCTGAAATTTTTCAGACGGCCTTTCAATCTGTTTATTGCTTATTGGATGCTGGTACCGATACGGCTGAGTTCGCCAAAATTCATCCAAACAAAGAAGGCTTTACCGACGATCAGTTTGTCATCGACAAATCCCCAATAACGGGAATCGGCGCTGTTGTCGCGGTTGTCGCCCATCGCGAAATAACGGCCTTCAGGAACTTTACAGATAAAGCCATTACCGTCTTCTGCGTATTCGCAATTTTCCAAACCACTTGTTTCAAGCGAGTAATTGCTTTCAGGCATCACTTCGGAGGTATATTTGTTCAATACGGCAATGGATACGGAAGGCTGACCGGCTTCTTTGACCACATCAAAGTTTTTGCCGTTTAAGGCCGTCTGAAAACGCTCAAGCGTATGAATCATAGACGGATCGGTATCATCTGCGTATTGATAATTGCCATTTGGTTTTTCGGAAATAATTTCACCGTTAACAGTCAAAACCTTATCACGGTATTCCACAACGTCGCCCGGAATACCGACGATGCGTTTGATGTAATTCATCTCAGGCTGAAGTGGGTAATTGAACACCACGACATCGCCTCGGGCAATGTTGCCGACAGGGATAATGACCTTATTCAAAATCGGCAGGCGGATACCGTAAGAAAATTTGTTCACCAAGATAAAATCGCCTTTGACCAAGCCCGGACGCATGGAGCTGGACGGAATTTGAAACGGCTCGGCAATAAAGCTGCGCAACACAAAGATAACCAAGATGATGGGGAAAAAGCCGCCCATATAGTCGGTAAAATGCGCATTGTCTTCGCCGGTTTCGCTTTTTTTCAGACGGCCTTTATGGATTGCCCAAACAATACCGGTGAACACGACAAACACCAGCAATACGGCGGTAAAGCTCATAAACTCGGACAGAATGCCGAATACGCCGACCATGCACAAGAGATAACTCCATTGCAGGCCGGAACTCCATTCGCCGTTTTCCTGGCGCTCTTTGCTGCTTTTGAAGTTGAGGACCAAACCGGCCAGCAGTACAACGATTGCGCCTAAAGTCAGATTTATACTCATTATTTATCACTCACTTGCAGAATCGCCAAGAATGCGCTTTGCGGAATTTCCACATTGCCCACTTGTTTCATGCGGCGCTTACCTGCTTTTTGTTTTTCAAGAAGTTTTTTCTTACGCGTAATATCGCCGCCGTAACATTTCGCCAAAACGTTTTTACGCAGGGCCTTGACGTTCTCACGGGCGATAATCTGACTGCCGATAGCGGCCTGTACGGCAATATCAAACATCTGGCGCGGAATCAGTTCGCGCATTTTCGATGCCAGCTCGCGACCGCGGTGAACGGCGCTTTGACGGTGCACAATCAGGCTCAGGGCATCGACTTTTTCGCCGTTGACCATAATGTCGAGCTTAATCAAATCAGACGGTTGGAACTCTTTGAAATGGTAGTCCAACGAAGCATAACCGCGCGAAGTCGATTTAAGCTTGTCAAAGAAATCCATTACGACTTCGTTCATCGGCAAATCATAAGTCAGCATGACTTGGCGGCCCATGTATTGCATATTGACCTGAACGCCGCGCTTTTGGTTACACAAAGTCATGACGTTGCCGACATATTCCTGCGGCACAAGAATGGTCGCAGTGATAATCGGCTCAAGAATGGTTTCGATAGTGCTGATTTCAGGCAGTTTGGACGGATTTTCAACTTCAATTTTCTCGCCGTTTTTCAACACGACTTCATAAACCACTGTTGGCGCAGTGGTAATCAAGTCCATGTCGAACTCGCGCTCCAAACGTTCCTGCACGATTTCCAAGTGCAACAGGCCCAAGAAGCCGCAACGGAAACCGAAGCCCAATGCTTGGGAAACCTCAGGCTCAAATTTCAACGAAGCATCGTTAAGCTGCAATTTTTCCAAAGCGTCACGCAAGGCTTCGTAGTCGTGGCTTTCCACGGGATAAAGGCCTGCAAATACTTGGCTTTGTACTTCTTGGAAGCCGGGTAGCGGCTCAGAGGCGGGGTTGGCAACCAAAGTAACCGTATCGCCGACTTTCGCCTGACCCAATTCTTTCACACCGGTAATCAAAAAGCCTACTTCGCCGGCTTTGAGTTCTTGTTTTTGAACTGATTTTGGTGTGAATACGCCTAGCTGCTCAACCTGAGTTTCCGCCTTGGTGCTCATAAAGCGCACTTTGTCTTTCAGTTTGATGGTGCCGTTTTTCACACGAATCAACATGACCACGCCGACGTAGTTGTCAAACCATGAATCAACAATCACCGCTTGCAACGGTGCATTTTCATCGCCGGTCGGCGCAGGGATTTTGGCAATGATTTCTTCCAAAACATCTTCCACACCAATACCGCTTTTGGCAGAACATTGCACCGCACCAACGGCATCAATGCCGATGATGTCTTCAATTTCCTGCTCCACGCGCTCGGGTTCTGCGGCAGGCAAGTCAATTTTGTTCAAAACAGGCACAACTTCCACGCCCAAATCAATCGCGGTATAGCAGTTCGCCACGGTTTGCGCTTCCACGCCTTGGGAAGCATCGACCACCAAAAGTGCGCCTTCACAAGCCGACAGTGAACGAGATACTTCATAAGAGAAGTCGACGTGTCCCGGAGTATCAATCAGATTGAGCTGATACACCTGCCCATCGCGTGCTTTATAGTTGAGCGCGGCGGTTTGCGCTTTAATGGTAATGCCGCGCTCTTTTTCGATGTCCATGGAATCGAGCACCTGCGTACTCATTTCGCGCAAATCCAAGCCGCCGCAGTATTGGATGAAGCGGTCGGCAAGCGTCGATTTGCCGTGGTCGATGTGGGCAATAATGGAGAAATTCCGTATGTTTTTCATATTGTTATTAAGATAAATACAATTAAAGGCTGAAAGGCCGTCTGAAAAAACAGGGATTCGGTTTTCAGACGGCCTTAGAATAAGGTTGAATCGTTCCGTATTCTAACGGAAATTCAACGTTTCTGCATGATTTTATAGCAATTTGACAATCTCGGTAACCATCTTCGCCGAGCTGACGGCAGCCGTTTTCAAAAACTCTTCAAAGCTGATGTCCGCTTTCTCATCTGCCGAATCGGATACGGCGCGAATAATCACAAACGGCACTTCCAACTGGTGACAAGTCTGCGCAATCGCCGCAGCTTCCATTTCCACTGCTTTTACTTCAGGGAAATGGCTGCGGATTTCCGCAACACCTTCGCTGCTGTGCACAAAACGGTCGCCACTAACAATCAGACCTTGCGTTACGGCCGCACCTTCAAACACTTGCACCGCCTTTTCTGCTTGACGAATCAAGTTTGAATCCGATGTAAACACAGCAGGAAGTTGCGGTACTTGCCCCCAAACATAACCAAAAGCCGTTACGTCAACATCGTGATGCGCCACAGTTTCGCCGATGACCACATCGCCGACTTTCAGACCCTTACCCAAACCGCCTGCACTGCCGGTATTGATGACACAATCCGGTGCAAACTGATGAATGACCCAAGAAGTCGAAACCGCTGCATTGACTTTGCCGATACCGCTCAAAACCAATACCATGCGTTTTCCGGCCAACTCGCCTTCATATGCCGAGAATTTACCGAAAGACACATGCTTGACATTGGCCATGCTTTCACGCAAAAGCTCGATTTCCTGTTCCATTGCGCCGACCACGGCAATTGTTTGTACTGACATCTCGTTACCTTTCCATTCACTGATCGGGCAACATTATAACAGCAGAATTTAAAATCACAGGGATACTGAAAAATCTGCTATATTCCTAGAACGACACTCAATTTAAAACAGATAGCCACTCTAGCTGGCAAACAGCAAATAATGATTGCTTCTGTTATAATTATTCTCAATAAAATAACTCTATTCTAAATACCTAAATTCTTATGTTTGACGAAAATACTCCGGGCGCAAAAGAAGAATTGTTCGCTTGGCTACGCCATATGAACAAATACAAAGGCTCCGACCTTTTCATTACCACCAATTTCCCACCGGCCATGAAAGTGGACGGCAAAATCATGCGGCTGACCAATGAGCCGTTAAGCGCTGAAAAATGTATGGAAATCGCTTTTTCGATTATGTCTTCCAAACAAATCGAAGAATTTTCTTCCACCAACGAATGCAACTTCGCCATCAGCCTGCCCGATACCAGCCGCTTCCGTGTCAATGCCATGGTTCAACGCGGTGCAACTGCTTTGGTATTCCGCTCCATTAACAGCAATATCCCAAAATTTGAAACGCTCAATCTGCCTCCTATTCTGAAAGACATCGCCCTCAGAAAACGCGGTCTGGTTATTTTTGTCGGCGGTACAGGTTCGGGCAAGTCCACTTCCCTCGCCTCTCTTATCGACTATCGAAACGAAAACAGCTTCGACCACATTATCACCATCGAAGATCCAATTGAGTTTATCCACCAACACAAAAACTGCATCATCACTCAACGAGAAATCGGCGTAGATACCGAAAATTGGCCGATTGCATTGAAAAATACCCTGCGCCAAGCACCGGATGTCATTCTGATTGGCGAAATCCGCGACCGCGAGACCATGGACTACGCCATTTCCTTCGCGGAAACCGGCCATTTGTGTATGGCGACACTGCACGCCAACAGTACCAACCAAGCGCTCGACCGCATCATCAACTTCTTCCCCGAAGAGCGCCGTACCCAGTTGCTAACCGACTTATCGCTCAACCTGCAAGCCTTTATTTCACAACGACTGATTCCCCGTGAAAGCGGACGGGGTCGTGTGGCGGCGGTCGAAGTTTTGCTCAATTCACCAATTATTGCCGACTTGATTCAAAAAGGCGAAGTCCACAACATCAAAGAAATGATGAAAAAATCAACCGGCATGGGCATGATCACTTTTGACCAAGCCTTGTATGACTTGTATGAAAACGGCGATATCAGCTATCAAGACGCCATTAAAAATGCCGACTCCGCCCATGATTTGCGCTTAGACATTCAATTACGAAGCCGTCGTGCGCAAAATGCCGGTCCGGATTTAGAATTGATTTAACAGCTTCCAAGCATAAAAAAAGGCCGTCTGAAACCTCACTACGAGTTTCAGACGGCCTTTATTCCATCAAATAATCAAGCCTGTTTCAATTTTGCATCGGCATCACGCAATGCAGTACGCAGACCTTCCTCGATAACCGGATGGTAGAACGGCATATCCAGCATTTGCGGAATCGTCATCTTCATTTGATGCGCCCAAGCCATCAAGTGTGCCAAATGTTCGGCAGCAGGGCCGACAACTTCCGCACCAATGAAACGGCCGGTTGCTTTCTCAGCATACAAACGCATATGGCCTTTGTTTACCAGCATAACGCGGCTGCGGCCTTGGTTTCGGAAGGAAACTTCGCCGATGACAAACTCGTCAGGTTGATATTTCGCCGCAACTTGCGCGTATTTCAAGCCGATAGTGGCAATTTGCGGACTGGTAAATACCACACCGATTACGCTACGGCGCAAACCACCCTCAATATTCGGGAAAATAGCGGCATTGTGACCGGCAATTTTGCCTTGGTCGGAAGCTTCGTGCAACAAAGGCAATTGATTGGACGCATCGCCTGCGATAAAGATGTGCGGAATGCTGGTTTGCATGGTCAGCGGATCGGCAACAGGCACACCACGCGCATCTTTTTCGATATTCAGGTTTTCCAAACCGATATTGTCTACGTTCGGACGGCGACCGGCGGCAGCCAAAGCATATTCGGCATGGAATACACCTTTTTCGCCATCTTGTTCCCAATGAACTTCAACATTGCCTTCTGCATCCAATTTAACTTCGGTTTTGGCATCCAAATGCAAAGTCAATTCTTCGCCAAAAACGGTTTTGGCTTCTTCAGCGACAACAGGGTCTGAAATACCGCCAATCGCGCCTGCTACGCCAAAAATTTCAACTTTTACGCCCAAACGGTGCAAAGCCTGACCCAACTCTAAGCCGATTACGCCAGGACCAAACACGGCCACACTCTTAGGCAGGGTATCCCAAGAGAAAACATCATCGTTCACAATCAAGCGATCGCCTAAAACTTCCCACTGAGGGAAAATCACAGGGCGCGAACCGGTAGCAATCACAAAACTTTTTGCAGTGATTTGAGTGTGGTCATCGATTTGGACGGTGTGTTCGTCAACAAATTTTGCCGTACCCATAATACGCTTGTCGGCAGGCCACTCTTCTACATCGCTGACTACAAAACCGACAAAACGGTCGCGTTCGGACTTCACGCGGTGCATGACTTCTTCGCCGTTTACCGTTACGCTGTCTTTATCCAAATGCACGCCAAACGGATCGGTATGCAAAGCATGATGGCGCGCCTCCGCAGCCGCAATCAGCAATTTGGACGGCATACAGCCGACACGCGCACAAGTTGTTCCGAATACATTGTTTTCAATCAGGTAAACATTGTCTGTTTGAAGTCGGGCATTGCGAAATGCGCCCATACCGGCTGTACCGCCACCCAGTACTACCACATCTGCTTGAATCTTTTTCATATTTTATCCTTACTGTCTATATCCAAACCGATATTGCCATCAGGTTATCCGTTTTCAGACGGCCTAAACTTCATAAACTATCAAAATTTAAAAATCAATAGTTAATACCTAAATATCGATTTAAAACAATAATCTCAAATTCTACTTGTAAATATAGAGTTATTCAGAACGCCGATTTGCAAACGTCGTCTGAATAACTCTATATTTGGTCTTTCAGACGGCCTTTTCAAGCCGTCTTAAGCATACAGGCAATTAGTTTTTAGCCAAGTAAGCTTCCAAGTCTTCGCTACCGCCGATGTATTTACCGCCGATGAATACTTGAGGAGCAGTCATCTTGCCGGTAATAGCGCGAACGGAAGTAACAGTTGCATCTTTGCCCAATACGATTTCTTCGTAAGACAAGCCTTTGTCTTGCAGCGCTTTTTTAGCTTTAGCACAGAATTGGCAGCCAGGTTTGGTGAAGATGGCAACAGACTCTTGAGCTTTCCACTCAGGAGCAATAAATTTCAACATAGTGTCAGCGTCAGACACTTTGAAAGGATCGCCTGGTTCTTCAGGTTCGATAAACATTTTTTCAACCACGCCGTCGTTAACCAGCATGGAGTAACGCCAAGAGCGTTTGCCGAAGCCCAAGTCTTCTTTGCCAACCAACATGCCCATGCCTTCAGTGAATTCACCGTTGCCATCAGGGATCATGTAGATGTTGTCGGCTTCTTCTTCAGCAGCCCAAGCGTTCATTACGAAAGTGTCGTTTACAGATACGCAGTAGATTGCGTCAACACCGTTTTCTTTGAACGCACCAAACAATTCGTTGTAGCGTGGCAGGTGAGAAGAAGAGCAAGTTGGAGTAAATGCGCCAGGCAGAGAAAACACGACTACTTTTTTGCCTTTGAACAAATCATCAGTAGAAACATCTTTCCAAGTGTCGCCAACGCGAGTGCGGAATACTACGGAAGGTACTTTTTGACCGGTACGATCTTGCAAAGCCATTTTTAAGCTCCTTAAAAATTCGGGTTTGAGAAATGAATCAATGCTTGCATTCTAATGCAGGCCTATCGATTTGTATAATTTATAGTTCAAATAATATTAATTACATCAAACTATCAATTCAATTAAACCGAAAACAGCTATTCCTCTAAATGAAGGCTATCTGAAATAAAACAAGTGCCTGACTGAAATTATTTTTTAGGTAAGGGCTGAACGGGAGAATCCGAAGCCACAATTTCACCGATGGCTGTTTCCGCAATATCCTTCAAAGCATAGCGGTCTTTATCAGGCATATCTGTCGATTTGTACTGAGGCGAGAAATCCAAGCGGATACAGATTTTCTTCATAGAAACAATGCGCCATAAAGATTGAAGCAGGTTTACCTCCGCATAGGATGGCAGATCCGTCCGTTGTCCTTCGTCATCATAATATCGCAAAGTTACCGCCTGAATCGGCGCTTTCGCATCAATAGCCGATTGGAACAGGGCAGCTTTAAACGGCAAAATACCCAAGCCGGAAGAAGTACGCGCCTCAGGGAAGAAGCTGACATTCTGCCCTGCTTTCAATGCTGCACAAATCGCCTGATTAATCGGCTCGACATCACGGCGGGAATTGCGATTGATAAACACCGTGCCGGCATTTTTACCCATTTTCCCCAAAACCGGCCAACCGCTGATTTCCTGTTTCGCAATAAAACTGCTCGGATAAACGGCGCTCATGGCAAAAATATCCAACCAAGACACATGGTTGGCCACCACCAAAGTACCACTCACATTTCCTTGAGGCGGTACGCCGATTTCCAATTCGATATCCAAAGCATCCAACGCACCTTTTCCCAAAACAACCACAGCATGATTGCGTTCCTCTGCATTGTTGCCATCAATGGCACGCAAATCCCGGCCGGTTCTAAATAACCAAGCTGCCAAACGGCAAAGTCGGCTCAGACGTTTAAAAAAAGGAGCTTTTTGTTTAGACATAAAATTTCTTCTGTATTGTGTTCATTATGTTCAGACGGCCTCTGACATTTAAGGCCGTCTGAAACTATTTCTGGCAATTTGGACAATAAAATGTTCCACGCTGCCCCAAAGTTTCTTTAAAAATCAACCCGCCACATTGGACACAAGGCTCATTGTGGCGGCCATAGACCGTATATTCCTGCTGAAAGTAGCCGCTTTTTCCATCGCTATTAACGAAGTCTCGCAGTGTACTGCCGCCCGTTTCAATCGCCCTTTGCAGAACCGCTTTAACGGTTTCCACCAATAATGCGCATTCTTTCTTGGTCAGCTTATTCACCGGACGCAATGGCGAAATACCTGCCTTAAACAGACTTTCATTCGCATAAATATTACCGACACCAACCACCACTGCATTATCCATCAGCGCTAATTTGACTGCACGCTTTTGGGTTTTCAATTTCTGATACAGGTAATTTGCATCAAAATCATCCGAGAGCGGCTCCGGTCCCAACTTTTCCAACAGCGGATGATGCTCGGCAATACCCTCATACCACAATACCGCACCAAATTTACGCGGATCGTGATAACGCAATACGGTACCGTCATCAAATACAAAATCTAAATGATCATGTTTATCCGGCGTGGCGATGCGCTCATCATCGGCGGTAAAAATCCGCAAACTGCCGGACATACCCAAATGCATAAGTAAAATACCCGTTTCAAAAGTAACAATCAAATACTTCGCACGCCGGTTGCATGCCAAAACTTTGCGCCCGGCCAAAATTTGCGCCAAGTTCGGATGGATAGGCCATCTCAATTTAAACTGGCGAATAATGACTTTTTCTATCTTTTTGCCATCAATATGCGGCGCGATTCCGCGTAAAGTCGTTTCTACCTCAGGTAATTCAGGCATCATTATTCTCCAAATTCATCATTATATATAGGCCGTCTGAAAACTATTCGGCCAAACGTGCCGTACTTAAAGCAACCGTATTGCCATCGAATGCAGATTCCAATTCAGGCAAAGGATGGACACCAATCAAATGTTTCGTTAAAACCACACCATACACCGCCGCACACTGCGGCCACCACCTATCCCCTGCCTTTTCCATAAACTGCCAAAACTTCAAAGCAGATGATGAATTCACAGCAGGCAGATAATCCATAAACTGCCCATATTCCATTTCAAAACCAATAGCGGCAGTTTTTCGTTTCAACTCAGCCAGAGCCAAGCATTGAGATTTCATAGGCAGTCTTTTACCATCAAACCACGAGCTCAACCCCCACAAAGATTTAAGGTTAAACCCCGTTAAAATCAACCTGCCCTCGGGTTTTAATATCCTAAATGCCTCTTGCAACACCAAATCGGCAGATGAAATTTCCAAAAGATGGGGCATCAATAATACATCCACGGAATGCGTTTCAAATGCCAACATTTCAGCATCCATCAGCACATCGCGCGGTACCACAATCATATTTTCAGACGGCCTCTGCCATATGCCGCCCAATTGAACCGACACTTGCCTATTCAAATATTGCAAATGCCGTCTGAAAAAATCCGCCTCTTTTTGAGCAAGATATTGCCCCATTGGCGTTTGCATAAAAAAAGTTTCCATTAAATGTCCCCCTATGCATCCCGACTTGTGTGACAGAATTTTAACACCACGACCACATCATACAAGCAAATTCCCTGCCCGACTTGACGTTTAAATGCTGAAACGATACTATCGAAAGGACGAAATTTTATTATATATTTGATAACTCTATTTACTATGGCAAAACTAAAAACCATCGTTCTGACCGTTTCAAGCCTGTCGGTAGTTTCCGCTACAGCCTACGCGCAAAACGCTACGCCCAACCAAGTCGGCATGGCCATGATGCGCCTCAACTCCTCCCTGCTCGACCAAGCCAAAGCACAAACCTTTGGCTCTGGTAGCTTGTGGGCATCATTGCGTAAAGACTTCCGCATCAACGAAGTCAACACAGAACTGGTTCGCCGCCATGAAAATAAATTTGCTGCAAACAGTGCATATTTCGACCGCACCATCTCCCGCAGCAAACCTTATATGTACCATATTGCCAATGAAGTTAAAAAACGCAATATGCCTGCTGAAATCGCTTTGCTGCCTTTCATTGAAAGCGCATTCGTAACCAAAGCCAAATCACACGTCGGCGCATCCGGCCTGTGGCAATTTATGCCGGCTACCGGCCGCCACTTCGGCTTGGAAAAAACGCCTTTATATGACGGTCGTCACGACGTTTACGCCGCTACCGATGCCGCGCTGAACTATCTGCAATACCTGCACGGTATGTTCGGTGACTGGTCTTTAGCCCTTGCCGCTTACAACTGGGGCGAAGGTAATGTTGGTCGCGCCGTAAACCGTGCCCGTGCGCAAGGTTTGGAGCCGACATACGAAAACCTGCGTATGCCGAACGAAACACGCAACTACGTTCCCAAACTTTTGGCTGTCCGCAACATCGTCGCCAATCCGCAAACTTTCGGCATGAATATCAGCGAAATCAGCAATCAGCCGTATTTCAAATCTGTCAGCATCGACAAACCTATTGATAACAGCACAATCGCTCGTTTTGCAAACATCAGCGAAAGCGAACTGTTGGCACTCAACCCAGGTTTCAATGCCCCGGTATTTATCCCTAAAAATAATCGTCGTCTGTTATTACCGGTTTCTGCGGTTTCCGCATTTGAGAAGAACTACCGCAATGCCAATCCAGATACCCTGATGTCTTGGGATATTTATACTTCTTTGGGCAACAAAAAACTTAATGCCATCGCCAACGATACCGGCATGAGCGTAGCCGAACTCAAGCGCCTCAATGGCCTGAGCGGTAGCGCCATTTCTGAAGGCCGCAGCATTTTAGTGGCTAAAAACTCAGCTATCCAAAGCCAAGACATTATTAACTTTATTGACAAAGACAATACGCCGGATACTTACCAATCCAATATGCCGGCCATGTCTCCGATTATTGCTTCCAACGTAGCAGAACCGGTTAAAGTCGCTCAAACTACCGTGACCAATATTGTTGCACCTGTTGTTCCTCAGTCCACTAAACCGGTTGACTTTATTGCACACAGCAAAACTGAAAACGTTACTTCCGTAGCGGTAACAGAAACCAAACAGCAGCCTCAAGTTGCAAGTATAGAAATGACCGCCCCAGTTGTAGCCATGGTCCATACTGCTATTGAGCCTGCTACCACAAATGTTGCAGAAGCACCCAAAGCGGCTATCCCTGCCGACTTGACTGCACCGACTGTTGCCGCAAACAATGTAGCCCCTTCTCCAGCAGTTGAATCTGTTGCTGCTGCGCCGGTTCAAGAAGAGCATGATGACCTGATGGCTTTGGTACAAAGCCGACCTGCAGAGGAATCTGCAGCGACTGTTGCTGAAGCGACTCCTGAAACCAAACAAGTTCAAACTGTTGTCACTACTGAAAACGCTCGTACAGAACGTATCGCAGCCAATACCGTTAAACAACAAAGCCGAATCAATGCACGTCTTGCCCGTGTAAGTGGTCAACAAAACACACAAACTGCAGCACTTGCAGCAGGCACACACCGTGTGGAAGATGGCGATACGCTGTTTAACATCTCCAAACGTTACAACTTAAGCGTAGCCGATTTGATTATTGCCAACAACATCAAAGGCAACAATATCAAAAAAGGCCAAATCCTCCGTGTTACAGCTGCTCCGGCAAAAGTCCGCGGCAACCCGATTCAAAACGTTTCCTACACTGTACGCAAAGGCGATACTTTGAACACCATTGCCAGCCGTTTCAATGTTGATGTTAATGATATTCGTCGTTGGAACCGCAATACCCGTACTGTGACCCCTGGTCAACGTTTGAAACTGATTGGTAGCTAATACTTGCTTCAAAACAAAGGCCGTCTGAAATATTCAGACGGCCTTTTTCTTTATGATAAATAATCAATTCAATTTTTAAAAACAAAATAGCTATATAAGCATCTGTTCAATAACTACCACATAGAAAAAAGAGTGTGCAAAAACACACTCTTTTTCAAACAGATTGCCATCAAATTCTACTCTTAACACCTGCATTCAAACATATAAATCCTGTATACACATCACTATGCCGGTGAAAAAGCATCACAGAAGAAGGCATCTTCCGGTAAAGCGCATTTTTGAGTCAGCAAACTTTGCGCATTCTCCGTCATGGCTGGTGACCCGCAAGCATAAACTTCATATTGGCTCAAATCAGGATAATTTTGTGCGGCAACATTTTGCACGTATCTACTCCCCCCTTTCCAATCGGAATCAGGCTTAGAAAGAACAGACGAGAATTTCGCATTTTTCAGACGGCCTATTAATGCTTCTGCTTCTTCCAATGCGTACAAATCCTCCTGCTGACGTGCCCCCCAGTAAAAATGAACCTGACGTTCGCTATTCTGATGAATCAAATCAAGCAAAATACTGCGGATAGGTGCGTAACCTGTACCCGTTGCCAACAAAATCATCGGTTTATTGCTGTCTTGTTGCAAAGTAAACGTACCCAATGGGCCTTTAACGCGGACAATGCCTTTTTCTTTGATTTTAGGCTCGGCACCAAAAATCATTTCCGAACATACGCCATTTTCACGTTTACGGATATGCAGCTCCAAAACACCTTCTTGGTCAGGAGAATTGGCGATTGAATAGCTGCGGCTGATATTACCGGGAAGCAGCAAATCAATATATTGTCCGGCATAAAATGCAAATGACGGCGCTTTAGGTAAAGCCAATCTCAACAAAGCAACATCATGTTTGATTTCAATCGTTTCGATGCGTACAGGCAAAGTGCGCACCTGCAAAGCATTCGGATTAAACCCCGGCACATTGATTTTCAGGTCACTCTTCGCAGTAGTACAGCACAATAGCACTTTGCCCTGCGCTTTTTCTTCTGCGCTGATGGCTTTATCAATATGATCGCCCATTTCAAATTCGCCACTCATCAACTCGGCCTTACATTGTCCACAGGCGCCACTTTTACAAGAATGGGGCAGATTTAAATTCTGACGGGTCGCAGCAGCAAGAACGGTTTCATCATCGTTTGCCGTAAATGTTATTTGATCTGATAAGGTAATAGTATGTGTCATGGTATTTTTAGAATAGTTTTAGAATAGTTTTAGAATCAAAAATAAAGGCCGTCTGAAAAATAAGACCTATTTTTCAGACGGCCTGTCCTATCTATCAAGCTAATTTAGCTTTAATCAACTCTTGAACTTGAGCCGGATTAGCCTTGCCTTTACTTGCTTTCATCACTTGACCGACAATCGCATTCAAGGCTTTTTCATTGCCGGAACGGAATTGCTCAATGGCTTTCGCATTGTTTGCCAACACTTCGTCCACCATTGCTTCAATTGCACCAGTGTCAGTAATTTGTTGCAAACCATGTTTTTCGATGATTTCGGCAATACCTGCTTCAGGCTCGGCCCACATTGCTTCAAAAGCTTTTTTCGCCAATTTGCTGCTTAATGTTCCGTCTGCAACTTTAGCAACCAACTCGGCAAGGCGTGAAGCTGTAATAGGGCTTTCAGCCAATTCCAAGCCTTCTTTGTTCAAAGTAGCAGCAAGCTCGCCGTTCATCCAGTTCGCCGTTAATTTACCTTGGCCGCAGGCTTTGGCTGCTTCTTCAAAATAGGCAGCTTGGGCGCGGCTGGCAGTCAACAGGCGCGCATCATAGTCAGACACACCGTAATCGGCAACAAAACGCGCCGCCATTTCATGCGGCAATTCAGGCATTTGCTCTTTGGCTTTTTGCAATTGGCCGTCTGAAATAATGACCGGCAGCAAATCTGGATCTGGGAAATAGCGGTAATCGTGCGCATCTTCTTTCAAACGCATCACACGGGTTTCACCTTTTTCAGGGTCAAACAGCATGGTTGCCTGCTGTACTTTACCGCCGTCTTCTAAGATTTCGATTTGCGCTTCCACTTCATAATTGATGGCTTGCTCCAAGAAGCGGAAAGAGTTGAGGTTTTTGATTTCACGACGTGTACCGAACTCGGCCTGGCCTTTTGGACGTACAGAAACGTTGGCATCGACGCGGAACGAGCCTTCCGCCATATTGCCGTCGCAAATATCCAGCCAAGTCACCAAACCGTGCAATGCTTTAGCGTATGCCACGGCTTCGGCTGCGGAACGCATTTCAGGCTCGGAGACAACTTCCAACAAAGGCGTACCGGCACGGTTTAAGTCGATACCGGTGGCTCCGTTCAAACCCTCGTGCACGGATTTACCCGCATCTTCTTCCATGTGCGCACGGGTAACATTAATGGTTTTAACCTCATCGCCTACTACGATTTCCAGCTTGCCGTGTTCCACAATCGGCAAATCCAACTGGCTGATTTGATAGCCTTTTGGCAAATCAGGATAAAAATAGTTTTTACGGTCGAACACGTTTTTCTGATTGATTTTCGCATCCAAAGCCAAACCGAGTTTGATGGCTTTTTCGACGACTTCGCGGTTCATTACCGGCAATACGCCCGGCAACGCACACTCAACCACGCTGGCGTGGGCATTAGGCTCGGCACCGAATGCAGTGGATGCGCCGCTGAAGATTTTGGATTGGGTGTTGAGTTGGACGTGGATTTCCAGTCCGATTACGGTTTCCCAAGTCATAAGGGTCTTTCTGTCGAAAAAAAGTTAATCGGTTAAATGAGTGATTCGTTTTTCAAACGGCCTGAATAAAAAAACAATAACAGGCCGTCTGTAAGATAAGTTTATTTCCTGCGGCGTTGGAAACCGGGCAGTTGCCAATGGAAACGGTATGCAGTCAGGCGAAACAACAATCCGCCGGCAAAGAGCAGGTTTAACGTAAAGATATTAATCCAGCCCAAATGCCCGAACAGATAAATCAGCCCGCCAATCAAAATGGCTACGCTGCCGTAAAGGTCGGTGCGCAAAATCATCGGCACATCATTGACCAAAATATCGCGCGCAATACCGCCGCCAACGGCAGTCACAAAAGCCAAAGAAATAACGCCGAACAAATTGAGCTGCAAGGTCATACCGATTTGTGCGCCGGTAATGCTGAACGCTGCCAAACCGATGGCATCGGCAATAATAAAAGCAGCAGCCAAATAGGTGCTGCGATAACGTTGCACCCTTATCAACCATGCGATGGCAAGCGTGGCAAATACAACTATCAGCGCATCGGTTTGCAAAAACACTTGCGGAATCCGGCCGACCAAGCCATCGCGTATCATGCCGCCGCCGACAGCCGTCAGTAACGCAGTAATGACGACACCGAGTACATCCAACCGCTTGTTGTAGCCGACCAAATAGCCGGAAATGGCAAACGCGGCTGTCCCAATGATTTGAATGAAGTCGGTGGCTGTCATGTTTTTAAATATCTACAATATGCAGCACCTCAATACATTCAGGCGCTTTTATATGGTTTATTTTCAGACGGCCTTGAATCATCAAGGCCCTAAAACATTATTCCGGCGCTTTAGTGTGCCAATCGCTGTTCAGCTGAACTTGATGTGCGGCACCCAAAATTTTGGCTTCGGAGAAATAGTTGCCGATAAATTGCACACCAATCGGCAGGCCGTTTGCGCTGAAACCGGCAGGCAGAGTCAGTGCAGGCAAACCGGCAAGGTTCACGGCGATGGTGTAAATATCGGATAAGTACATTTGCACAGGGTCGTGAATGTCGCTGCCGAGTTTTGGCGCGGCAGTCGGCGCAGTCGGCGCCAAAATGAAATCACATTGACCAAAGGCCGTCTGAAAATCATTGGCAACCAGACGGCGCAGTTTTTGCGCTTTCAGGTAATAAGCATCGTAGTAACCATGGCTCAATACATAAGTACCGATCATGATACGGCGTTTGACCTCGCTGCCAAAACCTTCGGCACGGGTGTTGCTGTACATTTCTTCCAAATCGCCAAATTGCACCGCACGGTGGCCATAACGTACGCCATCAAAACGGGACAAGTTGGTACTTGCTTCAGCAGAGGCAAGAACGTAATAAGCAGGAATCGACAATGATGTTTGCGGCAGGGAAACTTCAACAGTCTCCGCTCCTTGTACTTTGAGCAAATCAATAACGCTTTGCAAGGCCGTCTGAACATCGGCATCTGCGCCTTCGCCAAAATATTCTTTAGGCAAACCGATTTTCAAACCTTTGAGCGGCTTGTCCAAATCACGGGTGTAGTCTTCTTTGTCGCGCTCCAAACTGGTGGAATCGCGCTCGTCAAAGCTGGCCATAGCGTTCAACAAAATCGCGCAGTCTTCGGCTGTTTGCGCCATAGGGCCGGCTTGGTCGAAGCTGGAAGCATAGGCAACCATACCGAAACGTGAAACCGTACCGTAAGTCGGCTTGATGCCGGTAATACCGCAATGCGATGCAGGCTGACGGATAGAACCGCCGGTATCCGAACCCAACGCAACCGGTGCCAAACGCGCCGCAATCACGGCAGCCGAACCGCCTGACGAACCGCCGGGAACATGTTCAAGATTCCATGGGTTTTTGGTTGCGCCGTAGAACGAAGTCTCATTGGTCGAACCCATGGCAAATTCGTCCATATTGGTACGGCCAAGAGTAACCATGCCGGCATCCAACAGGTTTTGCACCACAGTAGCAGTATAAGGAGAAACGAAGTTATCCAACATTTTGGAGCTGCATGCACTGCGCCAACCTGTTTGGCAGAAAATATCTTTGTAAGCAACCGGCACACCGGTCAAAGCTGTTGCATTACCGGCCGCGATACGCGCATCGGCTGCTTTAGCTTCAGCAAGGGTCTTATCTTGATCGATGGTAACGTAGCCGTTGATGGTAGGGTTTTTCGCAGCAATAGCGGCCAAATATTCGGTCGCCAATTCGACTGCGGAAATTTGTTTGGATTGCAGCAGGCTGCTGGCTTGTTTGAGCGTGTAAGCGGTCATTGTGCCGTACTTTCTATAAAACAGTTTTTGCTTTCAAAACAGATATTGAAAACATCCGTTTAAATCAATAAATCGGGCCGTCTGAACAAAAAATCCTTTCAGACGGCCTTGCAATAGGGGCTTGCCGATAAGCAAAGGCCGTATGAAACCTTATTCTTCAATTACTTGAGGAACAATATACAGGCGGTTGCGCACTTCGGGGGCAACAGCCTGATATTCGGCAGCATGATCGGTTTCAGTCACTTTATCTTCGCGCAGGCGTAAAGCGGCTTCGTGCGGATGCGCCATAGGTTCGATGCCGTCGGTATTGACGCTTTGCATGTTTTCAACCATGGCGAAAATGTCGTTCAACTCGGCAAGCATTTTGTTTTTTTCTTCGTCCGTTAAAGTGAGGCGCGAGAGTTTTGCAATTTTTTCCACATCATTTAAGCTTAAGGCCATAAAAAATCCTTGTCTGATAGCAATGCCTCTTGGGTTTGGGGTATCATTGCATTTCGTCTTCTATGAAGCGAAGAATTATAACCGAAAACCAAACAGGTTGGCATGGTGTTTTGATTCAGACGGCCTTTTAAGGGCGCATTTATCCGTCTAAAACCGTGTACCTGTTTTTCTTATTTTAAATACTGCTTAACGCATCCGGGCTGGGCCGGAATTTCAGGAATCCTAATGTTTCGTCTTTTATCTCGTTTCCTCTCCAATGATATTGCCATCGATTTGGGCACGGCCAACACGCTGATTTTTGTACGCGGCAAAGGGATTGTTTTGGATGAGCCGTCCATGGTTGCGATTCAATCCGGCGCAGGCAATAAAAGTAAAATTATGGCGGTGGGCACGGAAGCCAAAAAAATGCAGGGCCGTGCGCCGCGCAATATCGAAATCGTCCGCCCGATGAGGGACGGCGTGATTGCTGATTTTGTGATCACCGAGCGTATGCTGGGGATGTTGATTAAAAAAGCCACCGAAGGACGGTCTTTGGTTCCGCCTCGCGTGGTTATCTGTGTTCCTGGCGGCTCTACCCAAGTAGAACGTAAAGCGATTTTGGATTCGGCGTTTGCCGCCGGCGCGGCAAGCGTGCATTTGATTGAAGAACCGATGGCCGCCGCTTTGGGCGCAGGCTTGCCGATTGAAGATGCGGCAGGTTCGATGATTGTCGATATTGGCGGCGGTACAACTGAAATCGGTATTCTTTCACTGGGCGGTATGGCCTATTCTGCTTCTGTCCGCGCAGCCGGCGACGAATTCGATAAAAGCATCATCCATTACCTGCGCCGCCATCGCGGCGTCTTGATCGGCGAAGCGACGGCAGAGGAATTGAAGAAACAAATCGGCTCTGCATCGGGCTTTGAAACAGAAACAGCCATGCGCATTAAGGGCCGCGATCTGGCCGAAGGTACGCCTAAATCCTTGGCAGTTACTTCAGATGAAATCCGTGAAGCATTGAGTGAAACGGTGAATCAAATCATCCGTGCTGTCCGTCTGGCTTTGGAACAGGCACCGCCCGAATTGGCCGGCGACATCGCCGACCGCGGCATTATGCTGACCGGCGGCGGAGCGCTTCTGCACGGTATCGATACCGTCTTGGCCGATGCAACCGGCCTGCCCGTCGGTATTGCCGACCAGCCTCTGAACTGCGTTACCTATGGTGCCGGTAAGGCTTTGGACTATATCGGCAAATGGGATACCGTATTCACGGAAAACCCATAAGGTAGATGGTTATGGAACGCTCTTCTTTGCGCTTTGACGAGGCAAAAGGCTCTAAGCTGTTGCCTCGTTTTGTCGTTTATATCGCTCTGGCTGCCGGCCTGATGGTGGCAGATTACCGCTTTTCATTGATGCAGCCTGTACGTGCTGCAGTAATGCCCATGCTCTATCCTGTTCAATGGCTGGCAAATCAACCTGTTCAACTTTATCAATATTTTGCCGACCTCTCCCAGTCCAAATCCGAGCTCTTGGAACAAAACCGCCAACTTCTGGAAGAAAATGGCCGTCTGAAAATTGATTTGCAGCGAGATAAAGTCAATACTGATGAATTGCGCGAATTAAAAAAACTGTACGGTTTGCAACAAAAAGGCATTCACAACGTTATCGGTGCGGAAGTCATTTCCAATGGCAAAGATCCGCTTTCCGAAAGACTGATTATCGGCAAGGGCAGTCAAGACGGCTTGAAAGTTGGCGATGCGGTCATCGATCAAAGCGGTTTGATCGGCCTGTTGATACAAGTTCACACACAAAGTGCAGAAATTGGGCTGATTTCAGGCGGACAAAGCATTGTCCCCATAGCCGTTAGCCGCACCGGCGAACGCAACTTGGCATACGGCAATGGCAACGGTTTGGATTTGCGCTATTTCCCAACCGGCTCAGACTTGAAACCCGGCGATGTTCTGCTGACTTCCGGTTTGGACGGTACTTATCCGGCAGGGATTCCCGTTGCAACCGTCAGCAAGGTTGTCCGCGCATCGGGAACGCCTTATTACGATACGCAACTGACGCCTTTGGCCGCTTTACGCAGCAGCCGTTTTGTCTTGGTACTTTCTTCCGCCCCTTCTTCCCCACGCTGATTTCATGAACGATTTTGACGATTCTTACCGTGCAGTACCGCTGCACATCATGGCGGCCAGTCTCATTGTGATGATGATACTGGACTTTATGCCGTTTTCCTTTGACGGATTCTTCTGGCTGCCTGAAATGACGGCACTAATATTGCTATATTGGACATTGCACCAGCCGCAACGCGCAGGCATGGGACTGGCTTTTGCCATCGGTCTGATTGTCGATGCAGCAACCGCCGCGACTTTGGGTTTACATGCCCTGTCTTACGTCGTGATGACTTATTTCATCTTAAACCGCCGCCGCCAAATCATGCTTTACGGCCACATTATGCAATTAGCCGCTGTATTGGCTGCCCTGCTTCTCAATCAGGCCGTCTTAACTATTGCCCGTTTGTTCCTTAATCATCAGGTCATCACTTTGCAAGGCTTTGTTGCTCCATTTGTCGGCGCACTGCTTTGGCCCATACTCAGCCAGCTGATGCTGATTGTGACCCGTATTTACCGCTCCCGCTGAAAAGATGAAACCGATTCTTCCACGCCGTCTTTCCGGTGGTCAACATACCCAAAAACCTTCCGCTCAGGCAGCACAAGCCGATGCTTTGTTGCGCCTGCTCGTTGCGTTTATCCTGATTGTTATCTTCTTTTCCATTTTGCTGGCGCGGTTCTTCTACCTGCAAGTAACTCAACACAATGAGTTTTCCGGTCAAGCATCGAGCAACCGTATCACCCTGATTCCAACGCCGCCTGTACGCGGCGAAATCGTCGATATCAACGGCGTTCCATTGGCCAAAAACTATCCTGTCTTTTCGCTCGAAGTTATTCCTAGCCGCATCGAAGGCAAGATGGAAGATGTCATTGAAGCATTGAAAAAATACGTCGATATTACGCCGACAGATTTAAAACGCTTCAAAAAATACCGCGAAAGCTATCGAAAATTTGAAAATATCCCGCTCAAGCTCAGGCTGACCGATGAAGAGACTGCACGCTTGTCCGTACATCTGCGCGAATTCAAAGGCGTAGAGGTCAACTCACGCACATTCCGCGAATATCCTTACGGCAAGCTGACTTCCCATTTCTTAGGCTATATCGGCCGTATTAGCGATAAAGACAAAGAAATGCTGGAAGAAGAAAGCCTGACTGCCCTCTATCGCGGCAGTACACATATCGGCAAATCCGGCTTGGAAAAATATTACGAACACCAGCTTCATGGTATTCCAGGCTATCAGGAAGTCGAAAAAGACGCTTACGGCAACATCGTCCGTGTATTGAAAAATGTCCCGTCCAAAATGGGGCAAACCTTGCGCCTAGGCATGGATATCCGTATGCAGCAGGAAGCCGACCGAATTTTGGGCGACCGTCGTGGCGCATTGGTGGCCATCAATCCGCAAGACGGTACAGTTTTGGCATTTGTTTCCAAGCCTTCCTTCGACCCCAACCTCTTTATTGATGGCATCGACAGCGACACTTGGAAAATACTGAATGACGATTGGAAAAAGCCTTTGATCAACCGCGTTACCCAAGGCCTTTATCCGCCGGGTTCTACATTCAAACCCTTTATGGGCATGGCCTTGTTGGAAAGCGGCAAAATCACTCAAAACACCATCGTCCCCGCCCCCGGCGCATGGAGCATACCCGGCAGCCGCCATATTTTCCGCGACTCCGTCCGCAGCGGTCACGGCTCGGCCAACTTGAGCAAAGCCATTCAAGTATCCTCAGATACCTTCTTCTACCGTTTGGGTTACGAAATGGGTATCGATAAAGCCTCTCCGTATCTGGCGCAATTCGGTTTCGGTCAGAAAACCGGTATTGACCTGCCTAGTGAATATGTAGGCGTTTTGCCCAGCCGCGAATGGAAAGCCAAACGCTTTGCCAAATCTTCCGACCCGACTGCCAAAGAATGGCGTGCCGGCGAGATGGTTTCCGTCAGTATCGGCCAAGGCTACAATGCCTACACGCCTTTGCAAATGGCACATGCGACAGCATCTCTGGCCAACAACGGTGTCGTTCATCAGCCGCATTTGGTCAAAGAAGTATTAGATTTCGGCGCGCGCAAAATTACCCGTATCAACCCCAATCCTGAGCGTCAAATTCCGTTCAAAGCCGATAACTTCGAATACGTCAAACGCGCAATGGAAAAGGTATTGAAACCGGGTGGTACGGCGCACCGTATCGGTGGCGGACTCGCCTATACGATGGGCGGTAAAACCGGTACGGCCCAAGTCGTACAAATCAAACAGGGCAGCCGCTACAATGCCGCAGCCCTACGCGAACAACACCGTGACCACGCATGGTTTATCTCGTTTGCGCCATTGGAAAAACCTGAAATCGCCATTGCCGTTATTTTGGAAAACGGCGGTTGGGGTGCGTATGCCGCGCCATTGGCTCGTGAAATGACTGATTTTTATATGCTTCACGTCAAGCCGCAACAGTTTTCAGACGGCCTTGAATCAGATTTGACCCAAACTGAAAAAACTGATAAACATCAGCCTATTACCAGTATTTTCCAATCCGCCTACGGACTGACGCCGACAAGCCCTGCCTCACAGCCGGAGGTTCATCATGAATAACACATCAGCGTGGAAAAATTTAAAATCCACCATTGCAGCCCCAATTGACCCTTGGCTGTTTTTTGCCATGCTCGCCATCTATATCATGAGCCTGTTCCTGCTCTATTCTGCGGACGGGCAAGAGTTCGGCCAATTGGAAAACAAAACCATCCATACCGTTTTAGGCTTTGCCCTTTTATGGATTATCGCCGTATTCAAGCCGCAAACGGCTGCCAAAGTTGCCCTGCCTGTTTATATTGTCGGCGTATTACTGCTGATTGGCGTCGAAGTTGCCGGCGTTACCGTCAACGGTTCGACCCGTTGGCTGAGCCTCGGCTTTACCCGTATCCAACCTTCCGAAATCATGAAAATCGGTATTCCCATGACTGTCGCGTGGTATTTCCAACGCTATGAAGGCCGTCTGAAATGGATACATTATATTGTTGCCCTCGTGCTGATTCTTGTTCCTGTCTCCCTGATCTTGAAGCAGCCCGACCTCGGTACGGCAGCACTGATTATGGCTTCGGGCATTTTTGTCATCTTTTTTGCCGGATTGCCCTGGAAAGCCATTTTTGCCGCTATTATTGCCTTTGTGGCCGCCCTGCCGCTCTTGTGGAATTACGGCATGCACGACTACCAGAAAACCCGCGTCCTCACCCTGCTCGACCCAACCAAAGACCCGTTAGGCGCAGGCTACCACATCATCCAATCCATGATTGCCATCGGCTCGGGCGGCGTATGGGGTAAGGGTTGGCTCAACGGCTCGCAAACCCATTTGGACTATATTCCCGAATCAACGACTGACTTTATTTTTGCGGTATTCGGCGAAGAATTCGGCCTGATTGGCAATATCCTTTTACTGCTGGTTTACCTCATCATTCTGGCACGCGGATTGTGGATTGCCGCACAAGCGCAATCCCTTTACAGCCGTACTTTGGCAGGCGCATTGACCATGACCTTTTTCTGCTACGCCTTTGTAAACATGGGCATGGTCAGCGGTATTTTGCCCGTTGTCGGCGTCCCACTTCCCCTGGTCAGCTACGGCGGTACAGCTACACTTTCCATCATGGTGGTGCTCGCCCTGTTGATGGGTATTGCCAACGAACACAAAAACCTCCGCCGTCGTAATATGGACAACGACGGCCTGACTGCAAGCAAGGAATAATATGGAATTAGGTGTAGAAATCGGCAAACTTCTCGTTGCACTTCTTGTACTGATCAACCCCTTCAGCGCGCTCTCGATTTATCTTGACCTGACGCAAGACCACAGCACCAAAGAAAAACGCAGAATCGCGCGTACTGCCGCACTAGCCGTTTTCATCGTGATTGTCGTCTTTGCGCTGGGCGGCGGTATCTTGTTGAAAGTACTCGGTATCAGCGTGGGCTCTTTCCAAGTCGGCGGCGGTATTCTGGTTTTGCTGATTGCCATCTCCTTAATGAACGGCAACGACAATCCGGCCAAACCCAAAATTGATTCCCATTCAGAAGAACATCAAAGTGCGCAACAAGTCCGCCGCAATGAAAAAGCCATTGCCGTCGTCCCCATTGCCATTCCGATTACCATCGGTCCCGGCGGTATTTCTACCGTCATCATTTACTCCTCTGCTGCCAAAAATTACAGCGATATTGCCCTGATTATCATCTCCGGCTTTTTGGTCAGCCTGATTTGCTATCTCATCCTGATTGTTGCCGGACGCATCAGCAAACGCTTGGGCACGACCGGCCTGACCATCCTCAACCGCATTATGGGCATGATGCTTGCCGCCATTTCCGTAGAGATTATTGTTGCCGGCTTAAAATCTATTTTTCCCCAATTGGTCGCTTGAAGTACAATTATCACAATAAAAGGCCGTCTGAAACATTTTCAGACGGCCTCATAAAAACATAAAAACAAAGGAGCCAACCATGTTTCACAGCACCCATGTCTTTACCGGTGAAACCATTTGCCGCCGACCAGCACAAAGCTACACTAAATTTACCGACGAATTAAACCGCCTCCAAACCCTTCAGCAAACCTTCGCCCAATCAAGCATTACCGAGCGCACCGCCCTCTTACAGCAATTTGCCGACAGTCTTACCCAAAACCAAGAACGCCTCGCTGAAATGGTTTGCGAAGAAGTCGGACGCTGCCTGCACGAATGCCGTGCCGAAATCAGCAAATCCATCGAGCTTATCCGCTACTACGTCCGCCTTGCCCCCGAACTGCTTGCCCATAAAACCATCGCCACCCAAGCCAGCCTCAGCCAAGTCCGCTTCGAGCCTTTAGGCGTTGTCTTGGCAGTCATGCCGTGGAACTACCCTGTTTGGCAGATTTTACGATTTGCCATCCCTGCCCTTTGTGCAGGCAATGCTTGTGCAGTCAAACCTGCGCCCAGTGTTGCCCGCGTCAGCGAAACTCTCTTCGACCTTGTCCCCAAAGGCTTGCCACTTATCGGCGCATGGTTGAGCCATGAAGACACGCTTAAAGCCATTGAAGATACCGATGCCATGGCATTTACCGGTTCGACCCACACCGGCCGCCTGCTTGCCGCCCATGCAGGCAAACATCTGAAAAAAACCGTCCTTGAACTGGGCGGCAGCAATCCGTTTATCATCCTGCCCGATGCCGATCTGCAACGCGCAGCCATCGATGCCTGCTATTCGCGCTTTCGCGATGCCGGACAATCCTGCAATGCCGTCAAACGCATCGTTGTTACCCAAGATATTGCCGAACAGTTTATCCCACTCTTCCTTGCCGAGTGCGCCAAACTGCAAACCGGTAATCCAAAAGATCCGAACACCACCCTTGCCCCGCTTCACCGCCAAGACCTGCGTCAAACCGTACACGAGCAGGTTCAAGATGCGGTTGCACACGGCGCGCAATGTTTGAGTGGCGGCTATATCCCTGAGGGAGAAAGCTGGTTTTACCCTGCCACGGTATTAGATCAGGTCAACCCAAACTGCCGCGTTTGGCACGAAGAAGTCTTCGGCCCGGTTGCCATGATTTTACGTGCCGACAATCCGGATCACGCCGTCGCACTTGCCAATGACACACCTTTCGGCCTCGGCGCCTGCATCTACACAGCCGACACGGCAAATGCATGGAAATACGCCGAAAAAATTCAAGCAGGCTCTGTCTTTATCAACCGCCACACCAGCAGCGACCTCCGCCTCCCCTTTGGCGGCGTCAAAGCTTCCGGCTATGGCCGCGAGCTATCAGAATTCGGGTTGTATGAGTTCGTCAACGTCAAAACCTATTGGCAAAAATAAACCGTTTTATTAACTCAGGCCGTCTGAAAACTCGATTCCAGACAGCCTGATGTTGTTTAAAAAGACTGGAAAAAATATTGTATTTAATCCCGTACAAATTCTGCAAAGTCAAAGCAGCCCAAAAATAGAAATCTGTCTTAAAAAGTAAGCCGTATTTCCACGTCTATGTTGAATCAGCAGATTATCATATTCATTATTCCGATTGTTGCATTAACCCGTTTCTAAAATACCCAATAAACAAAAGAGCCGTCTGAAATACAACTTTCAGACGGCCTTTTCAATCAAGCACTATTTACTGAATTACAGTTCCCATGCAGCCAATTTAGCAGCGTACGCATCCAAGTCAGCGATTGGACGGGTAGCCACGCCGCTTTCCATAGCTGCTTTAGCGGTAGCAGAAGCAACGCGAGGCAACAGGCGGGAGTCGAATGGGGTAGGAATCAGGTATTCCGCGCCGAATTCGAATTTCTTACCGTAAGCGGCAACCACTTCTTCAGTTACCTCTTCCATTGCCAAGTCAGCCAAAGCGTATACGCAAGCGCGTTTCATTTCTTCATTAATGGTGGTCGCGCCGACATCCAATGCGCCACGGAAGATGAATGGGAAGCACAATACGTTGTTTACTTGATTCGGGAAGTCTGAGCGGCCGGTACCGATTACCACATCCGGACGGGTTTCTTTTGCCAATGGAGGCAGAATTTCCGGATTTGGGTTTGCCATAGCGAACACGATTGGTTTTTCGTTCATGGTGTTCAGCATTTCAGGAGTCAGCAGGTTTGCACCGGACAGACCCAAGAAGATGTCTTTACCTTTAACGGCATCAGCCAATACGCGTTGGCCGTTGTCTTCGATGGCGTAGAATTGTTTGGACTCGTCCATACGGTCTTTGTCTTCGCGGGTTTTATAAATCACGCCTTTAGAGTCGCAGACGGTTACGTTTTCACGTTTCAGACCCAAATCCAGCAATTGGTTCAAGCAAGCAATCGCTGCGGCACCTGCGCCGGAGCACACCAAAGTCGCTTCTTCAATTTTGCGGCCGGTATAACGCAAAGCGTTCAATACAGCGGCAGCGGTAATGATAGCGGTACCGTGTTGGTCGTCGTGGAATACAGGGATTTTGCAACGTTTGCGCAATTCGCGTTCGATGTAGAAGCACTCAGGCGCTTTGATGTCTTCGAGGTTGATGCCGCCGAAAGTCGGTTCCAAAGAAGCGATGATGTCTACCAATTTTTGCGGGTCTTTTTCATCGATTTCGATATCGAATACGTCAACGCCGGCGAATTTTTTGAACAATACGCCTTTGCCTTCCATTACAGGTTTACCGGCCAACGCACCGATGTTGCCCAAACCCAACACTGCGGTACCGTTGGAAATCACGGCAACCAAATTGCCTTTGGCAGTGTATTTGTAGGCAGTTTGAGGATCGGCATGGATTTCCATACAAGGAGCAGCTACGCCCGGAGAGTACGCCAACGCCAAGTCTTTAGAAGTGGCCAAAGGTTTGGTTGGGGTAACGGAGATTTTGCCCGGCACGGGGAATTCGTGGAACTGCAGGGCGGCTTCTTTTAATGAATTTTCCATTTATCGATCCTGTTTGCGAGAGAGATTTTACAGCGAACAAGTCTGAAACAGGCTGCTTCAGACGTTTAAATTTTCTAAAGTCGGGTTGTTAACAGACCGGCTTTGTAAGAGGCCGTAATTTTATCATGTTCTTTTGGTGGCGCATACCGATATTTATTACATTTGTTTTGATATTTCGTTTTATTTGGTTTTATGTCTAAAAACTTCTGTAATAATATTTCTTCACCACATTACTCTTCTTTCAGACGGCATTTTATTTAAACTTAAACATTCAATCCAAAAAGACTGTCTAGCGCGGTTTCAATCTGATTTTTTACCGCATCCAGACTTTGGCTGCTGTCGATGACGGCATAGCGTTCCTGCTGTTCGTTAGCACGTTGCAGATATACTTCGCGCACTCGATTGAAAAACTCGGCTTCTTCTTGTTCAAAGCGGTCTTTCTCACGCGTTTGGTTGATGCGCACCATTGACACCTCCAACGGCACATCCAACAGCAAAGTTAAATCTGGGCGGAAATCGCCCTGCACCCAATGCTCAAGCATGGCAATATCTTGCAAGGGAACGCCGCGTCCGCCGCCTTGATAGGCAAACGTTGCATCGGTAAAGCGGTCAGAAACCACATGCGTGCCGTTTTTCAGGGCAGGTAGAATGACTGTTTCCAAGTGTTGCTGTCTGGCTGCAAACATCAGCAGGGTTTCGGTACGCAGGCTGACTTGGGTGGCTGGGTTGAGCAGGATTTCACGCAATGCTTCTCCGGCCGGAGTGCCTCCCGGTTCGCGCGTAAACAATACGGGCAGTTGGTGTTTCTCAAACCATGCTTTCATTACGGCGAGGTTGGTGGATTTGCCTGCGCCGTCTATACCATCAAGGGTAATAAATCTAGGTTTCATATGGATATCGTCAATTTAAAGGCCGTCTGAAACTGGGATTATAAATGTTTCAGACGGCCTATTCGGTTTATTTCTTCAAAATATATTTGCGCACGGCAGCGTTGTGTTCAGAAAGGTTGTGGCTGAACTCGCTCAAGCCCGTACCATCCATTTTTGAGACGAAATACAGATATTTTTCATCAGACGGATGGCCTGCTGCTTCAAGCGCGGCTTTGCCGGGAAGTGCAATCGGCGTCGGTGTCAAACCGCTGCGTGTGTAGGTATTGTAAGGCGTATCGCGTTGCAGGTCGGCTTTGCGGATTCTGCCCTTATACGCATCGCCCATGCCATAGATGACGGTCGGGTCGGTTTGCAGGCGCATGCCGATATTCAGGCGGTTGACGAATACGGCGGCCACATGGGCGCGGTCGTCTTCGTGCGCGGTTTCTTTTTCAATCAGACTCGCCATAATCAGCATTTCGTACGGATTTTTATAAGGCAGGCCGCTTTGACGGTCATCCCATGCTTCTTGCAGGTTTTCCCGCATTTTACGGTAGGCGATTTTGTAAATTTGAAGATCGCTGCCACCGGCATCAATTTCGTAACTATCCGGGAAAAACTGTCCTTCAGGATTGCTGCTCAAGGCATCGGGCGCCAATTCGGCCATCAGTTTTTCATCGCTCCAACCGCGCGTGTCGTGGGCAATGTCGGCAGTGTTGTCGATAATACGGCGCATTTGGGCAAAACGCGCGCCTTCCAAAATTTGCACGCTGACCGAATCAGGGCGGCCTTTTTTAATGCGTTTTAAAATGTCCCAAGCTGATACTTTGGAGGATAGGCGGTAAGAGCCGGCATTGAGTTGGTTGTGTACACCCATCACATATGCGGCAGCTACCAGCACATAACGGTTATAAACAATGCCGTCTTGAGCCAGTTTGCGGCTGACGGAAGAGATACCTTGGTTTTTGGTAATGGTAATACGGTATGGTTTGCCGTTGTCCTTCGGAACAAACAACAATGCGGCAAACACGGCGGCAAATGCCGTCAAAAATACGGCCAGCCATTTCAACAATTTTTTCAGCATGGTAGGATTCTTGGTTTGTGAACGTGTCGGGCGACAGTATAACCGAAAACAAGTCCACCACGCCCTCCACCTTACCCAACGTATATTTTCCTATCCCGAAAGGCCGTCTGAAACCATGAATTCTCCTTCAAAAAACACTTGGCAAAGCGGCCGTTGGCTGAATGCACGTCAAACTCATTCGCCCAATTTCAGCCCGCGAGAACCGGATGAAGACATCTCATTGGTTGTCCTCCACAATATTTCCCTCCCTCCTTTTGAGTACAACACGGGTGCGGTGGAAAAATTGTTTACCAACCAAATCAACCCTGACGAGCATCCTTTTTTCAGCATCATCCACACCCTGCGCGTCTCCAGCCATTTTTTCATCAGCCGTAAGGGCGAAACCGTCCAATTCGTTTCCTGCGACGATATGGCCTATCATGCCGGTGTATCGTCATTTCAAGGCAGAGAAAAATGCAATACCTTCTCCATCGGTATCGAATTGGAAGGCTGCGATTTCGAGCCTTTTACCGAAGCACAATACACCAGCCTGCAAGCCTTGCTGACCGCCATTTCCGAACATTACCCGATTCAGGCCATTACCGGTCATCAGGACATCGCTCCGGACAGGAAAACCGATCCTGGACATTTCTTCGATTGGCCACGCCTTCAAAAAGCAGGTTTCCCCATCCGGCACGGATAACTTTCAGACGGCCTGAACACTGATTGGCAGACATAATGCTGTCACAACCGTTTATTTTCGTTATAATTCAGCTATTCATTCGGACGCATAAAGTCCGGCTCCAACGAACTTCCCACGCAGCAAGATTCCGCACCCTGAAAAAGACGGAATGCTGCCTTTTTAAAAAGTGATTACTCCATGATTTTCATCGTCTTAGCCCTCGCCGCCCTTTTGGCTGTCATCGGTTACAATATGTACCAGGAAAACCAATACCGCAAACAAGTGCGCGAACAATTCGGCCATTCCGATAAGGATGCACTTTTGACCAGCAAAACCAAGCACGTCCGCGACAGCAAAGAAACCGGCGGCCAAGGTTTGTTTATCAAGAAAAACAAAAAAACCGAAGAGGCATTGCGCAACCTGCAAGAGCAAGATGAAATCTACGCGGCAAAAGCCAAACTGGCTCATCCTGCCCAACTTAAAACCGATGTCGAGCTGGCCGTGGAAGACGACTTTTCCGCAGAAGAAAAAGTCCAACACACCGTTATCGGTTTGAACAACGAAATTACTATAAATCCTGCCGAAGCCGCTTTTGCTCCGGTTGAAACCGAAGCCGAACCTGTGGCACAAGTACCATTGATCAGCTTGGACGAATTGTCTCAAGTCGAGTTGCCTTGGTTTGACCCGCGCTTCGACTACATGGCCTACATCTCCCTGAAACAAGCCCAAGAATTGCACGCACTGCCGCGCCTTTCCAGCACACACCGCTTCCAAATCATCGGTTGCACCATGGACGACCATTTCCGCGTTGCCGAGCCGATTCCGGGCGTTTACTACCAAGGCTTCGTTATGGGCCTGCAAGCTGTCAGCCGTAACGGTTTGGCAGCGCGTGAAGAGCTGCAACACTTCGACCAACAGGTTGATGCTTTTGCCCAACTGATGGACGGCAAAGTTTTGCATACCGACTTGGATGCTTTCACCGAAGTCGCGCAAGCCCTCGACCAATTCTGTGCGCGTGTTGACCAAACCATCGCCATTCACTTGGTTTCCCATTCCAATATCAGCGGCGTAGAATTGCGTGCCGCCGTGGAAGATACAGGCTTCAAACTGGGCGAAGACGGCGCGTTCCATTTCGGTGACAACAACAACCCTCAACTGTTCTCTATCCATACTTTGGACAACAAACCATTTACCAATCCACTGTTGGACAACCAAGCCTACCGCGGTTTCAGCATGCTTCTGGATATTCCGCATGTTCCTGCCGGCGAAAAAACTTTCGACAAATTCATGGACTTGGCAGTCAAACTTTCCGGCCAACTCAGCTTGGATTTGGTTAACGACCAAATGGAAGAAGTTTCCACCCAATGGCTCAAAGACGTACGCAACTACGTTTTGGCCCGTCAGGAAGAAATGCTTAAAGTCGGCATCAAACCCGGCAGCAAACAAGCCCTGCGCCTGTTCTCTTAAACTTCCCCAATCAAAAAGCGGATATGCAATGACGGCATATCCGCTTTTTTCAGGTAAAATCCCTTCATCTTCAATATTCATCGATTTTCAGACGGCCTCTCTATCATCAGGCCGTCTGAAAACTCTATTTCGATTGCTCATGAATCCGACCGCACAACGTATCAAATACCTGACCGACCTCCTCAACCGCTATGCCTACGAATACTACACCCTAGACGCGCCCAGCATACCCGACGCCGAATACGACAAATTGTTCCGCGAGCTTGAAGCATTGGAGCGGAACTACCCCGAGTTCAAACTGCCTGACAGCCCGACCCAGCGTGTCGGTGGCGAGCCTTTGGCAGGCTTTGCCGAAGTGCGCCACGAAGTACCGATGCTGTCGCTGACCAACGCCTTCTCGCCACAAGATGAAAATGGCGTGTTCGACCATGCCGAAATGTATGCTTTTGATGAGCGCGTTCGTAGCGGATTAAACGGAGAAAAACCGGAATACGTTATCGAGCCTAAATTTGACGGTCTGGCCATCAGCCTGCTGTACCGCGACGGCGTATTGACTCAAGCGGCAACCCGTGGCGACGGCACCACAGGTGAAGACGTTACCCAAAACGTCAAAACCGTATCCAACATCCCCCTTCGCCTGCATGGAGAAAACATTCCCGAGCTTATCGAAATCCGTGGCGAAGTACTGATGCTTAAAGCCGATTTTGCCGCCTTAAACGAACGACAAGCTGAAAACGGACAAAAACCTTTCGCCAATCCGCGCAATGCCGCCGCCGGCAGTCTGCGCCAACTCGATTCGCGCATTACTGCACAGCGCAAACTGCATTTCTTCCCCTATTCCATCGCCCGACAACAAGGCGGTTTTGTCGCGGAAGAACACCTGCAAGAGCTGAGCTACTGTAAAGAGCTTGGTTTCAGCCTGCCCGATGGTAATTTCGGCTGTTTCCAAAATATCGACGAAGTATTGGCATTTTACGAAAAAATGCAGCAAAAACGCCCTACTTTGCCTTATGAAATCGACGGTATGGTGATCAAAGTCAACAGTCTGGCACAACAAGAAAAACTCGGTTTCATCTCACGCGCACCGCGCTGGGCCATTGCCCACAAATTTCCTGCCGAAGAAGCATTGACCATTGTCGAAGCCATTGATGTACAAATCGGGCGCACCGGTGCAGTAACCCCGGTTGCCCGCCTGCAACCTGTATTCGTCGGCGGCGTTACCGTTACCAACGCCACCCTGCACAATCAGGACGAAGTATCGCGCAAAGACGTGCGCGTTGGCGATACCGTCGTCGTGCGCCGCGCCGGAGACGTCATTCCCGAGGTGGTGCGCGTGATTTTTGAACGCCGCCCAATGCAGGAGACCAATATTTCCGTTTCAGACGGCCTGCAAGACGATTTGTTTGCCGAAACACCTTCTAAAGCGCAAGCCGAACCGCTTCACAAACCTTACCGCCTGCCTACCCATTGCCCTATCTGCCGCAGCGAAATCGAACGCGAAGAAGGCGAAGCAGTTGCCCGATGCAGTGGCGGTATGCTTTGCCAAGCACAACGCGCACAAGGTTTAATCCACTTTGCCTCACGCAAAGCCATGGACATCGACGGACTCGGTCAAAAACAAATCGAGCAGCTTGTAGCACAAGATTTGGTTCGTCATTTCGCCGACCTCTACCGCCTCGATATTCCAACCCTGCAAAAAATGAAGGAAACAGCGGATAAAGCATCGACTAATGAGGAAAAATCATTAAACAGTGAGATTGAAGACTTTGAAAGCGAGACCGGCAATGCCCCGCTTAGCAAAACCAGTAAAAAACAGCCGACCAAATGGGCGGAAAACATCCTTGCAGGCATAGAAGCCAGCAAAATGCCCGAACTTGCGCGCTTCCTTTTTGCCCTCGGCATCCGTCACGTCGGCGAACGCACCGCCAAAACACTGGCACAGGCATTCGGCACACTGGAACACGTCCGCTATGCCCCCGAACCCATCCTCGCCTGCCTGCCCGATATCGGCACGGTGGTTGCCCGCTCCATCGCCCACTTTTTTGCCCAAGAAGCGCAACAGGCAATGATAGACGAGCTGCTGGCTGTAGGTGTTGCCCCACAAAGCCAGGCTGTCACTATCCCGCCGTTGCGCCATGCCGAGCCGCAACGCTGGATTGCCCGCCTGCCTGATTTTAAAATCAGCGAAACCAAAGCGCTGGCCTTGTGGGAGCTTGCCGGACAAAACATAGAAGGTTTGCAAACCGACAAAGCATTGCCTGTCGATTGGCAAACATGGCGCAGTAAACCGCAAAACGCAGCCCTGCTTGAAAATATGAAAACTTTCTTTGCTCAAACGCTATCTAATCTTCAAGATGAAACGATTTCAGACGGCATCAATGAGACCATAGCAGGAAAAACCTTTGTATTAACAGGGACTTTACCCACGCTCAAACGCGACCAAGCCCAAGCCATGATTGAGGCTGCAGGTGGTAAAGTTTCCGGCAGCGTATCCAAAAAAACCGACTACGTTGTCGCCGGAGAAGCCGCAGGCAGTAAATTGGAAAAAGCCCAAACTTTGGGCGTAGCCATCTTGAGCGAAGAGGAATTGCTGTCGTTGCTGGGATAAGACAGTATCTATGACCAATCCTCCTTTTCAGACCGTCTGATACTTTATCATGTGGTATTATCATTACATACGACTACATCTTTACACTTTTTGGGGTATAAACCCACAGTTAAAATAGGATAATAATATGAAACCCATTAAAAAATGCGTCTTCCCCGTTGCCGGTATGGGCACCCGTTTCTTGCCTGCAACCAAAGCCAGCCCCAAAGAAATGCTGCCTATCGTAGACAAACCTCTGATTCAATATGCAGTTGAAGAAGCGGTTGAGGCCGGCTGTACTGAAATGGTGTTCATCACCGGCCGTAACAAACGCAGTATCGAAGACCACTTCGATAAAGCATACGAGTTGGAAACCGAATTGGAATTGCGTCAAAAAGACAAGCTGTTGGAGCACGTTCGCGATATCCTGCCTCCCAACATTACCTGCATGTACATCCGTCAAACTGAAGCATTGGGTTTGGGGCATGCCGTATTGTGCGCGCAGGCTGCCGTTGGTAATGAACCTTTTGCCGTTATTTTGGCAGACGATTTGATTGATGCGCCTAAAGGCGCGCTAAAACAAATGGTTGACGTATATAATCAAAGCGGCAACAGCGTTTTAGGCGTTGAAACCATCGATCATTCCCAAACCGGTTCTTACGGTATTGTCGAAGTCGAGCAGCTGAAAAACTATCAACGTATTATCAACATTGTTGAAAAACCCAAACCGGAAGAAGCGCCTTCCAACCTCGCCGTTGTCGGCCGCTACATCCTGACTCCGCGTATTTTTGACTTGTTGACCAACCTGCCTCGCGGTGCAGGTAACGAAATCCAACTGACAGACGGTATCGCTCGCCTGCTCGACCATGAGTTTGTATTGGCTCATACTTTTGATGGCAAACGCTACGACTGCGGCAGCAAATTGGGTTACCTTGAAGCAACCGTGGCTTACGGTTTGAAACACCCTGAAACTGGCGAACAATTCAAAGAATTGCTCAAACAATACGCTTAAGCCCAGCCATTATGAAAAGGCCGTCTGAAATTTCAGACGGCCTTTTTCTCAAACTTATTTCTTCCAATATGCCGGAGTAAGCAAAATCAGAACGGTAAAAATCTCCAAGCGTCCCAACAACATCACCGCTGTACACAGCCATTTCTGCACATCGCTCAACGCAGCATAATTATGCGACGGACCAACTGCCCCCAAACCCGGTCCTGCATTGGTAATACAGGCAATGACTGCCGTAAAGGCGGATAAAAAGTCCAAGCCTGCCGCCATCAGTAAAAAGCTGAATACAATGACCGTCATAAAATAAATAAAGATGAACGACATGACAGTCAGCGCCATGCGATCCGGAATAGAACGGTTGTTGACCTTTACCGTACGAACCGCGCGTGGGTGCAACAAAATCAGCATTTCGCGCAAGCTGAATTTGAACAATACCAACGCACGCACGTTTTTAATACCGCCCCCCATAGAGCCTGAACTTGCCAATACGTTCGACAGGAAAAACATCCACAACGACACAATCAGCGGCCATTGGGCAAAGTCAGCATTGGAGAAACCGCTGGCCAATCCGATGGACACAAAGTTGAAGCTGACAAAGCGTAAAGCTTCGCCAAGGCTTTGATAAACATCCTGCTGCCATAAATACAATGCCGAAATCAAAATACTGCCCGACAAAACCAGCAACATGGAACGGCATTCCTCATCTTTCCAATACACCTGCAAAGAGCGGTTGCCCAACGCAGTAAAGTGGCTGGCGAAATTGATACCGCCCCAGACAGTAAAAAACATCAACGTCCATTCGACTGCTACAGAATTGAAATATGCAACGCTGTCATCATGTGTCGAAAAACCGCCCAAGGCCACAGCCGACATCGCATGACACAAGGCATCAAACCAGCCCATGCCGGCAATATGCAAGGATACAAAGGCCGCAGCAGTTGTCAACGCATAGGCAAACCACAGCCGTTTGGCCACTTGCGAAATACGGGGCGCCATCTTACTTTCTTTATCCATACCCGGAATTTCCGCTTTGAAGAGCTGCGTCCCCCCCACGCCCAACATCGGCAAAATCGCCACAGCCAGCACGATAATACCCATACCGCCAAGCCAGTTGAGCATGTGTCGCCAAAAATTCACCGACGGCGCCAGCGTATCCAAGCCGGAAATCACTGTCGCACCTGTCGTCGTCAGCCCCGACATCGCTTCAAAAAATGCATCGGTAAAACTCATGGACGGCATATAGAAATAAATCGGCATCGCCGCCACGACAGCAAAAGCCAGCCACAGCATCAGTACCAGGGTGAATCCGTCGCGCGGCCGCAATTCACGGTTGAAACGCAGCGTCAGCACCCAAGTAACGCACGACACCAGCAATACGGTCAAAGCCGTATAGGCAAACACGAGAAACGCGCTGTCGTGATAAAAATACGACATCAGTGTCGGCACGGCCAACAGCAATGAAAACAACAGCCCCAGCTTGGACAATACATGGACAATCGGCATCACCTTGCTTACCGCACCGCCCAATCTGAAACCCTTATACAAATACATCATATCCCTATCATCAGAAAACAAAATATTCAGACGGCCTCATGAAAAAAAGGCCGTCTGAAACAGCATATTTTATCAAAATGCCGCAACCCCGTGATAAAGAAAAACCAAAAAACACTTGCCTGCTCTTTTCCTAAGAGTATAATGTTATACCATAACACTCACTGGAGAAAGAAATGAAACCCGATATCCACCCAGACAACTATCGTACCGTCCTGTTTTACGACAGCGGCGCAGACCAAGGATGGCTCATCCGTTCATGTGCCAATACCCACGGAAAAACCATGGTTTGGAAAGACGGAGTAGAGTATCCCCTCTTCTCTCTTGATACCTCTTCCGCATCCCACCCCGTATACACAGGCAAACAACGCAACGTTAATGTCGAAGGCCGCGCCAGCAAGTTCAACCAACGTTACCAATCCATGATGTCTTCTTTCAGAAAGGATAAATGATGCAAGTCCTCTCATCCCTAAAAACTGCAAAAAAACGACACCGCGACTGCCAAATTGTCCGCCGAAAAGGCAAAGTGTACGTCATTTGCAAGAGCAATCCCCGTTTTAAAGCACGCCAGCGTTAAGCTGTTCTATCCTTCTTTCAATGTAACTCTCTGAATTTTCCGCACTTTCGTTTACCTCTAGCGCAAGTGCGGTTTTTTTTCAAACGGCATTAATCATTCATATCAAAACTACAAAGAATCCTGCCATACTCCCGAAAACAGGAAGAAAAAGTAAATAATGGTTATCCCTATTGTGAAGCCATAAAGATATTTATAACATGCCGCTACATTCTTCCTTAAACACTGACCATAGGAGTCAAAAATGAAAGTAAAAGCCCTGCTTGCAATTGCCGCCGCCATGAGCCTCGCTGCCTGTGCCGCACCTGAAGCCCATCGCCATGACCATGGTCAACGTCATGAGCACAATCATGCACACGAATATGGCCACCAACATCATGACATGCATAACCATGGCCGTGTTCAATCATTCAGCTGCGAAAACGGCCTGTCTGTACAAGTCCGCAACCTGAGCACCAACCAAGTTGAACTGCGTCTGGATGACAAAGTTGCCACCCTGTCTTCTGCCGTTGCAGGTTCAGGCGAACGCTATGTTGCCAACCAAGGCCTGTTCGGCAAAGGCGCTGAATGGCATCAAAAAGGCAGCGAAGCATTCTTCGGCTTCACTGACCCATACGGCAACAAAGTAGAAACTTCTTGCTCTGCCCGCTAATTTCTACTAAGCAATAGAATAACTAAAGGCCGTCTGAAAACTTGTTTCAGACGGCCTTTTATATTGGATAAAACGAAAGAGAAATATAGTTTCCGTTCAATGAGAAAATGTAAATATGAGGCTATTTGAAGGTTCAAAATACATCCATACCCCACGGATAAGTAAGGCCCTTTGAAAAGTGCTTTCTACGAGAATATATTTCTCAATATACGTCAAATCCACTATACCTATACTGACTATATCTATTTATCAAAACTACAAATCCCAATTACCCTTCAAAATCTATTCGCTATACGAAAACAAAGGCCGTCTGAAAACCTATTTCCAAAGTTTTCAGACGGCCTTTATTTAGACCAAACCATTAAGCGTAATGTCTGTCTTCGCCTTTGCCGTCAACGTTGTCGGCACAACGTTTACAGATGGTTTCATGGCCTGCAACTGCGCCTACATCGTGGGTGTAGTGCCAGCAGCGTTCGCATTTTTCACCATCGCTGGCTTTAGCGGTTACAGCAAGTTCATTACCTACTTTCACTTCAGCTTTAGACACCAGCAAAGCAAAACGCAATTCTTCGCCCAAAGTGTTCAGATAGTCGGCAATTTCTTCCGGAGCCGTAATTTCGGTTTCGGCTTGCAATGAAGAACCGACAGTTTTATCCGTACGCAAAGGCTCGATGGCGGCAGTTACCGCTTCGCGTGCTTCGCGGATTGCCGTCCATTTTTTCACCAATTCGGCTTCGGCTTTTTCATTGATAGACGGGAACTCATGCCATGTGTGGAAGAGGACGCTGTCTTCTTCTCCACCACCGATGATGTCCCATGCTTCCTCGCCGGTAAAGCACAAAATCGGAGCAATCAACAGAACCAAACTGCGTGTGATGTGATACAGGGCAGTTTGCGCACTGCGGCGGGCGTGGCTGTCGGCTTTGGTGGTGTAGAGGCGGTCTTTCAGGATGTCGAGATAGAACGCGCCCAAGTCTTCCGAGCAGAAGGCGACAATGTCTTTCACAGCGAAGTGGAAGGCATAGCGCGGGTAGAAGTCGCCCGCCAGACGCTCTTGCAGCTGACGCGCCAATACTAAGGCGTAGCGGTCGATTTCAACCATGTCTGCCTGCGGTACGGTGTGTTCGAACGGGTCGAAATCGCTCAGGTTGGCAAACAGGAAGCTCAAGGTGTTGCGGATGCGGCGGTAGCTTTCGGTTACGCGTTTGAGGATTTCTTTGGAAATTGCCAATTCGCCGCTGTAATCGGTGGATGCCGCCCACAGGCGCAGGATGTCGGCGCCGAACTCGTTATAGACTTCTTGCGGCGCGACGACGTTACCGATGGATTTCGACATTTTGCGACCGTTTTGGTCAACCACGAAACCGTGGGTCAGCAGCTGTTTGTATGGCGCACGACCCATGGATGAGGCGCAACCGGTCAACATAGACGATTGGAACCAGCCGCGGTGTTGGTCGCTGCCTTCAAGGTACAAATCAGCCGGCCATTCCAATTCTTCGCGTTGTTTCACAACGGAATAATGCGTCGAGCCTGAGTCAAACCATACGTCCATGGTATCGGAAAGTTTGTCGTAATTTTCACAATCTTCCGCGCTCAAGAGTTCGCTCTTATCAAGAGAGAACCATGCTTCGATACCTTTTTCTTCGATTTTTTGGGCAACTTTTTCCAACAGCTCGGCAGTGTTCGGATGCAGCTCACCGGTTTCTTTGTGAACAAAGAAAGTCATCGGCGTGCCCCAATAGCGTTGGCGAGAAACCACCCAGTCAGGACGGCCTTCAATCATGGCTTCCAAACGCGCACGACCCCATGATGGGAAGAATTCGGTGTCATCAACGGCTTTGATGGCTTTGTCGCGCAGGGTTTTACCATCGGCACCTGCTTTGTCCATACCGACAAACCATTGGCCGGTCGCACGGTAAATCAACGGCGTTTTGTGGCGCCAGCAGTGTGCGTAACTGTGTTCGATTTTACTGCTTGCCAAGAGGTTGCCGGTTTCTTCCAGCCATTGCAGGATGACGGGATTGGCTTCCCAAACGCGCATACCAGCGACACGAGGTGTTTCGCTGATGTATTTGCCTTCGGCGTTGACAGGGTTGTAAAGCTCGATGCCGTATTTATTGCAGACAGCGTAGTCTTCCAGACCATGCGCAGGCGCAGTATGCACCAAACCGGTACCGGCATCGGTGGTCACATGGTCGCCATTGAGCATGGGAATATCGCGTTCGAGGAACGGATGGTTCATGTGCAGGTTTTCCAGCTTGTCACCTGTGGTTTCTGCCAATACTTTCAGGTCGTCTGAAGCAAAGCCGTAACGTTTGAGCGCATCTTCTGCCAAATCTTTGGCCAATACCAATTTGCCTTTAGGCGTATCAATCAATTGATACACCACGTCTGCGCCAGCTGAAACAGCTTGGCTCGCAGGCAAAGTCCAAGGCGTGGTTGTCCAGATAACGGCAAACGCTTTGCCTTCAATACTTGCCAAACCGAATGCGGCGGCAAGCGCGGCAGTGTCTTTAAACGGATAGGCAACGTCAATCGCAGGTGATACTTTGTCTTTATATTCCACTTCCGCTTCGGCCAATGAAGAGCCGCAGTCCAAGCAGAATTGAACAGGTTTCGCGCCACGGTAGAGATAGCCGGATTTGTAGATTTCACCGAGCATACGAACGGTATCGGCTTCGGTTTTGAAATCCATGGTCAGGTAAGGATTGTCCCAGTCGCCCAACACACCCAAGCGGATAAAGTCTTTTTTCTGACGTGCAATCTGTTCGGCGGCGTATTCGCGGCACAATTCGCGGAAACGGGCTTTAGGCATGTCTTTACCGTGCAGTTTTTCTACCATCACTTCGATAGGCAAACCGTGGCAGTCCCAACCCGGTACATAAGGCGCGTCAAAACCGGCTTGGGTTTTGCTGCGGATAATGATGTCTTTGAGAATTTTATTGACGGCATGACCGATGTGGATGTCGCCGTTGGCATACGGAGGACCGTCATGCAGAATGAATTTCGGACGGCCTTTGGCGATTTCGCGCAGTTTTTGGTAGCGTTTTTGCTCGTACCAGCTTTTCAGCCATGCAGGCTCGCGCTTGGCAAGATTGCCGCGCATTGGAAACGGGCTCTCGAGCAGGTTTACGGTTTTACTGTAATCGGTCATTTTTTGATCTCTATTGTTGCGGTATTTCGGTTTCAGACGGCCTGATTGCTCATTTTGAAAAGAACAGGCCGTCTGAAAAAATTCAAAGGACTTATTGTAGCCCAATTGTCTTGATTTTATAAGCTTCTAGAAGCGTTTCTATGGCTTCCAAACCTTTGCATCTTCCATATCTTGCAAAATTTGGGTTTTCAATGCTTCGATACTCTCAAATTTTTTCTCGTCACGCAGTTTGTGCAGGAAGCGGACGAAGATGCGTTGGCCGTACAAATCGCCGTTGAAATCGAACAGATGGACTTCCAGCTTTTGCGAGCGGTTGTTGCTGACAGTGGGGTTAAAACCAAAGCTGGCCACGCCCCGGCGCGTACCGAATGCGCCGTCTGCTTCGACGACAAATACGCCGCTTAGCGCATAATGATATGGGGGAAGCTGGACGTTGGCGGTAGGCGCGTTGATGGTGCGGCCGAGCTTTTGCCCGTGCTTGACCTTGCCGCTTAACACGTAATCGTGCCCCAACAGTTTTTTGGCGTATTCCAACTTGCCGTCTGAAAGGGCTTGGCGGACGGCGGTACTGCTGGTGCGGATGTCTTCAACGATAACGGACGGCGTGCGTTCGGTTTGCATATCGGGCTGTTGAGCCAAGAGCTCAAAACAGCCTTCACGGCCGGCACCGAAACGGAAATCGTCGCCAATCAACAAATAACGCGTGTTAAGCGTTTGGCGCAAAAGCTGGTCGATAAACGCTTGTGCGCTCATATCGGAGAAAGCTTGGTTAAAACGCAAGACCCAAACGGCATCCACACAACCGGTTTCACGCAAAAGGCGCAATTTGGTACGCAGTGGACTGATGCGATAAGGCAGCTTTTTCCCGGCTTTGCGCGCAAAAAATTCTTTGGGCTGAGGCTCAAAAACAACAACGACAACAGGCAGACCCCGCTGGTCTGCCTCTCGTTTGAGTTTTTGTAGAATATGTTTGTGCCCGAGGTGTACGCCGTCAAAGTTGCCGATGGTTACGGCGGCTCCTTGCGGAAATTTGGGCGCGTGTCGCTGTCCAAGCCAGATGTTCATGGGTGGTGGGTATTGTGTTTGAATAGGCGGCTATTGTAAACGTTATTGCCGTTTCAATAAACCTTAGGCCGTCTGAAACCAATAAATATATGCTTTCAGACGGCCCTAAAGTTTGTTAATACCTTACCACCACCAAGGATAACGGCCAAACGGATAGCCCCAATCGTCGTAATAACGATAGTAACGGGCTTCGCGCAGCTGTTCTTGAGAAATATAGTTTTGCCATGCCATTTTGTAGCAGGCTTGGAACATCGGATCGGAAACTTTGTCGATATATTTGAGGCGGAAGGCTTTTTGTTCCGCAGTTGCGGCACCGGGTTTGCCTTCTTCGTCAAATTTGCGGCGGATCAGCGCGGCAGTCTCCTGATCGCATTGGGCAGCAAGATGTACTTGAAGATCCTGCTCATAGCGTTTCTGCGCTTGGGCGCGTGCGGCTTTTTGCTCAGGCGTGGTGGCGCAGGCGGCAAGTAATGCGGCAGCACCAATCAATAAAGTCAGGCGGATAGGATTCATCGGATGTTTCCTTATAGTCATGTATAGCTATTAATGTACGCCCTCATCTTGTAATGGGCAAGTGTGGCAACTTGGGGACACTTTCATATTATTTGTTCTTGGCAGCAGGCAGTTGCATATAAAATACACCCAATATAAATGCTCGCTCCTACCCTCAATCAATGAACGACGACAAACGGCCCCACTCTTACCGACCGCGCCACCATAGGCAACACACGCCGCCATTTTGGCAGGCGGATCGCCCGTACCTGCACGAACACAATATTTCCGATGCCCGTTTCAGACGGCTAGGCTACATCATGGCCTTTCTTGCCGGTGCGATTAATGCCGGCGGTTACTTCGCATTCTCACGTTATACCTCCCACGTTACCGGCTCAATGTCGCTGTTGGCAGATGTTTTGTATCTTCAAGAGTGGAGTGTGGCCATTATTGCCACAATCAGCGTGTTGTGTTTTGTTGCCGGAGCCGCGCATTCGGGCTGGGTGATTTTGTGGACGCAGCAAATGCGTTTCCGTGGCAGCTTTGGATTTTCCATGTGGCTGGAAGCAGTTTATCTGTTGATATTCGGTTGGTTCGGCATTGCCGCGATGGAATGGAATTTTGGCGGCTCTGATTTTATTATGCCGTCTTTAGCATTGTTTTTATTGTGCTTTATTATGGGCATGCACAATACGGTTATTACGCTTCTTTCCGGCGGCGCCATCCGCTCCACCCATATGACCGGCACGGCAACCGATTTGGGCATTGAAATTTCACGCGCACTTTATTATTCCAAACAACATCATCCGCGCCTGCCGCACGTCCGCGTCAACAAACCGAAAATGTGGCTTTTAAGCGGCTTGATGCTGTCGTTTTTACTGGGCGGCGTGGTTGGCGTATGGGGTTATCATTTGGTCGGCCATCATTTCGCCCTGCCCGTTTCCGCCGTTTTGTTCATACTGGGTGCAGGTTCAGTGGGATACGATGTCAAGGTCAGATTGAAATGGGCATTCGTCAACTGGTATCGCCGCAAAAAGAAAAAACGGAAGAAACTGTAAAAAACTTTGCTTGTTATTTCGCGGCAAAATGACCAAACTGTCGGAGAAATGCAGAAATGCTTCAGAATTATGTTAACTGGCAAATATTTTCGTAATATCGGGTTAAACCCATTCTTTTGCGTTTCGGATATTGGGTATCATAAATCCGTAATGACCCACGCGGTTTTTATTCATTTTTTCAGACGGCCCGGGCCGTCATCTAAAAAGAGGATACGACATGAAATTCTTGAAACCCCTGACCGTTATTGCCACTGCGATTCCTTTGGCGCTCACCGGCTGTGTAACTGATCCTGTTACCGGCCAACAATCCGCCAGCAAAACCGCCATGTACGGTTTGGGTGGTGCGGCTGTTTGCGGCATCGTTGGTGCGCTGACCCATGGTGGTAAAGGCGCGCGTAACTCCGCATTGGCTTGTGGTGCAGTAGGTGCCGGTATCGGCGGTTACATGGACTACCAAGAGAAAAAACTGCGTCAAAGCCTGGCCAACACCAACATCGAAGTTGAACGTCAAGGCAACCAAATCAAACTGGTTATGCCTGAAAACGTAACCTTCGCTACCGGCAGCGCTGCCCTGAGCGGCCATGCTCAAAGCGCCTTGTCTGCTGCCGCGCAAACTTTGGTTCAATATCCTGACACGACTTTGACCATCAACGGCCACACCGACAACACCGGTAACGACGCCATCAACGAGCCATTGTCTCGCAACCGCGCCGAATCTGTTGCCACCTTCCTGCAATCCCGTGGCGTAAGCAGCACCCGTTTGAGCACTTTCGGTTACGGCTCCCGTCAACCAATCGCCTCCAACGCTACTGTTGAAGGCCGCGCACAAAACCGCCGCGTTGAAATCTTGATCAACCCTGACCAACGCGCCATTGATGCCGCTAAAAAACAAATGTAATCCGACATCTGTCCGATTCCCATACTTAAGGCCGTCTGAAATTTCAGACGGCCTTTTTCTCTGTAGATTTTGTTTGCAATTTCTCCTCCTCAATTCAATCCATCATAAAATTTATTCCTTTATTAACAAGACTTTTCAATTTTTCCTTCAAAAAAACTGTATTAATACTCTAATTTTTACATTAACTTAGAGTATAATTCCTAAAATTTTAAAAACACGCCTCATGCCGTCTGAAAAACGGCGGCGAAAAACACACTTATTTATATACACATCAGCCCGTTATCCAATCCATTTCATAGGATTTCAGACGGCACCATCCAGAATCTATGAAGGAGCATCCATGCAAAACAACTTTGACCCATTGATTATCCGTGGCAAATCACTGATTCCCGTCGTACAAGGCGGTATGGGTGTAGGCGTTTCCGCATCAAAACTCTCCAGCGCGGTTGCGCGCGAAAACGGCGTAGGTACCATCGCCAGCGTCGATTTGCGCCACTTGCACGAAGATTTGCTGGCCGAATCAAAAATCGATTCCAGCGAAGAAAAATACACCCGCCTCAACTGCATCGCGCTTGACCGTGAAATCAAAAAAGCCAAAGCCGATTCAGAAGGCAAAGGCATGATTGCCGTCAACGTCATGAAAGCCGTCAAAGACCATGCCGCCTACGTCCGTCAGGCCTGCGAATCTGGTGCAGACGCGATTGTGATGGGCGCAGGTTTGCCTTTGGATTTGCCGGAAATGGCCGAGGGCTACCACAAAGATGTCGCCCTTTTCCCTATTTTGTCCGAATCACGCGGCATCAACATCGTTTTAAAACGTTGGATGAAAAAAGGCATTTTGCCCGATGCCATCGTTATCGAACACCCAGCCCACGCAGCCGGCCACTTGGGCGCGGCAACCGTTGACGGCGTGAACGATGCCAAATTCGAGTTCAAACGCGTTATTGAAGAAACGTTTGAAGTATTCAAAAACTTGGGCTTGGAAAGCGAAAAAATCCCGTTGGTACTCGCCGGCGGCATGGCAAACTTTGAAAAAGTCAAAACAGCCTTGAAAAACTGGGGCGCGTCCGCCGTTCAAATCGGTACCGCGTTTGCCGTGACCGAAGAAGGCGATGCCCACATCAACTTCAAGAAAACGCTGGCCGGTGCGGAAACCGAAAAAGTGGTTGAATTCATGTCTGTTGCCGGTTTGCCTGCACGCGGCGTGCGCACAAAATTCCTCGACAACTACATCAAACGCGAGGCCAAATTGCAAGCCAATGCCAAAAACGATCCGCGCCGTTGCACACAAGGCCTGAACTGCCTGACCAGCTGCGGCTTGCGCGACGGTTTGGCCAAAGCCGGTCAATTCTGTATCGACATCCAACTTTCTGCGGCATTCCGCGGCGAAGTCGATAAAGGCCTGTTTTTCCGCGGTAAAGACCCATTGCCGTTTGGCAACGCCATCCGTACGGTTCAAGAAACCATTCATTATCTTTTGAACGGTTCCCTGCCCGTCGTCCCTGCCAAATAAACGCATCAATATTCAAAAGGCCGTCTGAAAAACATTTAAACCCTGTTTTCAGACGGCCTTTTTGTCCCAATCCATCTAAAAAATGCTAAGATTATTGCCTAATTTATCCGGCAGAAACATCATGAACCCATTATTAAACCATCTCAAACCCTATCCTTTCGCCCGCCTGCGTGAAGCCATGCGAGGCATTGATGCACCCGAAGGCGTGACGCCCATTCATCTGCAAATCGGCGAGCCGAAACACCCGACGCCCAAAGTCATCACCGACGCGCTGACCGCCTCCCTGCACGAACTGGAAAAATATCCGCTGACCGCAGGCCTGCCCGAACTGCGCCAAGCCTGCGCCGAATGGGTGGCCCGCCGTTATGATGGTTTGAAACTCAATCCCGACAATGAAATCCTGCCGGTATTGGGCAGCCGGGAAGCTTTGTTCTCTTTTATCCAAACCGTTTTAAATCCGGCTTCAGACGGCCCCAAACCGGTCGTTATCAGCCCCAATCCTTTCTATCAAATTTACGAAGGCGCGACTATTTTGGGCGGCGGCGAAATCCATTTTGCCAACTGTCCGGCGCCCAGCTTCAACCCTGATTGGAGCAGTCTGCCCGAAGACGTATGGCGGCGCACCAAAGTCCTGATCGTCTGCTCGCCCAACAACCCGAGCGGCAGCGTCCTGCAATTAGAAGACTGGAAAGAAATTTTTGATTTGCAAGACAAATACGGCTTCGTTATTGCCTCTGACGAATGCTATTCCGAAATCTATTTTGACGGCAACAAACCAATCGGCGGCTTGCAGGCTGCGGCGCAATTAGGACGCGGCACGCGCAACATTATTATGTTCACCAGCCTGTCCAAACGCTCCAACGTCCCCGGTTTGCGTTCCGGCTTTGTCGCAGGCGATGCCGAGTTGCTCAAAAACTTCCTGCTCTACCGCACCTACCACGGCAGCGCGATGAGCATTCCCGTCCAACGCGCCAGCATTGCCGCTTGGAACGATGAAGAACACGTCATTGCCAACCGCCGCCTCTACCAAGAAAAATTCGACCGCGTCATTCCGATTTTGCAACAGGCATTCGATGTCAAACTGCCTGACGCGTCGTTCTACATTTGGCTGAAAGTTCCCGATGGCGACGACTTGGCATTTACGCGCAACCTGTGGCAGAAAGCCGCTATCCAAGTGTTGCCCGGCCGCTTCCTCGCCCGCGATACCGAGCAAGGCAATCCGGGCGAAGGCTACGTCCGCATCGCTTTGGTTGCCGATGTAAAAAGCTGTGTTAAAGCGGCTGAAACCATGGTTGCTTTATACCGCCGATAAAACAAAGGCCGTCTGAAATTTCAGACGGCCTTTTTATTAAATAATCGGGTAATTTATATGGTGAAGTCCAGAAGGTAGAAATCTTCTTTACCTACGCCGCATTCAGGGCATTTCCAGTCGTCGGGGATGTCTTCGAACTTGGTACCTGCCGGCAGGCCGTGTTCGGAGTCGCCGACATCTTCATCGTAAATCCAGCCGCAAGGGCCGCACATATATTGAGCCATTTTGTGTTCCTTCTATTTTAAAAGGCCGTCTGAAACCGTATTTTCAGACGGCCTTTCGTGTGTTTTATTGTTGATATTTTGAATTTATTGCGCTGCTTCCAAAGCGGCGATTTCTTTGCGTAGGTGTTTGATGGCCGGTGTTACGATGGCGACAAACATGGCCTCGCGGACGCGGCGTTGCGCCGGACTGCGCATCAGATAACCTTTCGCGCCTGCATGCAATGCGGCAGATTGAGTGGCGTTCAATGCCAATACGGCAGCCGCTTCACGCAGTTTCAAGGTTGCCAGCGTATCAGGTTTGTTGTTCCACGCCTCATCGGCAAGACGTTCGGTTTCCACCCATGCGTCGTCCAACGCAGCTTTCAAATCATCGTAGCTGTGGTCGAGGTAAGCGTTCACTTCAGCGTTTACCACGTTGGCCATGCGGATAATGCCGAGCGCACCGTCAATCACACCGGCGCCGATACCCACTTGCAGCAAGATGAAACCGGCTTTAATGGTCGGAATATAAGACTGGAACTGCTCAGGCGAAGCAATCACATCTTCATCGGGAATAAACACGTCTTTAAAATTCAGGCTGTAAGTGCGCGTGCCTTCCAAACCGCAAAACTCAGGGCAATCTTGCAGGGTAACGCCTTCCCATTGACCGCCGGTGATAAACATCACATAGCTGTCGCCGACTTGGGCGGTATTCGCCCAAATGTGGTCTTCGCCGATATTGGATACCCAAGGCAAAGCGCCGTTGACTTTGTAGCCGCCTTCAACGCGCTCGGCTTGCAGATTGTGTTTTTCAATACCGGCAAGGTGTTTGACGGTATTGGACATGCCCGTACCAGCCAAGACTTTGCCCTGCAGAATATCGGCTAAGTATTTGTCTTTGACCGCTTGGTTGGGCGATTGATGCAGATACCACGCGCAAGCCGCCTGACACCATGCGCTGAACGAAGTCGCACCGCATTCTTTACCGATTTCGCGCAATACGGCGATTTGCGTTGCCAAACCCAAACCGTTACCGCCTTCTTCAACCGTACCGGTTGCGGCAAAACCGCCGATTTTGCCCAATTCCAGCATAAATTCTTTCGGGTACAGACCTTTGCGGTCGATGTCGTCCACCAATGGTTTTAATTTGTTTTTAACAAGTTCGGCAACATTGTTCAGTAAAGCTTCGCGTGTCATGATTTTTTCCTCTGAATAAGGTTTGAAGCGTAGATGGTTCTACTCATGAATTATTCTTGGCAACAAGGATATCCTTGCTTTTTACTAAAAGGCCGTCTGAATTTTCAGACGGCCTTTGATGAGATTAGGCAAATGCCTGCAATTCAGGGTTTATTTCAGTTTTGGCAAGGTTGTTGACGTAGTTGCACAAGGTTGCCAAAGCAACGCCCATAACTACTTCAACGGCTTGCTGTTGGTTGTAACCGGCATCGAAGAATGCTTTCAGCTCGTCGTCGGATACCGCACCTTTTTTCGCCATAACGGCTTGGGTGAATGTCGCCAAAGCACTCAGTTTGGCATCGTCAAACTCACCCGCAGCCAACGCGCGTGCGGCTTTGATGGATTGTTCGGACAACAGTTTTTTCAGGGTAGCCAGTTTAGTGTGGCCGGCAACGCAGAAACCGCATTCGTTGGTACGGGCGGCGATAATTTGGACAACTTCGACTTCGCCGTCAGTCAGGCTGTTGGCCGCATTCAGCTTGCCAACTTCTTGATAAAACGCCAAAGCTTCAGGCGCATTGGCCAAAACGCCGATCAGGTTAGGAATAAAGCCGTTGTTTTTCAATACGGCTTCAATGCGTGGTTTAGCGGCTTCAGGAGCGGTTTCGACTGTGTGTATGGTCAAGCGGGACATGTGTATAACCTTCTTATCTGGTGAAATGAAGTGCACATCATAAGCCATCCGTCTCCATCAGAAAAAGACTTATTGGTTATTTACCGCGAACCAAAAGTTATAAGGCCGTTTGAACGGATTCAGACGGCCTTATCAAATGATTCAACTCATTATTTCATAAAGTTTTTCAGTAGCATAGAAGCGATGTCGTCCAAGCCGAAGCCATCCGCATCTTGAGCCGTGCCGTTAGGCGTCGCTTTATCGACCAAGTCTGGCAACACTTTTGCCAACAAATCGCCTGCTTGGCCGGCATCCACGCCGAATTTTTGCGCGATTTGGTTTACCGTATCGCTACCCAAAGCATTTTGCAGGTCGCTGCCGGACACAGGCAGGTTGCTGGATTGGTTGGAAATCCAGCTGCTCAGGGCATCGCCCAAACCGCCTTGTTGCAGTTGGTTGATCAGGTTGCCCACGCCGCCTTGCTGTTTCACCAAATCCATCGCCATATCGGTCAGAGAACCTTGTGCGCCGTTTTCGCTGTTGCCACCCAACATTTGAGTAGCCGCATTCAAAAGATTGTCCATGAGTGCCATAACTTTTTCCTTGTATTTGTGTCTAAAAAAGAAAACGGAGTGTAGCAAAATTTGTGCTGAAAAAATTAGGCTTAACCAAACTAAACCTCTTTTATCCCAAAGCCGTAACAAAACAAAGGCCGTCTGAAACCCATTTTCAGACGGCCTTTATGATAAATAACGCTATTCTTCGCGGCCATTGAAAAACTCGGCCGCGCCACCTTCAAAAAAGCCTTGCAAAATCGCCTGTGCGGCTACTTGGTCAAGCACGGATTTTTGTTTTCGACCAAAAACTTGGGCTTCAGCAAGCAGGCTTTCCGCGTATAGGGAAGACATCCTTTCGTCCACCCAATAAACCGGCAAATTAAAACGTCCGTGCAAACGGCGGCCAAACTTGCGGCTCAAACGGGTCAGCTCATGCTCCGTGCCGTCGGTATGCGTCGGCAGGCCGACCACAAAATACTTGGGTTGCCATTCTTTGACCAGCTTGGCAATGGCCTCGAATTTTTCATCATTGCTGTTGCCGGTTACCGTTGCCAGCGGATGGGTCATGCCCAACTCGGCATCGCCCTGCGCCACGCCGATACGCGCCTCGCCGAAGTCAAAGGCCAAAACCGTGCCTTTTGGTGCATCAGGCATGGCCGACTCCTGAAACCAAGGCGTTCGGATTAACGCCCAATTTTTCAAAAGCGGCGGCATAACGAAGTTCGTATGGCACATCAAAAAGAATATGCTCGTCCGCAGGGACGGTCAACCAAACATTTTCTGCCAGCTCGCGCTCCAACTGCCCTTTGCCCCATTTTGAATAACCAATACTGATCAAAGCCTTGTCCACCGCACCTTCTTTAGACAAGTTTTCAATTACATCGCGCGAAGAAGTCAACGCCACATTATCAGTTACCACCATGCTGTTTTGCCAGCGACCGATCGGCGTATGCACGACATAGCCGCGCTCAATCTGAACCGGCCCGCCCATCATCACGTTTTCATGTTGCAGGCGCAATGGGATATTGCGGTCGGCGGCGGCGAAAATCATGTCCATGGTAATCGGCGAAGGCTTGTTGATGACGATGCCCAGCGCACCTTCTTCATCGTGTTCGCATACATAAATGACCGTATCCGTAAAAAACGGATCGTCCATATGAGGCATGGCAATCAGGAAATGGTTGGCTAAATTCATATTCTTCTTAATCTATTAAGCTGATTTTATTATTTTTGTCCGTCGGCAACCGGCGCGTCCACCACGCACGCACCGTAAACCGCGCCGCCTGCCGGTACCGGCGTATCGGTTTTCGCATGGGCAAAACACGATACCGCGCTCAAAGAGTTTTTCGGCGAACCTTGAACGATTTTATCGCTGTATACCAAATAAGCAAAAGACTTACGTTTCGGATCGTAGTAGCGGATAATCTGTTGGCTCTTAAATGCTATGCTGGCACTGCGTTTGAACACTTGTCGCGGTTTCAAAACCGCAGCCTCGTTATAACGGATGACTTCCGCACTTTGTACACAGGAAACCGATGCGTCGCTGGCATCTTCTTCCAGATTGACCGTTTCTTTCAAACCGCCTTTTTTTGCGTACGAAATATAACAGGCAATCCCCTGCACATCAGGATCGTCAAAACCTTCCACTTCAATACGGTCGTTTTTACCCAGCATATGAAACACCGTACTGGCGCGTCCGATTTTATCGGTATTGTCACCGCAAGCCGCCAAAACCATGGCGCCCAACACTACTAATAAATATTTTTTCATAATATCCTGTCGATGCAGACTGTCAGTTTCCAGGCAGACTAAACCCCGTCCGCCCACTCTATCGTTACTATATAAGACCGTTCGTCCATATTGCAACCCGATATTATTTTCAGACGGCCTGACAGACAGTATAATCCGTCCTATTGTTCCTACTTTGATAGCAAGATCGAACCATGCGTTACAAACCCCTCATTCTCGCCCTGTTGCTCAGTTTCTCCCTGCCAACCTATGCTGCCAAAGACGCGCCGAAAGAAAAAGCGGCTGCCGTCAAAAAAGCTGCGCCCGTAAAAAAAGAGAAAGAAGCTGCTAAGGCAGATGTAAAAAAAGAAACCTCAAAAAAACAAGCGGTAAAAGAAAAAGAGGAAGACAAAAAAGCGGTTAAAGCCAAAGCTGCCAAAGAGAAGGAAACCGCCGACAAAAACGAACGCGCTTCAGCCAAAAACAAAACGGCTAAAGCCGCCGAATCCGCTGCCGACAATAAAAAGGCCAACCGTAAAGCCGAAGAGCCTAAAGAAACAGCAAAAGACAAAAAAGCCGCAGCTGCAAAATCCGGCAAAGCCAAAGAACAAGACAAAAAAACTGCTGAAGATAAAAAAGACAGCAAAGCCAAAGAACCCGTAAAAAAAGAAGAACCTAAGGAAACCAAAGCCAAAGAACCTGCTAAAAAAGCTGTTGACGACAAAAAAGACACAAAAGCCAAAGAGCAAAACAAAAAAGCCGAGCCTAAAGTTGAGCCCAAAGCCACTTCTTCAGCCGACAACGATTTCAAAGCAGCCGTAACTGCCGCTGCCAACGACATGGAAACCAAGAAATCCTTTGCCAAACGCAACGAGGGTTTCATTATCCATGTCAATGCCACGCTCAAACAGCTGCAACAAACACGCAACAACCTCTCCGGCATCAACCGCAAACAACGCGACGCATGGGAAAAATTCCAAAAACTCAATGCCGATGCCAACCAGTTGAAAGCCGAAGTGTCCAACACGCGCGCCCAAATTTCGCGCTTTGTGTCCGGCAACTATAAAAACAGCCAGCCCAACGCGGTCGCCCTCTTCCTGAAAAACGCCGATGCCGGTCAAAAAACCCGCTTTCTGCGTTACACGCGTTATATCAACAACGCCAACGACCAAGTCATGAGAGACTTGGAAAAACAACAGAAAGAGCTGGCAGCGCAAGAGCAAAAAATCAACAATGAATTGGCCTACCTGAAAAAACTGCAAGCCAATATTCAGGCTTCATTGCGTCAACAAGGCGTAACCAATACCGCCGAACAAGCCGAAAGCCGCCGTCAAAACGCGCAAATGGCCAAGGAAGCGCAAAAGAAAATCAACCACAGAGAAAACGAGCAGCGCCTCAACAATCTCTTGAAAGATTTGGAAAAACGCAAAGCCGAGCAACGCAAAGCCGAAGCCGAAGCACGTAAAAAAGCCGCAGAAGCCCGTTTGGCCGCCGCTGAAAAAGCCCGCAAAGAGCAGGCTGCCGCCCAGCAAAAAGCCGAAGCCGAACGCGCCGCCATGTCCACGCTAACTGACGAAGACATGAAACTGCAAGCCCCGAACACCCAAGGCTTTACCGTCAGCAACGCCAACAGCTTCAGCCGTATGCAAGGCCGTCTGAAAAAACCGGTCAACGGCACACTGGCAGGTCTGTTCGGTCAAGACCGCGGCGATGGCGAAGTTTGGAAAGGCGTGTTCTACAATACTGTTCCTGCTCCGGTCAGCAGCATTGCCTCAGGCACGGTTACTTTTGCCGGCGAGCTTGAAGGCTACGGCAAAGTAGTCGTTCTCGACCACGGCGACGGCTATGTCAGCATTTACTCCGGCCTGAACGAAATCGACATCGCCCAAAACTACGCCGTCAATGCCGGCAGCAAGATTGGCACCAGCGGCACTTTGCCGTCGGGCGAAACCGGCCTTTACCTTGAAGTCCGCTACAACGGACAAGTCATGAATCCGCTTTCATGGATTAACTGATGCTTCAGACGGCCTGAGTGAATTTTCCCCTTCAGGCCGTCTGAATTTTCATCATAAACTACAATAAAACACGATTTTCACGCCTGTTCAGCACATTAAACAACAAACTTTTACCTTAAACTTATTGTTCCAAGCGTTTAAATCACATAAAGTCAACGGGTTCAGAGAAAACAAAAACCACTTTGCTTACCGTACACAAAAAGAAAGTCAAACGAATGTCAACAAAATCCACTTTGAAAAAAGTTGCAATCTACACTCTCGGCGCATTTAGCGGCATCGCCCTCAGTCTGAGTGTACAAAGTTTTGCCGCCGAAAAAGACAAAAAAGACAACGAGGCTCTGCCCGTGCAAACCATCCGCACCATGGCAGAAGTGTACGGCCAAATCAAAGCCAACTATTACCAAGACAAACCCGATGCCGAGCTTTTTGAAGGCGCAATGAAAGGCATGGTGTCCGATCTCGATCCGCATTCCGAGTATATGGACAAAAAAGGCTATGCCGAAATGAAAGAATCCACCAGCGGCGAATTCGGCGGCCTGGGCATGGAAATCGGACAAGAAGACGGCTTCGTCAAAGTCGTTGCCCCGATTGAAGACACTCCGGCAGAACGCGCCGGTGTGAAAAGCGGCGACTTCATCGTCAAAATCGACAATACCTCTACACGCGGCCTGACCGTCAGCGAAGCCGTCAAAAAAATGCGCGGCAAACCGGGTACCAAAATCACCCTGACCCTTTCACGCAAAAATGCCGACAAACCCATCGTCGTCAACCTGACCCGCGCCATCATCAAAGTCAAAAGCGTGCGCCATCATCTGCTTGAAAAAGACTACGGCTACATCCGCGTCTCCCAATTCCAAGAGCGCACCGTTGCAGCGCTCAACGAAGCCGCACAAGCCCTTGTCAAAGAAAACAAAGGCCCGCTCAAAGGCATCATCCTCGACTTGCGCGACGACCCGGGCGGCCTGCTCAACGGTGCAGTCGGCGTATCCGCAGCCTTCCTGCAACCTGACGTAACTGTTGTCAGCACTAAAGGCCGCAACAAAAAAGAAGGCATGGTACTCAAAGCAACTGCCGAAGACTACATTACCACCAGCGGCAAAGACCCGTTGGCCGGATTGCCTGCCGAGCTGAAAACCATTCCTATGACCGTCCTGATTAACGCAGGCTCAGCCTCCGCTTCCGAAATCGTTGCCGGTGCATTGCAAGACCACAAACGCGCCGTCGTCGTCGGCACACAAAGTTTCGGCAAAGGCTCAGTACAGACCCTGATTCCGCTTTCTGGCGGCAGCGCAGTCAAACTGACCACCGCCCTTTACTACACGCCAAACGACCGCTCGATTCAAGCGCAAGGCATTGTTCCTGACGTTGAAGTCAAAGACAAAGACCGCGCCTTTGAAAGCCGCGAAGCTGATTTGGTCGGCCATATCGGCAATCCGCTGGGTGGCCAAGACGTCAACAGCAGCAACGAAACGCCTGCCAACACAGAAACCAAAGCCGATAAAGACAAGTCCAAAAAAGACAAAGACGAAGACATCTCCAGCCGCCGCATTCCCAATCCGGCCAAAGACGATCAGCTCCGCAAAGCCTTGGACTTGGTGAAAAATCCAGCCGAATGGCAAAAATCTTTGGGCTTGGCAGCGAAAAAACCTGCGCCGAAAAAAGATGCAGATAAAGACAGTAAAAAATAAACCTGTTATTTCTCAATAAAAAAGGTCGTCTGAAAACGATATGATTGTTTTCAGACGACCTTTTCTATGTTATTTCACTCCCCAATACACCAGTCCCTTATATGGCAACTTAATATTAGGCAACCAAAAATCTTCTCCCTGCCAACCTTTGTCTTTATTTCCTACTACTTGATAAAGTGTAAGGAATAAATCATTAGGATATTTTTCTCCTAATTTACGGTCGTCTTCCGAAAGCATTGTGCCAGTTGCTCGAGAAAGTTTACGTCCAGTTTTGATCAAAATATAGGTTTTAAAACTTGGACGTTGTGCCTTTAATGCTTCTACACCAGCAATAAATTTTTCCTTATTCCAGTCGTCTGGGACATAATGACCCAATTTATCTAGAACCAAGAATAAATCTTCTATATCTATTTGATATAAATCAGATTGAATTTCATCTTTCAAAATAGAAGGCAAAATCTTGTTAATCTCCAACAAATTATCCTCGTTTGGATGAAGTGGAAAATAATTCACCCCACCCACAATTTGATTGATACTGTCGAATTTCAATACATTTTTTCGAGTCGGATTAATATTTTTCGGATAAATAACCTGAATATTGCCGTCTGAATTTTTTGCCTGCTCAATAATCAGATTATTTGCTTGATTGAGTTGTACAAAGAAGTAATAGACATCAAACGGAATATAAAGTCGTAATAATGATTTATCACGGTCATATCCAAAAATACGCGAATGTTGCCAGAAAGTATCTGCATTCGGTTTTTTGGCTGTGCGACTATAATAAACCGTTTGTAGTTTTGGAATAGTTAAGCCTCGTCCAATCACATTCCCACCAATAATAATATTAAAGCCTCTTTCTAAATCAAAATCTGATTCTGTCTGCGAGTTGACGACGAGAGTATAAATTTGCTTGTTTTCTAAAAGTTCTGTTAGTTTTTCATAAATTTCCTCAAAATGATGAATATCAGGCTTGGTCTTTTGTAAATCCAAATAGTCTTCTTTAAAGCTGTCTGCAAGATTCTCCCCGCTATTAATCGCTTGTACCAAATCATTTAAAAAAGCTTGGATTTTTTGAGAGAAGGCTTGATGGTCTTGGATTTTATAACTTGGATGTAAAGCAAAATTACAATTGGTTTTACCGCATAAAGCAAACTCTGCACAAGTAAGCAGAAAACTGTGTAATGCCTGTTTTACCCCTTCGGCAATTTCACCACTCGTATCTTTCATATCGTCCAATTCACTGTCAATGAAGCGAACGATATAGCTTGGAGGATCAGAGAAGACAAAGTTGCCACCGATGTATTTTTCACCAGCTTCAAAGAAATAGATAAATTCAGGTTGCCAATCAGATTCTTCATGTTGCAATAAAAGCGATTGAGGTGTGGCGGTCAACTGAATAAATAGGCTTTGACAACAGGAATTCTTAATGTCATTTAGCAGTTTATTGATAGTACTGGTATCTTTATCTGGCTTATCAGCATTAGTATTTAGGCTGGCAGCATCGGCTTCATCGTCCACAATAACCAAAGGATAGCCTTTCAGGCTACTTTGACTGGCAAACAAATTACGCCAACGTTTCAATACACGAGAATTCTTTTTAATCACGACCAAGATGGGATTATTTGCCTTCATTACCTGTATAAAACTTCGGTCATCATTTTCAGACAACACAATAAAATTTTTCAGATTAGCTTCGGCGCGCTTGACTGTTTGTTCCTGCAAATCTACGCTGTCAGTAGTAAGATACAAAAAAACTTTGTGGTCGCCATCATCAGCCAGCGCACTTAACACACCCAAAACCTGTGCCGTTTTGCCACTTTGAACATTGCCCAGCAATAAAACATTTTGAGCGGTTTTCGGCTCGGTTTGTGATAATTTCCCCATAAAACCATCAACGGTATTTTTAACAGAATCAGCTAATTCAGGAGGGGTCAATTGATTCAAGTAGGTTTGCAACATTTAGTTTTTCCCCTTAAATGAGAGTAGCCAAACATCAGGATTGTCGGTTGAACGGAACTCAAAATGATCGTTACCGTATTTATGTAGAGTCTCTTCTGTGACAGGTTCCCCTGTTCTTAAACAATCAGCCGCCTCTAAACGTCCTTTAACCCATTTACCAAATATGGTTTGATCACCTTTTGAACTGAAATTTTTACCATTTTGTCCTGTGGTATTACATTCAAATTGCCAACCATCATCCGTGATAACAGTAAATTCTTTTTGTTTTGGGTATCCTTCTGCACCTAAAAATTTTGTTGATACAATCAACTCTGCTTCATACCATGGCCTAGGTAAATAAAATCCGCGTTTATTTTTACGGCCTTTGGCAAAAAATCGGTTTAAACTGCTTTCTGGGAAAGTTTTAACTGGTAAATCAAAGTGATAAGTCGATATTTGTGAAAAAAGTTGCTCAAGTATAGAATCATTTACTTTTTCAACTCCCAGACAATTCTCCAAATGAACATTATGTTCTTTAAAATCAGTTGGTTTTGCTACTTGATTAATAGCCACACCCAATTGCTGGATAACCTGATCTATATTTTTATGTAATTTAGATGCCGTCTGAACATCATTCAAATGAACCATTGTTTCATAGGTTCGCTCAGTATTATCCCAAAAGCAAGTAAGATTAGCAGAACCAATCAATCCATGAGTTTCATTCTGATTCTTAAACGAATACATTTTTCCATGAAATTTCACACGTGGAGAAACGTATACTGCCCCACGTTGCTTATCTTGCAAAAAATAATTTAATTCACAAAGACTGTTGTATTGAGGACGACTAAACCCTTCTAAATAATGCATACCAACCAATAATTTGATTTTCTGGTTATGTTCGCTATCTTCTAAAATTTTATGTAACTCTTTGACTGCATCATTAGAAACATAGCCTGTTGCCATTAAAATTTCATTGGCAGACATAAATAAATCCATCCAAACTTTATTTAATGGCTTATCTGTAATTCGTGCATTAGCAATATTAGAAAAAACAGTATTCATCGTTTTCCCCCTCGAATTTTGCTTAGTCGGTCATGAAATAAAACGTCCTTCTCTGCTTTTAATTTCTTATATAAATCTACTTTTTTATAGTTACCTGAAAAAATTGGTAAGAGGGTTCTTGCTAATTCAACCACGCCTTGAGGCGGTACCGCATTGCCAATCTGACGACGTACTTCCGTCGTTGAACCAACAAACTCAAAATCATCAGGAAAACTTTGAAGCCTTGCTCGTTCTCTATTAGTAAAAGCACGCGGTTCAGGGAAGTGATAACCCCAAGTACCACCGCCACCCGCAGCAATAATTGTTGTAGAAGGTCTATCACGGTGCATTCGCCGATAAACAAGGCTTAACATACTTTTTACATACAAAGGATGCTCTTTAGGAATATCGCTATAGTTCCCTCCTTCTGGGATTAGTTCTAAACGTTTACGAGTTTGCTCACTAATTTTCAACAATTCATTATTACTAACATCTTGTGGAATATTAGATATCGCTTGACCAGCAGTTACATATGGTTTTAAGCCATTTTCGCCAGTTTCATTGTGCGTCGGTTCTGGATGATGAAAATCAAATCCTGTATCCAAACGTACTCCGACAATTAGCACACGTTCACGAAATTGAGGTACGCCAAATTCAGCAAAGTTATACAGCTTCGCCTGAACGTAATAACCGCAATTTTCAAAGTCGGTAATAATTTGCTGGATGGCTTTTTTCTTGTTAGCAGTCAACAAACCTTTCACATTCTCAGCAACAAAAACTTTCGGTTTTTTTGCATTTACAAAACGTAAAAAGCTTTTATAAAGATTGCCACGCTCACCCTCTAGGCCTGGCTGTTTCCAAATCATAGAAAAATCTTGGCAAGGAAATCCGCCTAAAATGATGTCGCAATCGGGAATAGTTGGATCGTTAGGATCTATTTGTTCAATATCACCTTCTACGATGACATCGCCGATATTTTTACGGAAACTTTCGCAAGCCCAATGGGAAAAATCGTTCGCCCAAACAGTTTCATAACCAGCTTGGTGAAAACCCAAATCTAAACCTCCACATCCTGAAAATAGAGATAGAATTCTGGGTTTATTGTCAGAAGAATTAAAATTTGCGATTTGTTTAGATGGCATAGGATTTCACTCCTATGCATAGATTTGATAAAAACCCTTGAAGGGATTTTAATAGAGAACTAGGCAAGACAAGGCAAGGCAAGGCAAGGCAAGGCAAGGCAAGGCAAGCTTACCATCGTTATTTTGAAATAAAATCATTTTTCTAAAATTTCCATGTAAATTTTTCCTATTATGCCGCAAAAAAACAGCAAATGCCGCTGCATTAAACAAGTGATGAATACTTGAAATTATAAATAAAGTATTCATAATCCCAAGGCCGTCTGAAAACCTTCCTCACTTTTCAGACGACCTTTTCACACATCAAATCTTCCACAGGGAAAACATCATGGCAAAAGCCCCCAAAACCATCTACCAATGCACCGAATGCGGCGGCACTTCCCCGAAATGGCAGGGTAAATGCCCGCATTGCGGCGAGTGGAACACGCTTCAGGAAAGCCTTGCCGCGCCCGAACCGAAAAACGCCCGCTTCCAATCTTGGGCGGCAGACACCTCGACCGTCCAATCCCTCTCCGCCGTCACCGCCACCGAAGTGCCGCGCAATCCGACCGGCATGGGCGAGCTTGACCGCGTATTGGGCGGCGGTTTGGTAGATGGCGCAGTCATCCTGCTCGGCGGCGACCCCGGCATCGGCAAATCTACGTTGCTGTTGCAAACCATCGCCAAAATGGCGCAAAGCCGCAAAGTGCTGTACGTTTCCGGTGAGGAATCCGCCCAACAAGTCGCCCTGCGTGCACAGCGTTTAGAACTACCTACCGAAGGCGTGAACCTGCTTGCCGAAATCCGTATGGAAGCGATTCAGACGGCCTTGAAACAGCATCAGCCCGAAGTCGTCGTCATCGACTCCATCCAAACCATGTATTCCGACCAAATCACTTCCGCCCCAGGCTCCGTGTCTCAGGTGCGCGAATGTGCCGCCCAACTGACGCGTATGGCGAAACAGATGGGCATCGCCATGATATTGGTCGGACACGTTACCAAAGACGGTGCGATCGCCGGCCCGCGCGTACTGGAACATATGGTCGATACCGTGCTGTATTTCGAGGGCGACCAACACTCCAACTACCGCATGATACGCGCCATCAAAAACCGTTTCGGCGCAGCAAACGAATTGGGCGTATTCGCCATGACCGAAAACGGTTTGAAAGGCGTATCCAACCCGTCCGCTATCTTCCTTGCAAGCTACCGTGACGACACCCCAGGTTCATGTGTTTTGGTCACACAGGAAGGCAGCCGCCCGCTTTTGGTCGAAATTCAGGCACTGGTCGATGATGCACACGGTTTTACCCCCAAACGACTCACCGTCGGCCTTGAACAAAACCGCCTCGCCATGCTGCTCGCCGTCCTCAACCGTCACGGCGGCATCGCCTGTTTCGACCAAGACGTGTTCCTCAATGCCGTCGGCGGCGTCAAAATCGGCGAACCCGCCGCCGACCTTGCTGTCATCCTCGCCATGCTCTCCAGCTTCCGCAACCGCCCCATGCCCGAAAAAACCGTGGTTTTCGGCGAAATCGGCTTAAGCGGCGAAGTCCGCCCTGTTGCACGCGGACAAGAGCGGCTCAAAGAAGCGGAAAAACTCGGCTTCAAACGCGCCATCGTCCCCAAAGCCAATATGCCGCGCAATGCCAAAGAATTTCCGAACCTGAAAATCTACGGCGTCAGCAGTTTGCAGGAAGCGATTGATGTTTGTCGTGACGGGGACTAAACCGTTTCGATAATCTGATTCAAAAAAACAATCATCTAAAAGGCCGTCTGAAAGTTTTCAGACGGCCTCTCTTTAAATTTAAATAATTTTGTTATATTATAACGAACGCTTTATTCTATCTTTTCTACACATCGAAAATCGGAGAGAAATCTTGAAAAAAACTGCTTTGCTTATCGCATCTGCCTTCCTGTTCAGCACTGCCGCACACGCCCACCGCGTTTGGGTTGAAACCGCCCACACGCATGGCGGCGAATACCTTGAAGCCGAATTGGGCTATGGTGAATTCCCGGAGCTTGAGCCCATCACCAAAGACCGCCTGCACATTTTCAGCAAACCTATGCAACTGGTGACTGAAAAAGGCAAAGAAAACATGATTCAAAAAGGCACATACAATTACCAATACCGCAGCAAATTGCCGGTCAAAGACGGCAGCTACTTGGTAACCGCCGAATACCAACCGACCTTCTGGTCAAAAAACAGCGCGGGCTGGAAGCAGGCAAGCATCAAAGAAATGCCTGATGCAAGCTATTGCGAACAAACCCGTATGTTCGGTAAAAACATCGTCAATGTCGGCCACGAAAGCGCAGATACCGCCATCATCACGAAGCAAGTCGGCCAACATTTGGAAATCGTTCCTTTGGACAACCCTGCCAACGTCCACGTCGGCGAACGCTTCAAAGTCCGCGTCCTCTTCAATGGCGAGCCACTGCCTAACGCCACCGTTACCGCCACATTTGACGGCTTCGACACCAGCGACCGCAGCAAAACCCATAAAACCGAAGCCCAAGCCTTCTCCGATACCACCGATGACAAAGGCGAAGTCAGCATCATTCCATTGCGCCAAGGCTTCTGGAAAGCCAGCGTAGAACACAAAGCCGATTTCCCCGATCAAAGCGTGTGCCAAAAACAGGCCAACTACACCACAATGACCTTCCAGATCGGTCATTCACATCATTAATTTTTCCATAACAAAAGGCCGTCTGAATATTTCAGACGGCCTTTATTCATTCTATTTAAGGACGATGCGGTGCAAACTGCCATTGTCCCAATTCCAAATTCAAATCAAACAGATTCAGACGGCCTATTGCCACGCGAACCAAGCGCAAACACGGAAAGCCTGCTTTCGCCGTCATCCTTCGCACTTGGCGGTTTTTCCCTTCCGAAATTTTGATTTCCACCCAAAAATCAGGCACAGACTTACGCACGCGAATCGGCGGCACGCGCGGCCATAAAGCATCCGCTTCGCCTTCTTCCAATACCCTGACCTCGGCCGGACGGGTGACAAAATCGCCCAAATCTACTCCACGGCGCAATAAATCCAATTTGGCTTCATCTGGAGAACCCTCCACCTGCGCCCAATAAGTTTTAACCTGCTTAAATTTCGGGTCGGCAATCTGCGCCTGCAAACGGCCATTATTGGTCAGCAGTAGCAAACCCTCGCTGTCCGTGTCTAAACGTCCGGCCGGATAAAATCCCGGTTTCTCGACAAAATCCTTAAGGCACTGATGTTTTTCATGTGCAGAAAACTGGCAAATCACGCCATAAGGCTTGTTTAGGATAATCAAATCGTTCATTTCACACTTTCAGACGGCCTTAGATTCCAAGAAATTCCGGATAATAAAAAAGACACCGTATAAACGGTGTCTTTCATATTTGGCGGAGTAAGAGGGATTCGAACCCTCGATGCAGGTTGACCCCACATGCTTCCTTAGCAGGGAAGTGCCTTCAGCCTCTCAGCCATTACTCCTAAGGAAGACCGCAATATACGCTTTCTGCCCTCCTTCGTCAAGCATGACCGCCCCAAACTTTCTTAACACCATGAAATCATTTAAATAAAAATATAATATTTTTTGCACCATTCTGTTTTTATACTTCTTTCATATATGTTAAAATGATTCTGCTTTCTGTAAACTTTTTCTACGCCCATTATTACAAAGGAGTTCGTATGTTACGTTTTTCTGCTTTGGTTGCCGTATCCGCCCTGATGCTTGCCGCGTGCTCACAATCCGGCAATTCCCAACCATCCACTTCCTCCTCTCAAACTTCTACTCCAAAAACAACTGCCGCCGGTTCTGCCTGCCGCAGCATGGGTGAAGGCCATAAAGTCAATGGCAAAGGTCAAAACGACATTTATATGTGTAAAGTCGATGTAGCTTTGAACTCTGCCGAAGCCAAATCCGCTTTGGATCCTAGCATCCGCGTTCACTACGGCAGTACATCCGGCGCAACTTTGACTTCCCGTCAAATCTCCAACTCAGTCGGCAAAACCCCTGATGAAACCTGCCAACGCGCATTCCTGAGCGCGGTTAAACGCTTCCAAAGCACTGCACATCGCAAAAAAGCCAAATCCGTTCACCTGGTTAGCTACTTTGACAAAGTAACCAAAGGCGGTAACGAGTACGAATGCCACATCGCTACATTCAACAGCCGTGTGGTTTTAAAAGGCAGCTTCCACTAAGTAATGTCAAAAATGCCGGACTTCAATATGAAGTTTGGCATTTTTCTATTTTATGGATACGACACCCCTTCACTGTCTGCTGGCCGATCCCTCTTTTGCCGCCTGCTACGACCATGCGTCTCTAAACGCAGCTGATTCACAACGTTTGGCTGCCACGCCGCAACTGGCGCAACGTCAAGACTGGCAAGTCAGCCGCGCATTAAAACAGCAAACCGATTTACCGACTGTATCGCTGAGCCACAGTAAGGGCTTTGCCGCTTTATTGTGTGCGCCTCATCCCTTAATAGCCGGTGTCGATATCGAATTTATCCGCCCGCGCGATTTCAAAGCGTTGTCGGCTTTGGTCTGCACTCAGGAAGAACAAGACTTTTTGGAAACGGAAAACTGGCCGTCTGAAACGTTTTACCGATTGTGGTGTTTCAAAGAAGCATTGATTAAAGCGGCGAATTTGGATTTCCCGTCAGACATGAAATCGGTCGGCTATGTTTTCGATTCAGGGCAACCCGTCGGTTTACGCGCTGGAAAGCAAACCGATTGGCACGGCACAAGCGCGATTTTGGCGGATACGATGGCACTTGCCTGCGTTTGGAAGGGAAAAGCCGTCGCTCTGCAATGGCAGTTTTTCGGTTCGCTCAAATCCAATGATTTAACCGACCGGCAAACTATCTAACAACTGACAAAATAATAATAATCTGATTTAATTTACTGCACTTTTACTTATTCCACACACCAACAGCAGCATTTGCAAAAGGCCGTCTGAACGATGAATCTTCGCCTCCTAAACCGCCTCTATACTGCCCTTATCCTGTTTCTTACCCTGTTTTTGGTTTATGCCTTTGCTTCACAAACGCGTATCCAAACCGATTTGACCGCGTTGTTGCCAAGCGAGCAGCAACCCGATGCCTTGCTGACGGCCGCGGATAAAGCCGCAGAAGCGCAGCTCAATTCGCAAGTTATTTTGCTTGCCGGCAGTACCGATGCCGAAACCGCTTTTCAGACGGCCTCACAAATTGCCGACGCATGGCGCAAAAGCGGCATATTTGAACAAGTCGACAGCAGTATGACGCCGAATTTGGACAAAGTGCGGGCGGATATGCAGAAGCTGAGCTTGGCGGTTTTGCCGCAAGACGAAATCCGCCTGTTGTTTGAGCAGCCGCAAGCCTATTTTCAAGCGCGTGCAGAAGCCGCAGCCAATCCGTTTGCCGCCCCCTCCCCTTTGTCTTTAGAACAAGACTGGCTGGGCTTCGGACGCTTTGTTGCCGACAAAGCCAATCCGCAAAGCCGTTTGCAGTGGGACATGGACAACGGCATGCTGTTTGCCGAAGACAAAGGCAAAACTTGGGTATTTTTGCGCGGACGGCTCGCAGGTGGCGATCAATTTTCCGGCAACGACGCCCTCTTACCGCTGATGACGCAAAGCCGTCAAATCGCTTCGGAAAACGGCGCGGAAACCTTAAACGCAGGTGGCGCATTGTTCACCGCCGTATCCAAAGCAGCCGCAGAAAAAGAAAGCCGGTTGATGAGTATGGTCGGGCTTGGGCTGACCTTTGCGCTGCTGTTGTGGGTCTTCCGCAGCGGCCGAGTATTTTTGCTGTCCTTGCCGCTGGCCGCTGGTATGTTGACCGGATTGGCGGTCGCTTTATTAGTATTCGGCGAAGTGCATATCCTGACCATCGTTATCGGCACCAGCTTGGTGGGGATGTTGGTGGATTTCCCGTTGCACTGGCTTGCTCCGTCGGTATTTGGGCCGTCTGAAAAGACCGTTTGGCAGGCTGAATCGGCAATGAAACATGTCTTGCCAAGTTTTGCCGTCAGCCTGACAATTACCGTCTTGGGCTACGCGCTGCTGTGGTTCACCCCTTTGCCTGTACTTCGCCAAACCGCCGTATTTTCAGGCTTTGCCTTATTTGGCGCGTTTGGTGCCACCGTTTTATGGCTGCCGCCGCTGTTTCGCCGCTACCGTGCCAAAACCGTGCCTTTTGCCGCATTAACCGAAAAGCTCTACTCCTTGTCAGGCCGTCTGAAAAACCGCCTGCACAAACGCGGCTGGTTAATCGTGGGCGGAATTTTGCTGGCAGTCGGGCTGTGGCGCAGCGACTGGCGTGACGACATCCGTCAATGGGTCAATATGCCGACCGCGATGTTGGCCGAAGTACAACAGATCGGCCAGTTGAGCGGCACGGATTTTGGCGGCAAATATTTGGTGGCCGAAGCACAAAGCGAAGATGCCCTATTGAAGAAAACCGCCGAACTCGGCCGCGCCCTGCAGCCCTTAATCGCGCAAGGCAAACTTTCCGGGATCCAATCGCCCGACCAATTCATCCTGCCAACAACGGAGCAGCAAAAACTGCAAAACCGCCTGCGCGAATTGACCAAGTTGCCTGATAGCTGGAAACCGCTTACCGAAATAGGTATTCCGCGCAAAACCGTACGCGATGCCCTGCTGCAAGCTGCTGATACGCAACCATTGTCGCTTTCAGACGGCCTGAATACCGATTTGGCAGAAGCTTGGCGTTCCTTGTATTTGGGCGAAGTGGAACCAGGCCGTTTTGCTGCCGTCGTGCGTTTGAACGGCATGACCGATGAAGCCGCCGTACGCGCCGTGGCGCAACACGTCTCCGGCGTACATTGGGCAGACAAGCGCGCCCACTTAAACGAGCTTTTCCACCACACGCGCAATCAGGCCGCATGGTTGAAACTGGCTTCCTATGCGTTGGCATGGTTACTTTTGTGGAAAATGTTTGGTTTCAAACGCGGCAGCAAAATCCTTGCCGTGCCGCTGGCCGCCGCCATCTGCACCGTTGCCGTACTCGGTTTGGCCGGCATTCCCGTCAGCCTGTTTGCCATGTTCGGACTGCTTTTAGTATCCGCCATCGGCGTGGACTATGCCGTCTATGCTGCCACAGCACACCATAGCGCCCCGGCAAAATTAGGCGGTATGCTGCTTGCCGCCGCGACGACAGCCATTTCCTTTGCCCTGCTCGCCATCAGCAACACGCCCGCTGTTGCCGCGTTCGGCATGACGGTTACCATCGGTGTGGCATTCAATATTTGGCTGGCAGGCACATTGTTGAAAAATTAGACAAAAGATGAAGACGATTAAAATTGAAGCTATATTTTGTTTCGACTTCTATCGCCAAATTGCAAAAGGCCGTCTGAAAAATTTCATATAGCGGTTTAAGCATTATTAAAATCAAAGGTATTTTCAAATACCCGTCGAATTTGACGTTGCCGTTATCGGCTAAGGCTCTTCAGGTTCGGTTGCTTCCGCTTTGCTGAACAAACAAGGCTTTAAAGTTTGCGTATTGGAAAAACAACATTTCCTGCGCTTTGTCATCAGCGAGAGCCTGCTGCCGCATTGGTGGGCGATTTGAAGGTAGAATAAAGGACGAATGCCTTTCAGACGGCCTAGACTGAAAACGGAACAGGCCGTCTGAAACTTCATCCACACCATTAAATATTTTGACCGATAGATAAAACCTTATGCGATTTATCCCTTTGCTTGCCGCACTGCTGCTTTCAGCATGCGCGACCTCGCTCCCCCATCCGCAAACGCTGCCGCCGCTTTCCAAAGAAGGCCAATGGTTCAAACTTGAGCAGACTAATGCGGCGGGGCAAACCGTTCAAACCAATCTCTTGGCAGTCGAACCTCATTCAGACGGCATTCGCTTTGTCCAAACCGATGCACTGGGGGCGCCGGTATCGCGTCAATCGGTCAGTACCAAAGGCTGGAAAAACGACGGCTTTGTGATGCCAAATGCCAGTTCGCGCCGACTGTTTGCCGCCTTGTTGCCGCTTTTGGCCGCCGAACACGCCGCCACGCTTTACCCTGAAGCCCGCCAACAAAACGCCACCCATCAAAGCTTCTGCCCTGACGGCAAAGGCGCGGTGTTCAGCTACCGCGAGCGTGATTTGTGGTGTGTCGCCCACCATTCCGAACAATTCCTTATCGGCTTCCCCGACCAAACTTTCTGGACGGTCAGCCCGATTGCAGAAGACTAATTCATGAATACTCCTGTTTATCTCAGCCGTCCGGCACTGACCAGCGCATTGGGTAGCGGCTTGCAAGTTCATGCCGATGCCTTACTCACGCCGTCTGAAAACACGCCTCTGACTTTTTCAGACCAATGGGTAAAAGGCAAAACACATGCTTTCGGTGCAGTCAAAGAAACCCTGATGCCTCTGCCCGATAACATTCCCGAAGCGCATCGCAGCCGCAACAACCAACTTATCCTGCACGCGCTTTCGCAAATAGACGGACTGATTCAGACGGCCATTGCCCGTTACGGCAAAGAAAGGATTGCTGTCGTTACCGGTACGTCCACCAGTGGCGCAGACGAAAATATCCCCTTGTTCCAACACGTTGTCCAAGGTGGTGAGTGGAAGGATGTTCCATTCAAACAGCTGCAACACACCATGGCTTCTCCCTCCGAATTTATCGCCCAAGTTTACGGTTTGGACGGCTTACGCTATACCGTCTCCACCGCCTGCACTTCCGGCGCACGTGCCCTCATCAGCGCAGCCCGATTGCTTCGTGCCGGATTGTGTGATGCCGTGATTTGTGGTGGCGCGGATACGCTCTCTCCGCTGACGATTAATGGTTTTGCCTCTTTGGAAGTGCTTTCAGACGGCATCGCCAAGCCTTTTTCTACCAATCGCAACGGCATCAATATCGGCGAAGCGGCCGCATTTTTCGTAATGACGCGCGATGCTGATTTTGACGGCGAAATGCAGTTGCTGGGCTACGGCGCAAGCAGCGATGCCTACCATATGTCTTCGCCCCGCCCCGATGGTTTGGGTGCAGCCCAATCTTTTCAGGCCGCTTTGGATAAAGCCGGTTTGAAAGCGGAAGACATCGGCTGGATCAATCTGCACGGCACCGGCACGCAGCACAACGACAGCATGGAAAGCCGAGCCGTTGCCGAAGTATTTGGCAGCCACACCCTTTGCACGTCAACCAAGCCATCCACCGGCCATACCTTGGGCGCAGCCGGTGCGATTGAAGCCGCGTTTGCTTGGTTGATGGCCAACCGCCAATACAATCCGGAAGGCAAACTGCCGCCGCAACAATGGGACAACGTACCCGATTCCGAGCTGCCCAACATCGCTTTGACCGACGAAAACAGCCGCTGGCCGTCTGAAAAACGCATTGCCGCCAGCTCGTCATTTGCCTTCGGCGGCAGCAATGCTGTTTTGATTATCGGATAAGTCCTTATATTTAGGCTGTCTTTTCAGACGGCCTTTTTCTTTTCCGCAACTTAAAAAACAATAACATCAAAACAACAACCAAATCCGCCGAAATATGCCATAATAGGCTTAGCACGTTTCTTCTCGCGATGTGCCCGAAAAGAAAAACTTAACCTACATAGAGAATAATCCCATGACTAAATCCACCATTATCTATACCTACACCGACGAAGCTCCTGCATTGGCCACTCAATCCCTATTGCCAATCGTGCAGGCGTTTACCCGCCACGCCGATATTGATGTCAAAACCAGCGACATCTCTCTCTCCGGCCGTATTTTAGCGGCGTTTCCAGAATACCTGACCGAAGCGCAACGCGTACCTGATGCGCTTGCCGAATTGGGCGAACTGGTGAAACAACCCGATGCAAACGTGATCAAACTGCCGAACATCAGCGCATCCGTACCGCAACTGACGGCCGCGATTAAAGAATTGCAGTCTAAAGGCTTTGCCGTTCCCGACTATCCTGCTGACCCTCAAACCGATGAAGAAAAAGCCGTACGCGAACGCTACGACCGCATCAAAGGCAGCGCGGTAAACCCTGTCCTGCGTGAAGGCAACTCTGACCGTCGCGCGCCTAAAGCAGTGAAAAACTTTGCGAAAAAACATCCGCACAGCATGGGCGCATGGACCAAAGACTCCAAAACCCACGTTGCCACCATGCAAAGCGGCGACTTTTTTCATAATGAACAATCTGTTACCGTACCTGAAGCGACTTCCGTATCCATCGTGTTCACCGACAAACAAGGCAACAAAAAAGAGCTGCGCGAGCCTGTTGCCCTGAAAGCCGGCGAAATCATCGACGCGACCGTGATGAGCAAAAAAGCCCTGCTCGCCTTTCTTGCCGAACAAGTGAAAGACGCGAAGGCAAAAGGCGTATTGTTCTCACTGCACATGAAAGCCACCATGATGAAAGTGTCCGACCCGATTATCTTCGGACACGCCGTCAAAGTGTTCTTCGCGCCTGTCTTTGAAAAATTCGGTGACAAATTGGCTGCCGCAGGCGTCAACGTCAACAACGGCTTCGGCAACCTGCTTGCTAATCTGGACAAACTGGATGCGGACACCCGCGCCGCCGTTGAAGCTGAAATCGCTGCCGTTTACGCTGCCAACCCTGATTTGGCCATGGTTGATTCCGACAAAGGCATTACCAACCTGCACGTTCCTAGTGATGTCATCGTCGATGCTTCTATGCCTGCAATGATTCGTAACTCCGGCCGCATGTGGGATAAAGACGGCAAAGCGCAAGACACCAAAGCCGTGATTCCGGACAGCAGCTACGCCGGCGTTTACCAAGCAACCATCGACTTCTGCCGCGAACACGGCGCATTCGATCCGACAACCATGGGTACCGTTCCTAACGTCGGCCTGATGGCGCAAGCAGCCGAAGAATACGGTTCGCACAACAAAACTTTCGAAATCGAAGCCGACGGCCAAGTTCAAGTCATTGATGCAGCAGGTAATGTCCTGATGCAACACGACGTTGAAGCCGGTGACATCTGGCGTATGTGCCAAACCAAAGACGCTCCGGTTAAAGACTGGGTACAGCTCGCTGTTAACCGCGCCCGTCTGAGCAATACACCAGCCGTGTTCTGGCTCGACGAAAACCGCCCGCACGACAAGAGCCTGCTCGCCAAGGTTAAAGCCTACCTTGCCGAACTGGATACCGACGGCCTCGACATCCGCGTCCTCGCTCCTGAAGAAGCCGCTAAATTCAGCTTGGGCCGTCTGAAAAACGGCGAAGACACCATCTCCGTAACCGGTAACGTCCTGCGCGACTACCTGACCGACTTGTTCCCAATTTTGGAACTGGGTACCAGCGCGAAAATGCTGTCTATCGTTCCATTGATGAATGGCGGCGGTATGTTTGAAACCGGCGCGGGCGGTTCTGCACCGAAACATGTTCAACAATTCCTCGAAGAAAACCACTTACGTTGGGACTCTTTGGGCGAATTCCTCGCACTCGCCGTATCGTTTGAACATTTGGCGCAAAAAACCGGCAACGCCAAAGCCCAAGTCCTCGCCGACACTTTGGATGCAGCCACCGAAAAACTGCTGTTGAACGACAAATCGCCTAAACGCAAAGCGGGCGAACTCGACAACCGCGGCAGCCATTTCTACCTCACCCTCTACTGGGCGCAAGAATTGGCGGCGCAAGACAAAGATGCCGAACTGAAAGCCGCATTTGCTCCATTGGCAGCCGCTTTGACTGCCGATGAAGCCAAAATCGTTGAAGAACTCTCTGCCGTACAAGGCAAAGCGGTCGACATCGGCGGCTACTACGCAGCCAATCCTGAAAAAGCCGCACAAGCGATGCGTCCAAGCGCAACCTTTAATCAGGCCTTGTCAGCCTTATAATTAAAGTAACAAAAGGCCGTCTGAACTTTCAGACGGCCTCAAATCTTATGGAAGCACAATGAAAAAAACCATTCTTTCTCTTACTCTCCTCATCAGCGCTCCGGCTTTGTGGGCATTTTCCCCTGCCGAATTGGCACAAACCCTGCAAAAACCGCAAAACGTGCAAGGCAATTTTGTCCAACAACGCCAACTCAAATCCCTCAGCAAACCCATGACCACCAGCGGCAGCTTTACCCTTGTCCCACAAAAAGGCCTGCTCTGGAAAATGCAAAAACCATTTGAAACCACCCTACGCGTGCGTTCAGACGGCATCATGCAATGGAACGGCAGCCAATGGGTCAACCCAAATGCCAGCAAGCTCAACGGCCAAAGCCGCCAAATCAAACTCTTCCTCGACCTTTTGGGCGGCAATACTCAAGGTTTGGAAAAACAATTTGATTTGAAATTAAACGGCAACGAGAAAAAATGGACGTTGACCCTGACTCCGAAAACCACCATTACCCGCCAAATCTTCAACCGTATCGAAATCAACGGCGATACGCTGGTAAGAAAAATCGAATTGGACGAAAAGCAAGGCGACAAAACCATCATGCAATTCAACCAAATCCAAACCGATAAAGCTCTGGACAGCTTCAGCCGTACTGCCCTGTAATTGTCTATCCCAACAAAAGGCCGTCTGAAAATAGATTTCAGACGGCCTTTTAGATTAATCGGCTGAAGGCTGCTGCCCTTTTCTTTCCGCCTTTCTGGCTTCGCGAATGGCTTTGAGTTCGGCCTCTTTCTGTCTGGCTTTTTTCAGCCAAGTTTCCCATTGGTTTGGCGTTTCCAGCGTGATTCTGCCGATTTTTCCTTCACGGAAATCAGTCAGGATATTTTCAGCGGCTTTTTGGTAGTTGATCCGTCCACCACTCAAAACCGCACCGCGTTTTTTGGCAATCCACTCCAGCCAAGAAGTATCGTCCCAATGGCTACTTGGATCTTTGTCGGCTTGATAACGCTCTTGCAACAGGGCCAGATAATGGCGGCGGAGGGAATCCAAAAGCTCAAGCGCCACTTCTTCTTCGTCCAGCGCGTTGCGTCCGACTGCACCGCCGGCTGCAAGGTTATAGCCGCCTTCTTCGACGATAATTTTTGGCCACAACATACCGGGGGTATCATAAAGCCAGAAATCGTCGGCAAGGAAAAGGCGCTGTTCGGCTTTGGTAATACCGGGTTCATTACCGGTTTTGGCAGATTTTTTGCCGATCATACCGTTAATCAAGGTAGATTTACCGACGTTGGGAATGCCGCAAATCAGGACACGCAGCGGCTTCTCAATACCTTGGCGATGCGGAATCATAGCGCGGCAGGCTTGGGTAATTTTGCCGTGCGCGCCGGTTTCGGAAGAATCAAGCGCAATGGCGCGGGTATCTTGACGGCTGTTGTAGTGTTCGAGCCAAACTTTGGTGCGCTCGGGATCGGCAAGGTCTTGCTTGTTTAAGATTTTGAGTTTTGGCTTGCCTTTGGACAACTGGGCAAGCAAGGGGTTTTCGCTGGAAGCAGGCATACGCGCGTCCAGCATCTCAATCACCATATCAACGCTTTTAATGCGTTCGGCAATGGCTTTTTTTGCCTTGTTCATGTGGCCGGGAAACCATTGGATAGCCATGTCTTTTTATTCTTTCTATTCGTATCTGAGGCCGTCTGAAAAATCATTGTTTTTCAGACGGCCTCGGTATTTGGATAATCGGTTAATCAGGATTTAGAGATTGCCATGCTCGTAGCTGTAATAACCTGCTTCATCCATACATTGCTCAAACGTTTTGGATGTATTGCCACGTTTGGTTCCATTTTGAACTTGTGATTTGCAGGTATTGATTTGGCGGGAAACTTCGGCTTCGCTTGCACCGGTACGGTGCCAACGGTAAGCAGTAACAGGCTCTGTTGCACAAGCGGTCAAGATAAGCAGGGATAATGCGGTCAGACTGATTTTTTTCATGGTTTCTTCCTTTGAGGCCGTCTGAAACGGCAAGTTAGCGTCCTGCCAAGCTTTGTGCCTGACGGTGGCGGACAAGGAGTTCGTAACGGCCTTTGAGGCGCTCGGCCAGTTTTTCCACAACATAAACGGAGCGGTGTTGCCCGCCGGTACAACCGATGGCAATCGTTACATAACTTCGGCTCTCTTGTTGCAGGCGCGGCAGCCAGCGGCTAATAAAATGGTCGATGTCATCAACCATTTCTTGAACCAACGGCTGCTGGCCCAAATAATCTTGAATAGGTTTGTCCATGCCGGTAAAAGGGCGTAATTCCGGATCGTAATACGGATTAGGCAGGCTGCGCATATCAAACATAAAGTCGGCATTATTAGGAGCGCCGTATTTGAAACCAAAGGATTCAAGAATAACCAGCAAGCCGACACGTTCAATATTGAGCCATTGTTGAACGGCATAACGCAGCTGCTGTGCGTTCATTTTGGACGTATCGATGCAATATGCGATGTCTCTAAGCGGGAAGAGCCACTCTCGTTCTTTTTGCAGGCTTTCCAACAAAGTCAGGTTTTGACCGGACAAAGGATGTCCGCGACGGGTTTCTGAGAAGCGGCGCACCAAAACGCCCTCTTCTGCTTCAACAAAAAGGACTTCGACCTGATGTCCTTCGTCACGTAAATATTGGATTTGCTCTTGCGCTTCTTGGATATTGATACCGGAACGGATATCAACGCTGACACCGAGCTGAGTTTCTTCGCCGCGTTCAATATGGTACAACACCAGCGAAGGTAACATTTCCAAAGGCAGATTATCGACGCAATAATAGCCTAAATCTTCGAGTTGTTTGAGGGCTACGGATTTTCCTGAGCCGGATAAGCCGCTAATCAGGACGATTTTCATGATTTTGTTCGTTTTCTTTGAGTTGTGTTTGATGGCGTTCGAGGAATTCTTTGGTGCTGTCTTTACCGCGCAATTGAAGGATGTAATTGCGTACTGCAGCTTCAACCAATACTGCTAAGTTTCGACCGATTGCAACAGGCAGGGTAACGGAACGGACGCTGACGTTGAGGATAGATTCAGTTTCGGTACGGATGCTCAATCGATCGAGTTGTTTCATGTATCCGTCGTCGGCCGGAACCAAATTAATAATCAGCTGGAGGATTTTTTTCGGACGGATGGAGGTTTCGCCAAAAATATGGCGGATATTGAGTATGCCCAAACCGCGTACTTCGAGGAAATCACGCAGCATAGGCGGACAACGGCCTTCCAGCATTTCCGGGCCGGTACGGAAGAGTTCGACTGCATCATCGGCGATCAGGCTGTGGCCGCGCGAAATCAGCTCCAATGCCAATTCGCTCTTACCCAAGCCGGATTGTCCGGTAATGAGTACGCCCACTTCAAATACATCCAAAAATACGCCGTGCTTGATGGTGGAAGCAGCCAATGTACGTTGCAGATAAATCCGCAAAACGTCCATCAGGTGCGGGCTTTCCTGTTTGGAAGTCAGCAAGGGGATACTGTTGGTATGGCAATAATCGCGTAATTTGGGCGAAACTGGCAAGCCGTTGGCGACGATGACCAAAGACATGGGGATATCGAAAAGCTCGCCGAAATCATAGTTGAGCTCACCCGATTCCAGACGGCGTAAATATTCGGCTTCGGCTACGCCGACAACTTGAATTTGGTTGGGATGGATAAAGTTTAAGTGGCCGACCAAGGCCAAGACGGGTTTATCGGCTTCGACACCGATACGGTTGTCCGCGCCGGAATTACCGGCAGCCCAAGCAAGTTCGAGTTTGTGCTGATTATCGGAAAACAGGCGGCGGACGGATATGCTGGGCATGAATTACTCTTCGGTCAGGAGTGTGCGTACTTCTTCGGCAGAAGTCGCGGCCATCAATGCTTCACGGATGGCTTTTTGAGAGAATCTGCCGGCCAATTTGGACAAGACTTCCAAATGTTCGCCGGTAGCGTTTTCAGGCACAAGCAGGATGAAAATCAGGGAAACGGGTTTGCCGTCGGGCGCATCAAAGGCAACAGGCTCTTTGGTGCGGATAAACGCACCGGTGGCTTTTTTCACGCATGCGTGACGGCCGTGAGGAATCGCCACCCCCTGCCCCAAACCGGTCGAACCAAGCTTTTCACGGGCAAACAGGCAGTCGAACACGTTGGTATTCGGTAATTCTGCTTCATTCTCCAGCAGCTGGGCGGCCTCTTCAAACAGGCGCTTTTTGCTGCTGACTTCCAAATCCAAAACGATATGGGACAAAGGTAAAATTTCGCCGATCAGGCTCATGTGTATCTCTTTTAAATGTCGCAAAACAATGGGATTGTACCGATTGTCGGTGCAAATCTCAATCCTGAAGGCGTAATTTACACTCGCCCTGCTAACATTTTCCATGTTGTTTTTGATATTTTTTAACAAGCTAAAAATAATCCAACTGTTTGCTTATATTGAATTTAAAGTAAAAATGCTATCACTGGCCAAACTATGATTCAAATGAAAAGGGGTATGTTCGGCATACCCCTTTTCCCTTTCTTTTCAGACGGCCTCAACCTAGTCTTTTAAAACAGTTTGGAAACCAAAAACAACCAGAAATAATGGCAGACCAATCCGCAAAACCACGCTAAACCGATGCGGTTGTTGGCCAAAAACGTTTGGAAGCACAACTGGCGATTGCGCGTACGGATGACAACATATTGCTGATACTGCCAATAAACAGTTATCGGCAATATCAACCAATACGGCCAAGTTGCACCGATTTTAATACCCAACACCGCCATCAATACCGTAAACCAAAAATGGCAAAGCATAGAGGCAGTAATGTCGTGATGGCCAAATGTGATTGCCGAAGTTTTAATGCCGATTTTCAAATCGTCTTCTTTGTCCGCCATGGCATAAATTGTGTCGTAAGCCAACGTCCATAAGGCATTGGCGGTAAACATCAGCCACGCTTCGGGAGGCACTCGGCCTTGCACGGCGGCAAAGGCCATAGGAATGCCGAACGAAAATGCCAGTCCTAAATAAAACTGCGGCAACGGGAAAAAGCGTTTGGTAAAGGGATATGTGATGGCAAGGAACAAGGCCGGAAGGCTCATCAGCCAAGTAAAGCGGTTGAGCTGCACCAAGCATAAAGCCGCCATCAGACACAGCATGACGGTCAAAAGCAGCGCTTCGATTTTAGAAACCAAACCTTTGGCAAACGGGCGGTTTTTGGTGCGCTCTACTGCACCGTCAAAATTGCGGTCGGCAAAGTCATTCACCACGCAACCTGCGCTGCGCATCAAAAATGTGCCTGCGCTAAAGGCAATAAAAATATCCGCGTCGGGAACACCTTTAGACGCAATCCACAATGCCCAATAAGTCGGCCACAGCAAAAGCAGTGTGCCAATAGGTTTGTCGATACGCATCAGTTTGGCGTATATCACCATCCGTCCGACAGCGTAACGCGGTAAAAATTGTAGGAAAAATCGCCTTATGTTCATTGATGTAATGTGTCGTTGTTTATGTGTCGATTCGGAAGGAACGGTTTTTTAGAGCCTTAGCTCTTATTATAATGTATTGCCGTCTGAAATTAAACAGATCTTAACAATTTAATTTATTGTATTATAACAGAATTATGACAAACATCGGTAATCGGTTTTATTTTCAGACGGCCTTAGCGGTATAAATCTATTAATTTCAATAAGAAATATTCTGTTAATTCCAATATTTCGCCGTTCCAATCGAAATACGAACGGCGCGCGGTAATAGGCCGTCTGAAAGATGGATGGTCTAAATCTTCAAAACGAAGAAACTCAAAATCCGAACGTTTCAACGGCAATGTACCGTCAAACAGGCGCTCACCCAAAGGCTGCGTTCCGCAATCCAATAATTCTGTCCATAGACGGCTATCCGGTCGGCACGCACTTCTGGCTTGTATCACTGTTTCGCCGTCCAGTTTCAGCAAAACATCGCGCACAAAGATTTCGTCTCCGTTTTCCACACCCTTCGTCAAACCCAAATACACCGGCTCGACTGAAAAATCCTTGCCGGATGCGCGCAGAGCGGCAGTTAGCGAAGAAGCGGTCAGCAGATGTCCGGCCTTAGACGACAAAAGACTTGAAGCTTCGACATATGAACAAAGCGTGCCACGCGGTATATCAAGCTCCATCTGACACCTCTGTCTTGGCCAACTCCTGCCATTGGGCTTCGGGAAACTCATCTTTCAGACGGCCTTTAAGGTATTCCAAGGTATCGCCGGCAACGGTCTCATCTTTGCTGTCGTGAATATGGTTGAAAATCAGGCTGTGCAACTGGATGCCGTATTGTTTAAGCGCGGAAAAGCTGAGCAGGGTGTGGTTGATGCTGCCGAGCCGTCCGCTGGTAACGAGGATGACGGGATAAGCCTGTTGCTTAATATAATCAATGGTCAACAAATCTTCCGTCAGCGGCACCATCAATCCGCCCGCGCCTTCGACCAAGACGATTTCGTATTGCGTCGCCAATTCTTGAGTGGTGGTACGGATTTTGTCCAAATCCAAAGCCCTGCCGTCAAGACGGGCGGCGAGATGGGGCGAGGCGGGATAGCCGAAGATTTCGGGCATGGTCAGCCCTTGCTTGTCGGCTTCCTGCATGGGTATGTCCATGATTTTACGGTGGACGGCGATGTCTTCAGCGATGTCTTGGCAACCAGTTTGCACAGGCTTTTGCGTGATTACGCTTTTGCCCTGCTGCAACAATTGTTTTGCCAACACGCCGGTGGCGACGGTTTTGCCGATGTCCGTATCAATGCCGCTGACGAAGTAAACGCCTTTCATTTGCTGTGTTCCTTCAAAATTTGTACGGTTTTGTCGGCAAGTTCGGTCAAGAGGTCGTCTGAAATAATGTAAGGTGGCATGAGATACACCAGCCTGCCGAAGGGGCGCACCCAAATGCCCTGCGCCACGCAATCCGCTTGAAAACGCACCATATCTACGCCTTTTTCCAGCTCAATTACCCCGATGGCACCCAAAATGCGCACATCTTTCACGCCGCGAATGTCCCATGCGGTTTTCAGACGACCTTTTAAGATACTTTCGATGCGGCGGATATTTGCCTGCCAATCTTGGGACAAAAGCAGTTTGACCGAAGCGCAGGCAACGGCACAGGCCAGCGGGTTCGCCATAAATGTCGGTCCGTGCATGAACACGCCCGCTTCGCCGCGCGAAATCGTTTCGGTAACTTTTTGCGAAGTGACTGCCGCCGCCAGCGTCATATAGCCGCCGCTCAAACCCTTGCCGATACACATAATATCCGGCACGACATTCGCGTGTTCGCAGGCAAACATCTTACCTGTGCGCCCGAAGCCGGTGGCGATTTCGTCAAAAATCAACACGATATCAAATTCGTCGCACAAATCGCGCAACCCGCGAAGATACTGCGGATGATAAAAATACATGCCGCCCGCGCCCTGCACGACCGGTTCCAAAATAAAGGCGGCGATATCCGCATGATGCGCTTCAAACAAGGCGCGGACAGGCTGTAAATCCACCTCGTCCCATTTATCATCGAAACGGCTTTTCGGATTATCGACAAAATAACGCTGCGGCAGAGCGCTGCCGAAAATATGGTGCATCCCCGTTTCCGGATCGCAGACGGACATCGCGTTCCAAGTATCGCCGTGATACCCGCGCCGCACCGTCGCGATATTCTGCTTCGCCGTCAAACCCCGCGCCTGCTGGTATTGCACCGCCATCTTCAGCGCGACTTCCACCGAAACCGAACCCGAATCCGCATAAAAAATACGGTCCAAACCCTGCGGCAAAATCCCGACCAATAATTTGCCCAACGCCACCGCCGGCCCGTGCGTCAAACCGCCGAACATCACATGCGACATCTGTTTAATCTGCGCCTCAACCGCCTGATTCAAAACAGGATGATTATAGCCGTGTATCGCACACCACCAAGACGACATCCCGTCAATCAGCCGCGTACCGTCCGCCAATTCGATGTGCACGCCCTCCGCACGGTGCACCGGATAAACAGGCAACGGGTCGGTCATGGACGTATAGGGATGGAGCAGATGGGCGCGGTCGAAATCGAGCAGGGAAGACGGTTCGGACATATTCTTTTTAAAGACAGATTGACAATTTTCGTTATTATATAACATCTTTACCTTTTCAGACGGCACGTCTTCCGTACTGCATCAACGCCAATCCGCCCACTGCCGCCAAACAGCCGGCAACCAAGGAAATATGCAATGCCTCGCCCAAAAACCAAGCGGAACATAAAATGCCGAATACCGGCACCAAAGTAATGTACGCCGCCGCGCTGCCGGCACCCAAAGTCTTTACGCCTTCAAAATACCACGCATAGCTCAAAACCGTTGCGCCGACAGACAGGCCAATCAAAGCAAACCAGCCCCTGCCGTCCATTTCGGCAAGCATACCAAACGGCAGGCCGTCTGAAATCAGCGCAGGCGGCAGCAACATCATTGCACCCAACCAAGCGGTGGCCACAGTGACCGTCAGCGCATCAATCCCCTGCAACACCGCCCTGCCTATCATCGTATAAGTAACCAAACAGCAAAGGCTGCAAAACACCAGCACTTCGCCCCACCCTATGCCGCCGCCCGACAAAAATGCCGCAATCTCGCCATGCGTGACCGCCCATATCGAGCCTGCCACTGCCAACAACATACCCGACACAATCTTGCCGTTGAGCTTCTCGCCAAACAACAAAGCCGCAAAAAACATCGTCAACACAGGATTGAACGTGACCAACACCGTCGCCCTTGAAGCAGGAATCCGCTGCAAACCCAGCATAGACAACACAGTAAAACCAAATACCCCGAATGCCGCCGCCAGTGCCAATCCAAGCCATTGTTTGCGCGACAAAACCGCCAAAGTACGCAACCGATACCGTGCAAACAGCCAGCCCAAAAGCAAGATTGCCGCCGTTAAAAAGCGCAGCATACCACCCGTTAAAGGCGGCAGCGCCTGTCCCAACATCCTCCCCATCGGCCAAGATGCGCCCCAAAACGCTGCCATGCCCAATAGTTTTAGATGGATTGCCAAATGTTTCATAATAAATGGATAACTTGGATAATCGGTTTAGAAAGCGTACACGCGCAGTTTGGAAGGATAAATTTCCTTAGCCGCCGATACTTGATAGAGTTTGCGCAGATAAAATACTACGCTGAATCATTACGGAAACAAAGGCCGTCTGAAAGACTGAAACCCAGCTTTTTCAGACGGCCTTTACTGCTCAATCAATAAGGCTTACAACTCAATGCCTTTGAGTTTTGCCACGGTGTTAATGTCTTTATCGCCGCGACCGGAGAGGTTGACCAAAATCACTTGGTCTTTGCTCATTTTCGGCGCGTTTTTCACCGCCCAAGCTACGGCGTGGCTGGATTCCAGCGCAGGAATAATGCCCTCGAAACGGCAGAGCAAATCAAAGGCTTCGAGTGCTTCGTCATCTTTGGCAACGGTGTATTCCACGCGGTTGATGTCGTTCAAATGGCTGTGTTCCGGACCGATGCCTGGGTAGTCCAAGCCTGCGGAAACGGAGTGCGTACCCAGGACTTGGCCGTTTTCGTCCTGCATCAAATAGCTGCGGAAACCGTGCAATACGCCGATAGGGGCTTTGCTGGTAATCGGTGCGGCGTGATCTGGTGTATCCACGCCCAAACCGCCGGCTTCTACGCCGACCAAACGCACGTTTTCTTCTTCGATATAGGGATGGAACAAACCGATGGCATTCGAGCCACCGCCCACGCAGGCAACGGCAACGTCAGGTTGGCGGCCGATGGCTTCCAACATTTGTTCTTTGGCTTCATTGCCGATCACGCATTGGAAATCGCGTACCATTTCGGGATACGGCGCCGGCCCTGCGGCAGTGCCGATGATGTAGAATGTGTCGTCCACGCGCGCAACCCATTCGCGCATGGCTTCGTTCATCGCGTCTTTCAAAGTGCGGCTGCCGCTGTCGACGCTGACCACGTTCGCACCCAATAATTTCATGCGGAACACGTTGGGCATTTGACGTTGGATATCGTCTGCGCCCATGTACACATCGCAAGTCATGCCGAAGCGTGCGGCAACGGTGGCGGAGGCCACGCCGTGCTGACCCGCGCCGGTTTCGGCAATCACGCGTTTTTTACCCATGCGGCGGGCGAGCAATGCCTGACCGATGGTGTTGTTGACTTTGTGCGCGCCGGTGTGGTTCAAATCTTCACGCTTCAGCCAGATTTGTGCGCCGCCCAAATGCTCAGATAATCGCGCGGCATGGTAAACAGGGCTGGGACGGCCGACATAGTGTTTCAAATCATGGCGGAACTCTTCCCAAAATGAAGGATCTTCTTTCGCTGCTTTATAGGCTTCTGCCAATTCTTGCAAAGCAGGAATCAGGGTTTCGGAAACGTACAGGCCACCGTGTTCGCCGAAAAAGCCGTTCTCGTCGGGAGCGTGATAATTTTTCATGGGATTTTTCCTTGTTCGTTTTATGGTTTCAGACGGCCTGATTCAGTACAAGGCCGTCTGAAAGTAAAATTGTCAGCAATTATAGCCGTTTTCCATTCATCTTGTCGGCAACTAATTGAATAATAATATCAGCAGACAAAATAGGAATAACAGCGTACAGCTCGATGTTGCAACTAATGCCGTACCCAACGGAGGCGCGATATATTGTTCTTCGTTTTTACTTCTCAGGCATAGTTTTAATACCAACATCCCCAGCCACAGTGCCAGCAACCAACAACCCAGAAAGTTAAGCACAAGCAAAGCAATAATCAACTCATTGGTATTTATAGTGCTTATGTTCAAAAATATCCAATTAAGGCCGTTAACAGACATAATGACTGCAGATATTTGTATCACATACAAAAGCGTTCCGCCCAGCAATACCTTTATATGCCATTGTTTGGCCTTCAGCCACACTGAGACGACATTAAAAAGCCACCACAAAGCCATAAACGCCATTAAAGAGATTTCATAACGATCCATCGCCTTACTCCTGAAAAACAGTCAATCCAGCCATTTCAAAAAAAGCCCGATACGCCGCCGCTTTTTTCGCCAAACTCAAAGGATAGGCACGCGAAGTCGAAGGCAGGCGCGTCAGGGTCAAATCACGTCCAGCATAGGGAAACGGCACTGTTTCGCCGGTCTTCGGCATCTTCATGCCGCTGCCTTGAATCTCCAACAAAACTTCGGTTGCCTTACCGCCGGTAGTGCAAAGATGGAGACACTCGGGCATTTGCACCAAGACTGCCGCCAAATCGACGGTTTCTATCACTTTTAAAAACTTATCCGAAGCATTGCCATGTTCGCGTATTGCCTTCAACACGGTCGGACAGGATGCAATTCCCTTCTCACTCAAAAACGCTTTGATTTTATCGGCATCAAACGCCTTTTCGCCCTGCTTTTGAAAATGAGCCGCATCGCCGAAAAACACCAGCCCATACACACGCCACATATCATTTTGAAAATTCGGATAATGAAACTGCATCGCGTGTTTTTCTTCTTTAGGCGGAAACGTCCCCATCATCATGACTGTTGCCTGCGGCGGCAACAAGGCTGCGAAGGGGTGGGACTCGACGATTGGCTCTTGCATAGCTGTATTCCGGTTGCTTTGAATTCAAACAAAATTTCAGACGGCCTTTACTGCCTGAATAAACGCCGCCATTTTCTCCCTGCTCTTAACCCCGCCGGAGATTTCCACGCCGCCGGACACATCCACCGCCGCCGCGCCACTGATTTTTACCGCTTCGGCAACGTTTTCCGCAGTCAATCCGCCGGCAAGTATCCACGGTTTGCCGATATTGCCGTGCAACATGGTCCAGTCAAAACTTTGTCCCGTACCGCCGTATTCAGTCGGATGATAGGCATCAAACAACAAGGCGCGGGCATTCGGAAATTTGGCACAGGCCGTCTGAATATCGGCAGCGGACTGTACGCGCACGGCCCTCAAATACGGGCGGTCAAACCGACGGCAAAAATCATCGTCTTCATCGCCGTGAAACTGAATCACATCTATCGGCACCTGACGCAAAATCTCGCGGATGGTTTGCTCGTTTTCATTCACAAACAAGGCCACCACCGATACAAACGGAGGCAGGTTTTTCACAACCGCCTGCGCCTGCTCAATATTCACTGCCCGTTTACTCTTGGCGTAAAACACCAGCCCGATGGCATCCGCGCCCAATTCGGCAGCGGCCAGCGCGTCTTCAGGTCGGGTAATACCGCAAATTTTGGTGCGTATGGTGTTCATGGGGATTGCCTTTTTAAACAGATGGGTTGGATATTATATAAGTTTAAGGCCGTCTGAACATGAAATATCAGGTGCAAACGGCCTTAAACTTTAAAACAACCATCAGCCGATAATATTGGCGGCTGTCAGCTGCGCAGCGTCTTCATTATAGAAACGCACAAACTCTGTGCTGCTTTCAGCTCCCACTTGATATACAGAACATCATGCTGATAATTACTAAGAACTTTGTGATTATTACCCTATTTTCAAATTGCCTATTTTTTCATCACGATTAATTTATTCTTTATTATCAAATATCAAACCAAACTATCCACAATTGGATTCACACAAAATTTGGATAATGCCCGTCAATAAAAAATATTAAGGCCGTCTGAAAAATCTATCAGACAGCCTTTTATCCTTTTTACTCAAACGGTTTCTTCTGCCAATAAAACTTATCCTTTTTCAGACGGCCTTGAAATATATCGTCCTGTCCCAAAGCAAACACCAACGCTCCTGACAAATCCGTTCTCAACAAAGTAATACCATGCGCGCGGACACGATTTTGTACGGCAACGGTCGGATGTTTGTAGGCATTGGCATAGCCGCTGGATGCCACGGCATATTGTGGCGAAACCGTATGCAAAAAGCTGCCTGACGAAGCCGTGCTGCTGCCGTGATGTCCCAATACCAACACTTGACTATACAGCGCATTGCCGTATTTCTCAATCAAACCTGCCTCGCCCTTCACGCCCAAATCGCCGGTTATCAACAAGGCTTTGCCGTTTGCTACGACACGCAATACGCAGCTTTGGTCATTATCTTCCTTACCTGCATTTTCAGACGGCCTGAGCAACTCGAAATCTACGCCGTCCCATTGCCATTTGTCTTCTTGGCAAAACTCTGCATTCGGATAAAACTCAGGTTGTCCGGCAAGCAATTTATCGGTACCGACAGCCGCTACACTTTGAAAACCGCCGTCATGGTCAATATCATGGTGCGACAAAATCAGGCTGTCCAAACGGCGCACACCCATAGCGTTCAAACTCGGCACAATACCTGTTTGCGCCACTTGCTCCGTTCCCGTATCAAACAAAAGATTGCGGTTGCGCGTTTGTATCAACACCGACAAACCTTGCCCTGCATCCATCACTGTAACTCTTGCCACTCCCTCCTCCAGCTTGGCAGGACGGTAAAACACAAAACCCAATAAAACCAGACATGCCCAAGGTTTTAAGCCCATTCCTTTAGGCAGCAATAACAGCAAAGCCGCCATCATCGCCAACACCAGCAAAGGCACAGGCGCCACTGCGACGGCAAATTCAGGCGATACCGTAGCCAGCCATACCAAACCACGCAAAGTATATTCCGCCAGAAATGCCGCTACCAACTGGACAAGTTCAAAAGAAAAAACCGAACCCAGCAAAGCCAACGGCGTCAACACCCAAGAAAACCAAGGAATAGCCAGGGCATTAACCAACGGACTGAGCAAAGGTAACGAAGCAAACAAATAGGCCAGCAATACCACCGACAACACCGTTGCCGCCCATTGCCCCCGTACAGCCAACCGCCAGCCCGACTCTTTCAGACGGCCTGATGACGCCCAAATCAAAGCAGCAACCAAACCGAAAGACAACCACGTTCCCACGCCCAATACGGCCAACGGGTCCAACAACAAAACAACGGCCAAAGCCTGCCACCATGCCGTCCAACCCGAGCCGCCACTGCCGCGCCACCATGCCCACGCAAACGCAGCCAACATCAACACACTGCGTTGCGTCGGCACGGAAAAACCGGCCAAAAGCGCATAAAACAAAGCCCCGGCAACACCACCAGCCAATATCCACACACGCGGTTTTGCCGGAATCCACGGCGAATAACGAAAAATTCGCTTAATCAGCCAGGCAAACAATACCGCCACCATCGTTACATGCAAGCCCGAAATACTGACCAAGTGCGTCAGCCCCAAAGGCCGGAATGCCTGCCACAAAGGCGGCCGCAACGCCGATTGCTCACCAATACTCAAAGCACGCATCAGCCCTATGCCGTCTGAAAACTCAGGATATTTGTCCCCTATTCTCTGCCAACTTCGGCTTACCGCATCACGCATATTAGCCAAACCAAAACCACCGCCTTGCCGCACAAGTTTCCTGTCGCGCCCCAAAGTACCCATGCCGTCGATACCATTGGCCAAAGCCCATGTTTCACGGTTCAAACCGCGCACATTCACTTCACCGATTACCGGCCTTACCCGCGCCGATACAGACCACCGACTGCCCACCATCCAATCGCGCCGCTGATAATCCGACAACATCAAATCAAAAGCCTGCCCACGCTCATCCCAAGCCCTTGCCGCAAACTGCACGCGCCGACCATCATCACGCGGCATATCCGCCACTTCAACCATCAAAACTTTAGCCGCCACCTCCCCTACAGGCCATTGCCCGGCCAACACCAGCCCTGTCCGCCACACACCAAACGCCATGCCCATGCAGACGGCCAGAGCCAACCAAGCCACAGCAAATTTTCGACATAACGCAAGCGCGCCAATGATTACAGACAACCAAACCCACCATGGCGGCACAAACGGCAACGCAAACGAAAGCACTACCCCAACCACCCAAGCAGGCAACACAAACCGCCACGCCATGAACGTTTCCCTTAAATTATGATTATTAGATGCGTAATAATAAATGCTTTTAGTAGATTATGACAAACGCCAACCTGCATGAGCAGATAAAAAGAGAGGTTCAAATCATTTCAAAACCGATAAATGCAAAAAAGCGCAATCTGAAACAGATTGCGCTTTTTTATAAACTGGCACGCCCACGGGGAATCGAACCCCGGT